>JBGAWX010000349.1:0-3136 GCA_044227375.1 Saprospiraceae bacterium
CCTCCCATAATAAAATGTTTTATAAATGAATTAAATGGTTTCGTAATCTTTCTACAATCTTAGGCTATAGACATTAGGCTATAGGCTTTAGGTTGTAGTTTTATTTATTATTCTTTAAATTACTTACTTAAAATCTCATCACTCATCACTCCTGCCCGTCTGGCAGGCGGGCATCACTCCTGCCCGTCTGGCAGGCGGGCATCACTCATCGTTCTTCACTTCTCAATGATGATGCTCCTCAGTCGCAGCACCAATATAAGATGCCGTTAAAATCGTAAACACAAAAGCCTGTATCAATGCAACCAGCAATTCTATGGACATCATAAATAAAGTCAGCAATCCAGATCCGAAGGTTGCTCCGATTCCAGCTCCAAGATTCGCACCCGAGTTTCCGAAGATGAAAATCAAACTGATGAAAATTAAAATCGCAATATGTCCTGCCGTGATGTTCGCAAACAATCGGAGCATCAAGGTCAGGGGTTTGATAAATACACCTAAAATTTCTACAGGGGTAAGGATGATTTTCACCCAGGATGGAATGCCAGGCATCCAAAGAATGTGCTCCCAGTAATGTTTATTACCATTAAAGTTGACTACCAAAAAGGTAATCAATGCAAGTACCATAGTAAAAGACAGATTACCTGTCACATTAGATCCACCGAGGAATGGGATTTGACCGAATAAGTTCAGTCCTAAAACAAAAAAGAAAATAGAAAGCAACATGGGAAAGAATTGTTCCCATTTGTGACCGAGGAATGGTTTTGCCACTTCTTCCTGAATGAACAATATGATGGGTTCCATAAGCAATTGTGCACCGCGCGGAGCCGTTCCGGGAGCTTTTTTATAATTCCTTGCCATGGAGATAAACAACCAGGCAAGCAATGCAAAAACCAGCATCATGCTGAGTACATTCTTGGTAATGGAAAAATCATAAAATGAGGTGATCCCTCCGCCAAACAAACCACCATCCGCAGTGCTGGATTTGTCCAGGGCATATTCCTGACCATTGATCAGGGCATAGTCCACTTCTTTTTCTTTGCCGCCTATATTTTCCTTTTTGGTGATGATGTCCTGAAGTTCTGCTTCACCGGGTATAGATTCCGCATTTCTGATTCTATTGATCCGGCCTTTGTTCAATACATATCCATCGATGACTTTATGACCTGTACCATGATGAGAATCATCGATATGGAAACGCCCTGAAGAAAACACCGACCAGCCATGACCAGGAGCATACAACATGCAGGGCAAAGGAAAATTCCAGGGTCCGATGCTGTAAACATTCAGGTCAGAAATGTGATGAAAGGCGGTTGATTTTGGATCGAATTTGTGTTCTTCGTGAGATTCGTGCCCAGCCGGGGATTCATTTGGTGCAGCATCAGTATGAGCTTGTGTTTCCCCGCTGTGGTTATGACCTTCATGACCTTCAACCTGCGCCAAAGAATAATCGGAGTTCAAGGTATTATTCTGACCGATAATTCTTCCGGAAACAATAAAAATCAATAAAAACAAAATTTTAAACTGCTTCATACCGCTTTTTCAAAGGTCTTTTAAAAATCGCTGCAAAGGTAAGACCGGAGGGCAGAATTTGGAGAGATCTTATTAAAAAAAACGTGAATAAATGCTTAATGGAAAGAGGGTTTAGGCAAAACAGGAAAAACAATCAGAAGGTTAGAATACATTGTCAAATTGAGATCGTGTCCCGGTTTGATAAATTGAAATTCCAGGTCATGAAAAAGTGCTGAAGCCAGGACATGAATTGGGTTGCGTTACGGATTCTGAATTGGTTTTTTAAAAAAAGAGTTTCATGTATCAGAAAATATTAACTTTGCGTTTCAAAGTACTTTTAATTATTAATGTATGAATAATAACAACGAAGATTTTCAGGCCCTTTCGGATATCAGATCCTTGATGGAGCGTTCTTCCCGGTTTATATCTTTAAGTGGATTGTCGGGAGTATTTGCCGGATTCTTTGCTTTATTGGGTGTTTGGATTCTTTGCTGGCGCTATAGCATTGACCTGTTTAGTACCGGATACTATCAGATCGCCATTACCGAGGATGGAGCATTAAATCAAGAATTTTTGGTATTTACTATAGCGGTTGCAGTCGCAGTTTTAATGGCATCTGTTTTGGTTGGAGTGTTTCTTACTTCACGGAAAGCTAAAGAAAAAGATCAATCCATATGGGATCCTACTGCAAAAAGGTTACTTATAAATTTGATGATTCCATTGATCACGGGAGGTTTGTTTTGCCTGGTCCTGATGCATCACCGGTTTGTAGGATTGATTGCCCCGGCTACTTTGATTTTTTATGGATTGGCATTACTCAATGCAAGCAAGTACACTTTGGATGATGTGCGTTATTTGGGAATCGCACAAATCATGCTTGGACTCATCGCATCATACTATATAGGTTTTGGTCTTTTATTTTGGGCTGTCGGATTTGGATTATTCCACATTATTTATGGAATCATCATGTATAAAAGATATGAGGCATGAAAAACTATATCGAAGATTTGAATAAAGCTTTTGAAAGCAGGATCAGGCTGGGAATCATGTCTGTCCTGATGGTGAATGAATGGGTAGAATTTGGACATCTCAAAGAACTGTTGAAAATAACCGACGGTAATTTAGCAAGTCATATCAGTGCCCTTGAAAAAATGGACTACGTAAAAATCAAAAAACAATTTGTCGGAAAAAAGCCGAATACCTCGTATTCAGTCACCAAAGCGGGAAGAAAGGCATTCAATGATCATCTGAATGGATTGGAATCCTTATTAAAAAACAGACCATAAATTTTTTTATTCATACACTTTGAAATACAAAGTACTTTTAAAATAATTCTTATGAAAAAAAATGACATGATTTTAATTGCGGGCACAGTCTTATACAGTGCGCTTTTCTACCAGCAAACGGCCGGAGTGAATTTCTTCATTTTCAATGTGGTATTGATTTGTTTTTTAGGGTTCAGGAATATGCTGTTGCTTAAAGAATTGAATTGGTTAAGCGTGGCTTTAGCCTGTCTCGCCACCTCATTTTGTGTTGCCTGGTTTGGCAATGAACTTTCAGTAATTGCAAATTTCATTTCCCTGAGTTTGTTGTCAGGCCTGAGTATGTCCTTAAACTCTTCCGTCAT
>JBGAWX010000034.1:0-18092 GCA_044227375.1 Saprospiraceae bacterium
GTCTATTAACTATTTCCAATACTAATCTTCAACTTCCTCCAATTCTTTGACACCTTCTGGAATGATTTGATCTAAATCAGTGCGTAAATTTTCGATGATGAAATCCTGGCGCTCACCGGTATTTTTGCCCATGTAGTATTCGAGTATTTTTTCGATGTGGGAATCTTCATTTAAGACGACAGGTTCTAACCTGATGTTTTCTCCAATAAACCCTGCAAACTCATCAGGACTGATTTCTCCAAGTCCTTTGAATCGAGTAATTTCGGCCTTTCCACGGAGTGCATGAATTGCATCTTGTTTTTCCTTTTCTGAATAACAGTAAAACGTTTGTCTTTTATCTCGGACTCTGAATAATGGCGTATCCAAGATGAATAAATGTCCATTGCGTACCAATTCCGGAAAAAATTGAAGAAAAAAAGTTAGTAACAACAAACGGATGTGCATTCCATCCACGTCAGCATCAGTAGCAATGACCACTTTATGATATCTCAAATTTTCAATACCGTCTTCAATATCCAGTGCGTGTTGTAATAAATTGAGTTCTTCATTTTCATAAACCACCTTTTTAGTCATACCATAACAATTAAGCGGTTTACCCCGTAAACTGAATACTGCCTGCAGTTCCGGATTGCGTGATTTGGTTATCGAACCACTTGCAGAATCTCCTTCAGTGATGAAGAGCATAGTCTTTTCCAGAATCTCAGCTTTTGTTTTGGTATCCGTTAGATGATATTTGCAATCCCTGAGTTTCTTATTGTGCAGATTTGCTTTTTTTGCTCGTTGATTGGCGAGCTTTTTAATTCCGGCAATTTCTTTTCGCTCGCGTTCTGATTGTAGAATTCTGCTGAGCAATTCTTTTGCTGTGTCCGGATTTTGATGAAGGTACAGATCCAACTCTTTACACACAAAATCTGAAATCATAGAACGCAATGAGGATCCTTCGGCGGCAATGGTTGTAGAACCCAGTTTGGTTTTCGTCTGTGACTCAAACACCGGCTCTTCAATTCTTACTGATATAGCACCAATCGCACCGGAATGAATATCCTTGGAATCAAAATCCTTTTTATAAAAATCGCGTATGGTTTTCACGATAGCTTCCCGGTAGTAGTTGAGATGCGTTCCACCTTGTGAAGTATAGGTACCGTTGACATAACTGTAGTATTGTTCGCCGTATTGAGCGCCGTGAGTCAAAACACATTCTATGTCTTCTCCTTTCAAATGAATAATCGGATAACTCAGTGTCTCACCATCTGTACGCCTCTCCAGCATATCCTTCAGGCCATTTTTTGAAACATATGTTTTGCCATTATAATGGATGCGCAATCCGGCATTGAGATAGGCGTAATTCCAGATTCTCGATTCTACAAACTCCTGGACAAAACGATGTTTAGCAAATATTTTTTCATCTGGTTTGAATGAAATGATGGTTCCATTGACTTCATCTGTATTTTTTAGATTGTGTTCTTTGATGAGATTGCCCCGTTCAAATTCTGCAATTTTTATTTTCCCATCCCGTATGGCTTCCACTTTGAAATAAGAAGACAATGCATTCACTGCTTTGGTACCTACCCCATTTAATCCCACAGATTTTTTGAATGCCTTACTGTCATATTTTCCACCTGTATTGATTTGAGAAACACATTCGATAACTTTTCCCAATGGAATTCCCCTCCCATAATCTCTTACTTTGACAAGGCCTTCAGTGATGTCAATATCCACTTCCCTTCCGAAGCCCATGACATATTCATCAATGCAATTGTCAATGACTTCCTTTAATAAAATATAGACACCATCGTCGATGCTGCTTCCATCTCCTAACTTTCCGATATACATTCCGGGACGTAGCCGGATGTGCTCTTTCCAATCGAGGGAGCGAATGTTTTCTTCAGTATAACTGTGTGCTTGTGCCATAACTCAAGGTCTTTGCGATTCCGCAAATTTACAAACATATTACAATTTATTTTAATACTATTAGGGGAATAAGGGGTTAGGAAGAGAAATGACATGTCTTAACAACGAATTCCAATGTAGTAGAGCTTAGACATGTCATTTCTTTAAATATCCTCAGTAAGACCAACTGAATCGTTTCTCACTCATTACTTTTTTTTCCCGGTTTCCTTCTCCATTAGCGAGATTTCGGTGTTCATCTCTTTTTTGAATGACTGTATGTCAGAACTGATTTCCTGTAAAGTTGCCGACGGTGTTTGCGCATCAAATGGTTTGACATTTTTTAATTTGGTAATCAGGTTTTTTTCATTCCGGATCACAACGATATATTTACTCAAATACTCAGCCTCTGCTTTTTTACGCATGACGTCTTCTTTGTTTACATGTACAATTTGATCCTTAAGTTCAGGATTGTATACCTTGGGTTTATCTTCTGCTCCGGATTTGGCAGCTTGGGATGGTGCAGGTGAGAGTTGTTTACTTCGCTCAGAAATTCTGTTGTTCAATTCATTGTGTTCCTTTTCCAAAAGACTCATGGTTTTTGAAAACATTGAATTGAGATAATCCAGATTGTTTTGCTTGATGGCTTTCTGCCACTCTTTGATTTGTTTTTCAAAAGCCTTTAAATCGTTGATTTCCTTTTTAAGTTCCTTTTTTGAATACCGGATTGTGGGAATATAAGAAGTATCTCCGGGTATTGGCGTGGCGTAACCGGAAACAACGTTGATCATCAATATCAATAACGGCAAACTAAATTTCATTTTAATTTTCATTGCAATACGTGGAAAAAGCGGCAATCAGATTATCGGCAATCATTTGTGCAGAGCGACCTTCAATATGATGCCTTTCAAGCATGTGAACCAACTTACCGTCCTTAAACAAAGCGATTGATGGTGAAGATGGAGGATAGGGTAATAAATATTCCCTGGCTTTGGATACTGCAGCCTGATCTACTCCGGCAAAAACAGTTACCAGTTTATCGGGTGAAGGTCCTTGCTGTAATGCAATACGGACTCCAGGCCTGGCGAATGCAGCTGCACAGCCACATACCGAATTGACCACTAGTAAAGTGGTGCCTTTCATATTTCCCAAAGCCTGCTCCACTTCTGTTGGAGCGGTCAATGAAACAAATCCCGCATCCTGCAATTCGCGGGTCATGGGTTGAACTAATTCTGGTGGATACATAATTTTTAAAATTGGAAACGACAGCAAAGAAAACGCCAGAAAGCTGATTTTGTTCTGATTTTTAGGTCAAAATCACTTAACCCTGCTGAATATGGTTCGCCTGGGATTTCGACACTTCCTTGAATTGTAAAAATTGCATTTAGTCTCCAAATAAATGCTGTCTTTTCTAATAAATTATCGCTCTCTTATAGCATCCGGACATTCCTCCTGATTTCTTTATATTTGCAGGCCTCGGATCTTGTTCAATAAGAATTATCCGGAACCTTTCGTTAATTCAGTTGTCAATTATTTTTTCACCAATATCCATTCCAATCCATTACTCTTTGAAACATAATACAACATACTGTCTTCTCTTTGGCATCACGCTTTTCATGAGTCCAGCCTGTCTATTCGCTCAGGATCATATTTTTGAATTGCCTGCGATTGATACAACATATGATCCTAAGATTAAAACAATTTTACTTTATGGAAACTCTCCTGAGGCCACGTTTCCGGCCATGACCCTTGCCAAAGAAGATTATTTAACCATGCAATTTGATTTGCTGGATGGAAGGCCTGTTGAATTGTATTATTCTATCTTTCACTTTGATCAAAACTGGACGCCCAATGATCTGAGACCTGAAGAATACATCAATGGTTTTCAGGAAACTCAAATTATTCAATATGCAACTTCACGAAAGACATTAATTCCTTACGTGCATTACCAATTTACACTGACCTCTGATTTATTTATTGTCAGTGGAAATTATTTAGTTTGCGTTTCCGACCGCAATAAAAATGTATTGTTCACGAAACGCTTTTATGTATCTGAAAACAATGTGTTGGTAAGCACGAAATTCAAAGATCCCTCGAATGCTTCATTATACCGAAGTCACCAGGCTCTTGAAATAACCATCAATACCAATAAGAAAATGATTGCCAACAATGGCAAAGAACTCAGCATGCACATTTTCCAAAACGGAGATCCGAATACCTTGCAGGTTAAAAAGAATCCGAATAGTTATGTCGGGGATTTATTTTACTTTAATAAGACAGATGATATCCTGTTCAAAGCGATGAAGGAATACCGACATAAGGATATCCGCACACTCATTTCTACAACCCAGGATATTGTATACTGGGATGAAAAAAAAGACAATTATCATTGTTGGCTGATTGCTGATGACTTCCGGGTGTATAAATCCTATCTGACGGATTACGATATCAATGGGCAATACCTCATCCTGAATCGTGATATCGCTGATGCAAACATAGAGTCCGATTACATTATGGCCCATTTTACATTGAACAGCCGGGATGTATTACCTGATCCCGTATTCCTTTACGGAGCCTTCAGCAACTGGAAACTTTCTCCTGATTTTGAAATGGACTACGATCCAAGCCGGAAGGCCTATCTGGGAACTGTTTTACTAAAAATGGGGTATTACAATTTCATGTATGCCCTGCCGGATAAGATGAATAAACCGGATACCAGCCCGATTGAAGGCGATTGGTATGAAACAGAAAATGACTATAATGTCCTGGTTTATTACAGGTCTTTTGGAAGCCGGTACGACCAGCTTTTATTCGCAGGAGAATTCAATTCTAACCGTTAAAGGATTATTAATTCGTCCCATGCCCTATTATCTATCTGGTAAAGCCGTATTTTCGTCTGGAATTTTAGTGAATTTCTCTATTCACCAAAATGTTTCAAGCCTGTACATGTAATATTGCATTCATTTTATACTTATGAGTAAATTCTATTTTCTGTTATTCTGCATTTTAATTTCCCTGGACTCAAAAGGACAAGAACAATGGAGCCTGATGAGCTGCATCGATCACGCCGTCAAAAACAACGTAAGCTTACAGTTGAATAAAATTACGGTGGACCAATCTGCAATTACGCTGAAAGAAAGCAAATACAAAATGCTGCCCAACTTAAATGGAAGTATATTTAGCGGATCGAGTTTTGGAAGAAATGTGGATCCCACCACAAACTCATTTACTACCAGCAACATTCTTTACAGTAATTACTCTCTTTCTTCCAGCGTAGCTTTGTTTCAGGGAGGATTGATCCGAAATACCATCAAGCAAAATGATCTCAATCTACAATCAGGTTTCAAAGATTATGAACAGGCAACCAATGATCTGGCTTTAAGCATTTCTGTTTATTATTTAAATGTATTGCAATCACAGGAACGATTGCATGTAGCTGATAAGAACAGGGAAATTTCAAAATTGCAATTAGAACAAATCAACAAGCTGATAAAGGCAGGAGCGAAACCGGAAGCAGATGCCCTTGAGATTCAATCACAAATGGCTCGTGCGGAACAACTATTTGTCGTTGCAGAAAATACACTTGACCTTGCATGGTTATCCTTAAAGCAAGCAATGAGAATGGATCCACAGACTAAGATGACTCTCGAACCATTAAGTGAAGAACAATTCAATTCAGTACAAATTCAAAAATACACTTTTGAAGAATTATATGCGATTGCCTCAGAAAGAAGACCAGGAATTGAAGCTGCAAGAATTCGCCTGAATGCTGCTAAGCTTGGAGAAAAAATTGCAAAGTCATTCTATTATCCAAGTATCTTTTTGAATGCAAGTATTGGATCGAGATATTCAAATGCGGCTAAATTGTATGAGCCATTTGATTCAAGGGAAACTTTATCAGGAATTGCAAGCATTGGAAATGATTCACTTCCGGTAACGCTTACAATTCTTACCACAGCTTATAGAGAAGGCGCTGTGATCCCTTTCAAAGATCAATTTGATCAATTCCTCGGTTACGGAGCAGGAATTTCAATCAATATTCCAATATTCGACAATTATTCAACAAAGGCAGGTGTCGAAAAATCTAAACTGTATTCCAAACAAACCGAGCTTCAACTCGAATTGCAAAAAGAAAAACTCGGCCAGGATATTTATCAGGCGATGACCAATGTAAAAGCTGCAATCAAAGAATATGAAGCGAGCCAAAATGCATTTCTTGCTGCTAAATCTTCTTTTGAAAAAACACAAAAACGTTTTGATATCGGCATGTCCAATGTGTTTGAATTAAACCAGATTCAAACCAATTATCTGAATGCACAAACTACTTTTTTAATTTCTAAATACGATTTGGTGTTTAAACAAAAAATATTGGACTATTATGCGGGGAAGCAGATTAAACTTTGAGGAAATTAAAAATTAAAAATTGAATACTAAAAAGACAAACATTCAAATAAATAAACTTTATCAATAATACAACAATTCCGATGAAACGAAAATTAAAATGGTGGTGGTGGCTGATTATCATTGCAGTACCCGCACTCGTCATTGCTGCAATAGTAAAAGCGAAAAGCAAACCCAAAGGACAGGAAGTCAATCTTGAAAAAGTGGAACGACGGGACATCATAGAAACGGTTTCTGCCAGCGGTAAAATTTTTCCTGAAACGGAAATCAGAATCTCCTCTGATGTATCCGGCGAAATTGTAGAGCTTTATGTTAAAGAAGGAGACAGCGTCAGAACAGGTCAGATCCTTGCAAAAGTTAATGCAGATGCATATGCTTCAGCTGTTGAAAGAAGTTCCGCAGGAGTAAATGTAGCGAGAACACAAGCGAAAGTGTCCGGCAGCTCCATTGAAAATTCAAAACATCAACTTGCACAGGCGAAATTGCAATATGAAAATGCAAAAAAGATTCATGACCGGAATAAAGCATTATTCAAAGATGGAATTATCTCTCAAGCTGATTTGGATTATTCTGAAACAACTATGAAAAATCTTGAAGCTGCATATCGCGCCGCTGAGACTTCAGTAAATATCGCAATTAAAAATTCTGAATCCGCCGGATTTCAGGTAAAAGATGCTGAAGCAGTACTCAAAGAACAACGAACCAATCTTGGCAGAACCATCATCAAAGCTCCTGCAAGCGGCATTGTTTCAAAACTCAATGTTGAAAAAGGAGAACGCGTAGTGGGAACTATGCAAATGAGTGGAACGGAATTGATGCGCATTGCAGATTTGCATGCCATGGAAGTACAAATGGAAGTTAGTGAAAATGACATCGTGCGCGTGCAAACCGGTGATGAAGCGGATATCCAGGTCGATGCCTATCAAAATAAAAGATTCAAAGGTACGGTAACCGAAGTGGCCAACAGCGCAGCAAACCTGACTTCACTCGCTGGAAATAACAATCTTTCAACTGACCAGGTGACCAAGTTTGTAGTTAAGGTGAGAATCGATAAATCGTCATACAAGGATTTAACCACAGATATGCGCGCACCTTTCCGCCCGGGAATGTCGGCAACAGTTGAAATTAAAACTTCGAAAGCAGAAAAAACACTTAGCGTTCCCATTCAATCTGTGATTGCTTATGATCCTAATGAAGAAGCCAGAAAAAAGAAGGCCAAACTGGATGCAGAAAACAAATCCAATACTCAAGCAGCCTAAGAAGAAAAAGCGAAAATAGAAGAAGAACACTATACAGAAGCTGTTTTTGTATTGCGTGGAGATTCCGTACAACGAGTTGATGTCATATCCGGCATACAAGATCAAAACTATATTGAAATAAAATCCGGTTTAAATGAAGGAGAAGAAGTTGTAACCGGTCCTTATGTTGCCTTGTCAAGAAAATTGAAAAGCGGATCTAAAGTGTATCGCAAGAAAGAGAACGCTGATAAAAAAGAAGAAGAGAAAGAAGAATGATCTCAGATAATTGCGGATACTAAGTCTTCGCGAATGTTGCTCTTTACAAAAATGCTTTATTAAGATTGACTTAGCTTTATTAATTCATCGACAAATTCCCTGTGATTAGATAGCCTGGGCACTTTTTGTTGTGCGCCGATTTTATTTCTCGACTTCATCCAATTAAAAAATGTTCCGGGTTTAACGACATTTAGTTTTATCCGTTCCAATGCTAAATCATTGAAGCGTTTGGCTTCGTAATCTGAATTCACTTTTTTTAGATTGTCATCAAGTTTACTGGCAAATGCTTCCGAATCATCAGGATTTCTTTCAAATTCAATAACCCATTCGTGTCCTCCCTTTCCGGAAGCCGTTAAAAAAACCGGGGCAACGGTATAGTCAATTACTTTAACATTGAATTCCTTGCAGGTTTCGGATAGAGCAGCGTCAGTGTTTGCTACCATTACCTCTTCGCCAAATACATTGATGAATTGTTTTGTACGACCGGTGATGATAATCTTAAATGGAAATAATGAAGTGAATTTAACGGTGTCTCCTATTTTATATCGGAACAAACCGGAATTCGTCGTAATGACCATCGCATAATTTTTATCGAGCTCCACTTCTTCGAGAAATAATGTCTTAGGATTTTCTTTATCCCACTCATCCATAGGAATAAACTCATAGAATACTCCATTGTCAAGCAACAACAACATATCGTTTGTGGTGATGTCATTTTGTACTGCAAAATATCCCTCCGAAGCATTGTAGGTTTCTACATAAGAGAAATCATCCGATGGAAAAAATTCTTTGAAAGGTTGCCTGTACGGAACAAAGCTCACAGCACCATGCACAAACACCTGCATCTTGGGCCAAACTTCGAGTATGTTATTTTTACCTGTGTATTCCAGTATTTTTTTAAACAAAACTACAGCCCAGGTTGGTGTTCCTGCAACCATTCGAATGTCTGCTTTCACACCTTCTCTCGCAAGAATGTCAAGTTTCTGTTCAAAGTCTGGCATTAATGCGATGTCTAAATCGGGAAACATTCGATTGACGGCAATAGGATTGGATCGTTGTAAAATAATTGCGGAAACATCTCCGACGATACTGCCTGGAAATTCTTTTAAATCGGAAGAAGAGCTCCCAGCCAACAATATGCTTTTGCCTTCTACAATTTTTGGGTTTTTTACATTATCATAAATCGCGGTCAGCAATCTCCAACCACCTTTGGTGTGACAATTTCTGTGATTGACATCAGTCACCGGGATGTATTTACTTTTATCACTGGTAGTGCCTGAAGATTTCGCATAATACTTTACTCTTCCCGGCCATAATACATCGCGTTCGCCTTTCATCATCCGATTGATGTCATGCTTCATGGATTCATAATCCTGAATGGGAATCATCTGCTTCCAATCCGATGTTTTTTTATATCCAATGAATCCATATCGCTTACCCCATTCTGTATTGATAGCTGAACGAATGATTTTTTTCAACTCTTTGCTCTGGCTTTCTATAGGATGCGCTATGAAATAGTTCATCTGGATTCGATGGATCCCGAGATACTGATTCCATAATACATTGAACAGATGATTCATTTGAACAGAGAATAGGTCTTAAGGCAAAAGTAATAAATAACCATGACGGACTAAACCTTAATTCCTAATCAGAAACTCTTATAGATAACTGAAAGAAACAATATATAAATAATTGATAAACTAAGTTAATTGATGGTATGGTTTAAATAGGATGCTGCTTATTCTATGATTTTAATGTCATAGACTTTGTGTCCTGGGTTAGGCAATTCAATTTTCAACAACCACGGATTGTAAACTTTAAGCTGACGATAAGTCATATTGAATTTATGTGCAAAATCTGCAAGATTGGAAATGGAGGTATCTACTTGTATTGTTTTGCATCCACTCATAGGAGGATACATTTCATTTTTAAGAATGTAAAAACCAAATTTCTCCGGATTCTTCATGATCTCCTTTAATGCTACAATCCTGAATACATACCTGTTGGTTTCTTCACTGACATTGAGATCGAAATAATTGCTTTCTCTTTGTTCTGCCATTGCCTTCATCAACGCTGAAGGTCCCATATTGTAAGCCGCTGCAGCAAGTGCCCAGGTACCAAACTTTTCTTTTTGTGCCTTGAGATATTTACAAGCTGCAAGTGTAGATTTCTCAGGATGATTTCTTTCATCCACTGTTGAATTAACTTCGAGATCAAATTCTTTTGCCGTTTCTTCCTTGAATTGCCAGATGCCTTTTGCACCGGCACTGGATACTGCATTGCGCAAAGAACTTTCAGCCACAGCAAGATATTTCATATCGTCCGGAATGCCCTGCTCTGCAAATATTTTTTCAAATAACGGAAAATACCGAAGGGTCAATTTTAAATTTAACAGCGTACTGCTGTGATGATAGGTATTTACCAACAATTCTCTTTCCAGCCTTTCACGAACATCAAAATTTTCAATAGGAATTTCTTCACCGGCAAAATCGTAATGATCCGCTAAGGTAATGGCATGAATGGTTTGGGGTAAAGGATCGTAACGGTTATCAAACGGCAATTCATTGGACGACACCAGAATGAAAATACCGACAAGCATTAATATGATTGTAAGCGATAAAATAAAAACCTTATGTGAATGTGGTTTTAGCATGGATTCCAAACGGATGTTAAACAAATATAGGTATTCTACTGCAAACTTTCTGCCAAAGAAAATTGACAATCAGTACAAGCTCCCGTAAAAACAAAAAAGCCCCCGCTTTCGCAGAGGCCGTTTTAATCAATTTTTGGGATGACTAATTTATTTTATTGCCGTACGAGGACATTCACTTCATTCTTCATCACTTCTACAAATCCTTTTGAAATTTCAAATTGATGCTTCTCACCCTGGGTGTCTGTAAGCTGCACAGAGCCACTTGAAAGCGCGGATACTATTGGGGCATGCCGGTCAAGAATTTCAAATTGTCCTAATACTCCAGGCACTTTTACCGCTTTGGCATCACCTTCATACAAGGTTTTCTCAGGAGTCAGTATATACACTTTCATCTGATATTAATTACCGGCTTCCGCCATGAGTTTTTTACCTTTTGCAATCGCATCATCAATGGTTCCAACCAGGTTGAATGCAGCTTCCGGATATTCATCCACTTCACCATCCATGATCATATTGAATCCCCGGATCGTTTCGTCTATCGGAACAAACACGCCCTTGATACCTGTAAATTGTTCTGCTACGTGGAACGGCTGTGATAAGAATCTTTGAACACGACGTGCTCTATGTACAATCAATTTATCTTCTTCAGATAATTCTTCCATACCGAGAATGGCAATGATGTCGAGCAATTCATTGTAACGTTGTAAAATTCCTTTCACACGTTGAGCGGTATTGTAATGCAAATCACCGATGACTAAAGGATCAAGAATTCTAGAAGTAGAATCCAATGGATCCACCGCAGGATAAATTCCCAATGATGCAATCTTTCGACTCAATACCGTTGTGGCATCCAAATGCGCAAACGTGGTCGCAGGTGCAGGATCCGTCAAGTCATCTGCAGGTACATACACTGCCTGAACTGATGTGATGGATCCACGCTTAGTGGACGTAATCCGTTCCTGCATAGTACCCATTTCTGAAGCAAGTGTCGGTTGATATCCTACCGCTGAAGGCATACGACCCAAGAGTGCCGATACTTCAGAACCTGCTTGTGTAAAACGGAATATGTTATCGATAAAGAACAGAATATCTTTTCCTCCTGCAGGATCATTCAAATCCCCATCGCGGAAATACTCAGCAACAGTCAATCCTGATAAAGCTACCCGAGCACGTGCTCCAGGCGGTTCATTCATCTGACCGAAAATAAATGTAGCTTTCGAATCTTTCAATCCTTGTTTATCCACCTTGCTCAGATCCCATCCTCCGGCTTCCATGCTGTGCTTGAAATCCGAACCATATTTGATGATATCTGCTTCTATCATCTCTCTCAACAAGTCATTTCCTTCACGGGTACGTTCTCCTACTCCAGCAAACACTGACAAACCTCCGTAACCTTTTGCAATGTTATTGATCAACTCCTGGATCAAAACGGTCTTACCTACACCTGCTCCTCCAAACAATCCAATTTTACCACCTTTTGAATAAGGCTCAATCAGGTCGATCACTTTGATTCCGGTAAACAATACCTCCGTCTCTGTTGAAAGATCTTCGTAGGTCGGTGGCTTTTTATGAATGGAATAGGAATTCTTTTTGGATACGTCTCCAAGTCCGTCGATCGGCTGGCCCACGACATTGAACAGACGGCCCATAATGTCTTCACCTACGGGCATGGAGATTGTTTCTTTTAAATCGATGACTTCAGCTCCCCGGGCCAATCCATCCGTGGAATCCATGGCAACCGCCCTAACACTATCTTCTCCAAGGTGCTGCTGCACTTCGAGGATGAGATCGTCCTTTCCGGGACGTTTGATGCACAATGCTGTATAAATTTCCGGGAGATAAGATCCTTCACCTGAAAAGCTTACGTCTACGACCGGACCGATGATTTGAGATACGCGACCTTTGTTTGTCATACGATAAATTTCTATGTGATTTTAAAAGACGCGCAAAGATATACACATCTTTGTGCAGAATCAAAAGTATTGACAATCCCTTGACAGTTGAAAAAAATACCCATTCTGAACATCCATTCAAAGCCTTTGAACTGCTGAAGGACAGGCTGTTATATGGAGTTTCAACAGAAGAATTGCCTTCCACGATTGAAGAATTAATCCGAAACGGCTTGTATTTCAAAGGAGCAAGTTTTAGAAAGTCTCATCAGCTGGAAATACCTCAAATTGCCAAACAGTGGATCTGGCCGGAAGCACACCATTTTCTCCAGGCCATTATTGAAAGTCGGGAAAAAAACCTGATTTATGAATGGGCTCAGATTCTTAAATCAAAGAATGGATGTCTTCCTGCAAATACGCTGAGCGGAATGCTCGAATGGGCTTCAAAAGATCTGAACCTTGCCCAAATTCTCATTCCGGTTATGGGTGCAGCAGGTAAAAATTTAGCGGATTGGATACCCGAATGGAATTTGTTTTCCGATCAGTATTGGGAACGTCCTTTAAATTTTGAAAAAGCAGATCAAAGAACATTTGCATTCAAGCAATTCAGATTGCATCATCCTGAAACGGCTTTCGCTTATTTTCTGGAGCACCATCAGGAGATTAAAGAAGCTGAAAAATTAAAATGCTTAAGAATACTGGCACAAAAAATTACCGAACCTGAAATTGATAAACTGATCCAAACTTTTGAATCCACTAAATCTTCAATACAATTTGAACTTGTCCATCTGCTTTTACAGCATCCTGAATCAGGATACTTTCAAAAAAACAAACAGTTATTTCTGAATCATCTGAAAAGCAATACCCCGGATCAATTTCAATTTATCTCGTGGACCGGCAAAAATCATAAATGGTCTACAGCTCAAATCATTCAATGCATTCCACTCCTTTATTTTGAAGAAGAAGAATTGGCATTAAAATATATGGATTGGGTGGAGCAAAATGATGAAGAACAGAGCTTAATAGAATCCTTACAATTAAATCCTTCACAAGTTTTTCTAAAATTCTATTTTAATCACCTCTTGTCTGAAAATAAGCTTGACGAAGAATTTCCTACAGCAATAGTGTCCACCGGTTTTGATTTCAGTCATTTCACTCAGGCCTGTATTCAATGGATAGATCAAAGCGGTGACCAATTGGATGTCGAGGCATTTCTGCATTTTATAAACCTGGAAAAACATTTTTGGTCTGACGAACTCCTGGCTAAAATTCTCGGGCTAAGAAATAACAAAGCACTTGACCGTAAATATGATTTTACGATTTTTTGGCAATTACTACCCTATAAAGTAAATCCGAATTCAATTCATGTAAAGAGTGTACCCGCCGAGTGCAGAATTTTTCAAAGCAACCTGCTCAACTTTGATACCATCATACAATTCAGAAAAATGATTAGAGTTTAGATGGTCAAAACCATCAAAATAAACAGATAGAACTCTATAATTTATTTTCTTCGTTTGCTTAGCCATTGTTCCAGAATAACAACACAACAAACACTTACCGAATAAAGTATTATGGCCAGATACAGGCTGGATATGGTCTCGCTTTTATACAGCCTGTAAAAGATGAGTGCCAGTAAGAATGAATTTAATAATATCCTTCCATAATACCTCAGATACTTCCATTTTTCCTCTTCCATTATAAGCTTAGTTAACCTTTATTGAATACGTATTGAATAAAACAAAAATAATGAAATAGTTCTAATTTTGTTACTCAATTAAAATGCAACTCAATTTATGAAACCCATAACCATTCTCCTTTTCTTTTTTGCCTGCTCGAATATATCCTCTGATCAAAAAGCGTATCATTACAACAACAAGGGAATTACAAGCGATGCAATGATCGATGCAAGGGGTCAAAAAATCATCTGTGGTGAAACTTCAGTGTACAATTCCGAAAAATCGGGTACCGCCAATAAAGATGCATTTTTTGTTATAAGCGCCGATCATGGAAAAACAAATATTGGATTTTCAATGGGAGCATCAGATTTGCAAGAACGATTCGAACGCATCATTCCATTTGGAACTGAATTTGTGCTTAACGGATTTTCCGGTGATTCAAAAAATAAATTTCTGATAAAAACAAACAACAAAGGCGATGCCATTTGGGGTATTCAATCCGAACGATTCAGAACTTTTGATCCGGGAGACATGGCTATGGATCCATCAGGAAATGTATTGTTCATTACAAAAGATCCATCTGCAGAAGCATATCACGGCACACTTCACCTTGTTGATAAAGATGGCAACTGCAAATGGTCCAAAGACATGTCCTCCATTGAAGTCATGCAGGACATTATCTGTACACACGACAAGTTATTTCTAATTAGCTTTAAACAAAAGGGTGCATATATTGATGGATCAACACGGAAAAAATACTGGATGAATTCATTTCATAAAGTGGATCAGAGTGGTCAGATTGTCTGGTCCAGAAAATTTCATTTCGATAATGATTTAGTAGATGAATGTGTGTTTTCCAAAATTCTCGAAGACCAAAGTGGACATCTTTACTTTATGGGGAAAATAGATTTGTTGAAACCAAGAAAACAAAATCTCTTCATAACAAAAACCGATAAAGAGGGCCGAATTCTCTGGAGTAATGTCTATACCTGTTCGGCAGAATTGAATTTCAAATCCGGATGTTTTGATTCTAAGGAGCACCTGATCCTTACCGCCGATGGTTATTCTAGAAACGGTGGCATAGCATTTATGCAACTTGCTCCTGATGGAAACGTACTTTGGTCCAAAATTACCAAGTCTGCTAATTATGAACAGGTCATTTCTATTTTTGCTGAACGCAATGGATATGATATCGTTTGGGATAAATTATTGAACTTCGCTTCATTCACTGTAGATTTAAAAGGCAGAACCTGCACTTCAGGTGTTGAAGATTTAAAATTAGGCATACAAAAATTTCCCTTAATTCTCGATGAGTTTAAAGGTTCATGGGAACCTATTGAAGCGGATTGGAAAAAAATGGAATTCAAAATCATTTCACACCAGGATGTTGTAAGTACTTCCGATTGCAAATAAACATTGCCATTTTTTAATATAAATATTATCTTCGTAATATAATATTCAACCGCAAAGAAGCAAAGTGAATATTACTACTCTGCGCTCTTTGCGTTTTTATATTTTCTTTCAAAAAGAATTCATTTAAAGCAATATTTTCCAGATAATAAATATTTATTTCATTGTGAATTCCATTTTAAGACCCCATGCTGAAGATGCCTTCGCCAAGGAACTCGAAGCATTAAAGCAATTTGACAAACGCGATAAACCACAGAGTTGGCAACTCTCCCCCTGGAGTGTATTGAAATACATCATGGGCAGTACACTAGAAGATGGCAGCATCATTACTCCAAAATACATTGGTGATAAAAAGTTAGTTGAAATTGCAATTGCGACCTTGCTCTCTGATCGTGCGTTGCTTTTGATTGGAATTCCAGGCACGGCAAAAACATGGTTGTCAGAACACCTGGCTGCTGCAATCTCCGGTGATTCCACCTTATTGGTTCAGGGCACTTCCGGCACAAGTGAAGATGCACTGCGCTATGGATGGAATTATGCACAACTTATTGCCAAAGGACCAAGTCATGAAGCATTAGTACCCAGTCCCGTGATGAAAGCCATGAGTACTGGTAAATTAGTTCGCATTGAAGAGTTGACGAGAATACCCACTGAAGTGCAGGATGCATTGATCACCATCTTGTCTGAAAAAACTTTACCGATTTCAGAACTCAATGATGAATTGCAAGGCATACAGGGATTCAACGTGATAGCCACCGCAAATGATCAGGATAAAGGCATTCATCCGATGTCATCAGCAATGCAACGCAGGTTCAACACCGTGGTTATGCCTTTACCGGAAAACCTGGAAGATGAAGTGCGTATCGTGCAACAACGCATCAACCAGATGGAACACATGATGCAAATCAATCTCGAAACATTAAAAGAGAACCTTACGGAAAAATTAGTCATCATGTTTCGTGAGTTGCGTAGTGGAGTCAGCATTGATGGAAAACAAAAAATTAAAGCAACCAAATCCGCATTAAGTCCGGCAGAAGCCATTTCCATTTTACATCATGCCAGGATACAACACCATTATTTCTCTGACAAGCCTTTCGGACCAATTCAAATTGCATCAGGATTAATCCAATCGATCATAAAAAATGATCCTGATGAAAAAATTACTTTGCAGGAATATACTGAAACCGTCTTAAAAAAAAGAACTGAGTATAAAGACTGGTATGAATCTATGCATAAAATTTTAACGGATAGAAAATAGATCAAAATTTATATTTTTTTATTTTTACAAAATAAAGAATAATAATGACACGCAAGGTTTTAATAAAACACACTGTTGATAATATTGAAAAATTATCTGATCAGAAATTGCAGGAAGCTTCTGACTTTATTGAATTTCTTTTAAATAAAGTGGAAACTGACCAAATCAATCTGGGAATTCAAAAACTAGTTCAGGAAAGCAATGCTTTTCAATTTCTTCATGAAGAAGAGGATATATATACTGTAAGCGACCTTAAAGAAATTTATAATAATGAAAAAAGGTGATGTTGTTTTAATTCCCTTTCCATTTACAGACCTTTCAGGAATCAAGAATAGACCTGTACTTATTTTATCCGTATCCAATATTGACATAATAGTTGCATTCATCACAACCAGATCTCTTTCCAATGAAGAATTTGATATTAAATTGGAACCAAATGGACTTAATGGTCTTAAGAAAACATCTTTTATCAAATTAAATAAGCTTGCAACTCTGGACTTAGATTTAATAATTGGCAAATTAGGTAATTTGAACGAACCAGAATTAAAGACCGTAGATCATAAATTATTAGAATTATTAAAACTCAGGGACTAAAAATCTTCGGTATTCGCCATCATGGCGCCGGTTCAGCAAAACGGCTGGTTCATGCTTTGGAAGAATTTCAACCGGATGTCATAGCCATTGAATTGCCCGAAGAATCAAAAAATTTAATTCCTATGATTGACGAAAAAACGGTGGTCCCTCCCATCGCTTTCTTATTTTACAATGCAAACAATCCCGATCACTCCATTTATTTGCCTCTTGCAAAATTTTCTCCGGAATACCAGGCGATTTTATTTTCTAAAAAAAATAACATTCCCATCTATAGTATCGATTTACCTGCTTCAGTTTCATTGTTTCAATCCAATTTTAAAAATGATACAGAACAGGATCTAACTAAAAATCAAAAAAGAATTACGAGAGATCCCATTGCATACTTAGCAAAACAAGCGGGTTATGCGGATAGCGAACGATGGTGGGAAAATCATTTTGAACAATGGCCCGATGATATCAGCCTGTTTGATTTTGTAAATGAAATGATGTCTGAATTGCGTAAACAGAGCCTGGGCCGCGATGATGAAGAGACTTTGATTCGCGAACAATTCATGCGTTTGCAACTTCGCGTACTGCTCAGGAAAAAATATAAAAAAATTGCAGTGATCTGTGGCGCATGGCATGGGCCTGTACTCAGTGAAGAATTTATTTTGGATTCAAATGACGAAGTCATAAAACCATTAAAATCGGTTGAATTAAAAACCTGCATCATTCCATGGACTTATAAAAATATCAGTCTTGAAAATGGATACAGTGCCGGCATCATTTCTCCGATTTGGCATGAAGCCTTATTCGACAGCAAACAATCTG
>JBGAWX010000350.1:0-3047 GCA_044227375.1 Saprospiraceae bacterium
AATTCCAATTCAAGATTTACAAAGGGTTCCATTCTGCAAATCACCAAATCCGGATTTGTGACTTTAAAAACATTGGTATTGTTTTCAAGATCTCCGGCAAGAAATTTATCTTTTCCGCTAATTGTAATATAAATTTTTTCTTCTTTGATGCTATTGGAATCCATCAATGGTTTCAAACAAACCTGTTTAAGATTCAGTATGATTTCCACAACATCTTCCATTACACCTTTGATGGTTGCAAATTCATGTTCAACACCAGCAATTCTCACATAAGAGATGGCAAATCCTTCCAAAGAAGACAATAAAATCCTTCTCAAAGAATTTCCAATCGTCTGTCCAAAGCCCGGTTCAAGAGGTTTGAATTCAAATGTCCCTTCAAAGTCCGTGGCTTTTTGAAGAATGATCTGATCCGGCTTTTGAAAGTTTAGAATACTCATGCTTGAAAATTAAATTAGAAATAAAAATTTATTTAGAATACAATTCCACTATTAACTGTTCTTTGATCGGTTCCGGAACCTGCTCTCTTGTAGGATATTGAATAAACTTACCCTCCATTTTATCGGAGTTCCATTCCAACCATGGAAATTTTCTAAGATCTGTTTTCTGCGCCACCTGATGTCTTATAAATTCCAGACCTTGAGAAATTCCTCTTACCGCAACGATATCTCCCGGCTTCAAACGCAAAGAAGGGATATTAGCCAGTTTACCATTCACGGTGATGTGTCTGTGTGAAACAATTTGTCTTGCTCCTTTCCGAGTTGGTGCAATACCCATTCGATATACGGTATTATCCAATCTTGCTTCCAAATACTGGAATAAGTTTTCACCGGTTACACCTTCTTTTTTATGAGCATCATGAAAAATATTTCTGAATTGACGCTCCAATACTCCATAAGTATATTTGGCTTTTTGCTTTTCGATTAATTGCAAAGCATAATCCGATCTTTGTTTCTTCTTACGCGAAGGACCATGTTGTCCCGGAGCATATTTCTTTTTTTCAAAAGACTTGTCGTAACCAGTCAGGGACTGACCGAAGGATCTTGATTTTTTTGTTACAGGGCCTGTATATCTTGCCATAAAGAAATGCTGTTAATGATTTTCAGATTAAACTCTTCTGTGTTTCGGAGGCCTGCAGCCGTTATGAGGAATTGGAGTTTTATCAATTATTTTGGTTATTTTAATTCCTGCGCTGTCTAATGCACGTATTGCAGCTTCTCTACCAGAACCTGGACCTTTGACATATACTTCAGCGGATCTCATCCCAGCATCGAAGGCTGTTGCTGCAGCAGTATTTGCAGACATTTGAGCAGCGAATGGTGTATTCTTTTTAGATCCTTTAAATCCTGCCTTTCCTGCACTTGACCACGAAACCACTTCACCAGCTTTGTTACATAAAGAGATGATGATGTTATTGAAAGTTGCCTGAATGTAGGCCAATCCGTCCGAATCAACCTTGACTTTTCTCTTTTTAGCTTTTTTCCCTTTTGCCATAAATGGATTGATGAATTTGTATTATTTAGTCGCTTTCTTTTTATTCGCAACAGTTTTACGCTTTCCTTTTCTGGTTCTTGCATTGGTCTTGGTACGCTGTCCTCTTACCGGCAAGCCCTTTCTGTGTCTGATACCGCGATAACATGCAATATCCATTAATCGCTTAATACTCAATTGAACATCAGAACGGAGTTCCCCTTCTACTTTAATTTCTTCCTGAATCACTTTTGCAATGGATTGGACCTGTTCGTTGGACCATTCCTGTACTCGAACATTTTTGTCTATATTCAATTTCGAAAGGATGTTACCGGCTGTGGTATTTCCTATTCCATAGATATAGGTCAGTCCAATAACCCCTCTTTTATTTCTTGGTAAATCTACTCCAGCAATACGCGCCATATTGATTCTTGATTTTAATTAACCTTGACGTTGTTTGTACTTAGGATTTTTTTTATTGATAATATAAAGCTTTCCTTTTCTGCGAACAATCTTGCAGTCCGCAGTTCTTTTCTTGATAGATGCCCTGACCCTCATATTATATTTTATTTATATCTGTAAGTTATTCTTCCTCTGGACAAATCATAAGGACTCATTTCCACCGATACTTTATCGCCTGGAAGAATCCTGATATAATTCATTCTCATTTTACCCGAAATTGTCGCGATGATGAGATGGTCATTTTGAAGTCTTACCCTAAACATCGCGTTGGATAGGGCCTCTTCGATGGTACCATCCTGTGTAATCAGGTTCTTTTTGGTCATCTTAAAAATTTCGGAGTGCAAATATCTATCTTTTTAAGCAATTATTGTCAATTCTAAGTTATTTTTCACAGATTTTTCAATGGAACTGTGGTCTGATAAGCACTCTCCCCGTTCCTTTCTGACCGCTACGGTATGTTCATAATGCGCTGAAGTTTTTTTATCCTGTGTGACCATGGTCCAACCATCCTTGAGTTGCCTTACTTTCCGGGTTCCCATGTTGATCATTGGTTCAATCGCTATGACCAAACCTTCTTTTAAAACAAGGCCTTTTCCACGCTTGCCATAATTTGGCACTTCCGGAGGTTCGTGTAGCTGTCTCCCAATTCCATGACCAACAAGCTCCCGAACTACACCATAATGATATTTCACTTCGGTATGCTCTTCTATGGCATGACTTATATCTCCAATCCGGTTTCCCGCTTTTGCCTGCATCACTCCTAAGTTTAAAGATTCGATGGTCACTCTCAATAATTGAATGATATCTTCAGCAACCGGTTTAATTGCAAAAGTATAAGCGGAGTCTCCATAAAATCCATTTTGAACTACTCCACAATCCAAAGACAATACTTCACCCTCTTTAAATGGAATATTGTTTGGTATACCGTGCACAACTTCCTCGTTTTTAGAAATGCATAAAGAAGCCGGAAATCCATGAAACCCTTTAAATGCCGGAACTGCATTATGATCTCTGATAAATTCTTCAGCCCGCTTATCTAATTGGAGACCATTGACACCAGGTTTCAGCATGGAAGCAACTTCCGCCAATGTTTTGCAAACTAAAATGCTGCTCTGCCT
>JBGAWX010000351.1:0-3044 GCA_044227375.1 Saprospiraceae bacterium
CTCGTATCACATTCCTTGAGCACTCGTCAGCCATCTGTTCTCCAATTTAAGTCCCTGGTCGATTGGCACCGCTGATAATAGCCAATATTGTACCTTTGCCGCCTCAACATTTTCTATACCACTTATGGACCGGAATCATATCATAGGCATTATATTAATCATTGCTGTTTTGTTTTTATGGAATCAATTCTTCTTCCAGCCGGAGATGCAGGAACAAATGAAAGCAAAGCGCGCAAAGGATTCACTGGAGCTGCTGCAAAAAACACCTGTAGCAAAAATTCAGGATACGCTTGCACAAACCATTCCGGTTAAATCCGATTCCATTGTAAATCCGGATACCACGAATCAATTTCCGGTCAAAAGTTTTAATTTGGAAAATTCTTTGGTCAGGTTGGAATTCAGTTCACGTGGTGGAGTGATTAGAGAAGCTACGATTAAAAATCATGAAAAAATAATTTCAAAAGAAAAGGAGCCGGAGAAAAAAGCCGCCTTGAAATTGCTTGAAGATTCAAAAAATATTTTTGACTATCGAATCAAAAACGGATCCACAGAAATATCGACAAAGAATTTAGTTTTTGAATCCAGGCAAATTGATAACCACACTTT
The DNA here is from genome assembly GCA_044227375.1 of Saprospiraceae bacterium. Lineage (GTDB taxonomy): Bacteria > Bacteroidota > Bacteroidia > Chitinophagales > Saprospiraceae > Vicinibacter. Next base: position 607 of record JBGAWX010000351.1, read on the forward strand.
AGAGTTTATAGGGCACCTCGATGGAACAGCCCGATTTATTCAGACTTATCATTTGAATGAGGATAATTACACTCTGGATTATTCTATAAAAACAGAAGGACTTCAAGGTAATGAAGACATTCAGTTGCATTGGGAAAATTATCTCGATCGTCTTGAAAAAAATTATGCCTATGAAAAATTCAACAGCAGTGTTTATTTTAAAGAGAAGGATGGCTCTTCAGATTATTGCTCCTGCAGAAAGGATGATGTCATGCATAGTTCGGGAAACAGGGTGATTTGGGTTTCACACTCCAATCAGTTTTTCAACAGCAGTTTGATTGCAGAAACCGGATTCAGTAAAGGTACATTCGAAACCGTTTTGCTTGCAGATCAAGCGGACGATCTCAAAAAGCTCATTACCGATGTGAACATCTCGGCGGAAGATATTAAAGATAAAGAGTTTAAACTAAAATGGTATATCGGACCCAATGAATTCAAAAGATTAAAAGCGTTTGATGTAAATCTTCAGGATATCATTCCTTATGGTTGGAGTATTTTTGGAAGCATCAACAGACATGCTATCCGCCCATTGTTTGAGTTGTTATCAGGACTCATAGGAAGTAAAGGAATCATCATTCTGTTGATGACATTCGTGGTTAAATTGCTGGTATTCCCGCTTGCATATAAAATGTTGCAATCTCAGGCGAAGATGACAGCGCTAAAACCTGAGATTGACAAAGTGAGAAATAAATTTAAAGATGATCCGCAAAAAACTCAGGTAGAAACCATGAAAATGTACAATGAGTTTGGAGTGAATCCACTTGGAGGATGTTTTCCATTGCTCTTGCAAATGCCAATCTGGATTGCCTTGTACCGATTCTTTCCGGCAACTATTGATTTCCGGCAAGCCTCATTTTTGTGGGCGGCGGATTTGACTTCTTATGATGAATTTTTACATCTGCCATTCAATTTGCCATTGTTTGGAGATACCATGTCCTTGTTCGCATTTCTGTGGATGGTATCGACATTGATTTTTTCATATTATTCCGCACAATCAATGGACTTTTCTGCAAACCCTGCAATGAAATATATGCAATACCTGATGCCGGTGATCTTTTGGTTTATGTTTAATAAAACCGCAGCCGGCTTGACCTGTTACATGTTTTTCAGCAACCTGCTCAACATTGCTCAAACCATTTTGGGCAAGCGATTTTTATTTGATACCGAAGCCATCCGGGCAAGTCTTGAACTCAATAAATCAAAACCTAAAAAACAAGGAGGCTTCCGCGATCGTTTAGAACAGATGATGAAGGAACAACAACGAATACAACAGGAAAAAGCAAAAAAGAAATAAGTGATGAAATCTAATCTGTTTATCTTCTTTATAATTTTAGGATTGTTCTGTTTTCATTGCAGCAGAAAATGCAATGTGGATTCTGCAGGCAAAACAACCAAGGATCAGGGGGTTCCTGAATTGCCGAGATTCATAAATCAATTGGTGAGTTCAGATACCCTGGCATTAAATACAGATACCTTGTTGTATTTTCAAAAGTCTGCTTGTTTTGGTTTTTGTCCAACTTTTAATTATACCATTTATCAAAATGGAATGATCAGGTATAAAGGGGAACAATTTATTGAACCTTCAGGCACACGTTATGGTCTGATTACTGATGACTGGTGGAAACAGGTATTAGTACAAATACAACAATCAAAATTTTTTGAACTGGCAAATTTGTATCCGATTGAAGAAAAAATGTATATCCCGGATTTACCAAATACCACCATCATTATAAAAGAATACGGAAAACGAAAATCCGTCATCGACAATCACAATGCACCTAAAGAGTTAAAAGACTTCGAACTTTTTTTATTGGAAAAATTTAAAGAAGTGGACTTTGATAAGTTGGGAAAAAAGTGAAAAGGAAAAAAGTGAGAAGGTTAGAGAGTCAAACAGTGAGACGGATAAGCAGAAAAACAGAAAGGGTGAATGATGTAGTTATCGAATGCTAAAACAGTACAGCTCAATTATACAATTGAAGAAGCAATTCAACAATCCAACAATTAGCATTCAACTCCAATCTCTTAGTTCAGATCTTAGATCTCCTCACTCTTTCCTACCTTTGCCACCCCATTTAACTTCGGATGAGCAAATCTCAAAAAGTAATAGCAGTAGTTGGTGCGGGGAGTTTTGGGACGACCATTGCTACCTTGCTCGCGCATAACACGGATGTGCTCATCTTTTCCCGGCAGCAGGAAGTGGTTGACCGGATCAATAATGAACATCGGAATATCGGTGAAACATTGAGTCCAAGGATTAAAGCAACGCGCTCACTCGAAGAAATATGCACAAGTGCCCATCTCATCTTTCCTGTAGTTCCTTCGGAAAATTTCAGAGAAACTTGTGTTGCCATGTCACCTTTCCTGACCCCCGCGCATATTTTGATCCATGCAACCAAAGG
>JBGAWX010000352.1:0-3009 GCA_044227375.1 Saprospiraceae bacterium
AATGGATGATTTCAGTGTCAAACCGGGTGTCCCCAATTTATATGGATTGATAGGTTCTGAAGCAAATGCGATTGAAGCTCATAAACGAATGCTCAGCAGCATGACTCCGACAATTGTTACAAAAGATAACCGGGTGGAATATATTTTAGGTACACCGGGGGGATCGACCATTATTACTACCGTTTACCAGGTATTGATGAATCTGGTCGAATTTAAAATGAGTCCATACCAAGCGGTTCAAAGCAAACGGTTTCATCATCAGCTCGTACCGGATTGTATTTATTTTGAGGAAGGAGATTGGGATGAAATCGTTTTTACAGAGTTGAAAAATAAAAATTATGTAATTAAAAGCAGGGAATCCATAGGACGTGTAGAGCTGATTGCAAGAGATGGTGAATTCTATATTGGTATCGCGGATGAGAGAGGGGATGATTCCGTTGGGATTCCATAAAAAAGTAACATCGACAATTGACTGAAGTCAATTGTAATTGACGAATACAGTATTATAAAATGTCCAGAATTCTTTTCATACAAACTTCTTTTCTCGGTGATGTGATCTTATCCACAGCATTGGTGGAAAAATGGAATCAATTCTATCCTGATGACCGAATCGATGTTTTGATTAGAAAAGGGAATGAAGGAGTCTTCAATGACAATCCAAAAGTCAACGAACTCATTGTATGGGATAAGACCAAAAACAAATACAGCAACTTATTCAAAGTTTTGAAAAGAATCCTTAAAAATCAATACGATAAAGTTTTTAATCTACAACGGTTTGCTTCTACCGGTTTTTTGACAGTGTTTTCAGGAGCTCATGAAAAAATTGGCTTTGATAAAAATCCATGGTCTTTTTTGTATTCTAAAAAATATGAACATAATATTTCTGCAACAAAATTTTTGCATGAAATCCAACGCAATCATAAACTCATTGCAGAGGATACTGATGATGCACCAGCTAAACCCAAAATATACACCAATGCGGAAAATGAAAGGAGAATCGAGTCCCTGGTAAATACTCCTTACATTGTAATAGCACCAGCTTCCGTTTGGTTTACCAAACAATACCCGAAAGAAAAATGGATTTCATTTCTGAGCAGTTTGAATCATAACTTGAATGTTGTTTTCATCGGATCCAAAGCAGATCGTATTTTATGTGGACAGATCATTGCAGAAGTCGGACTGAAAAACCAAAGTCTTCGAATGCTAAATCTATCCGGAGAGCTCAGCATACAGGAATCCGCGGTATTGATGAGAAAAGCTGAAATGAATTTCGTCAATGATTCCGCTCCCTTGCATATTGCATCATCTGTGAATGCTCCTGTAGCGGCAATTTTCTGCAGCACAGTCACTGAGTTTGGATTCGGTCCATTGTCCGATGTTCAACATGTAATACAAATTAAAGAACATCTCTCCTGTCGTCCGTGTGGTTTGCATGGATATAAATCTTGTCCTGAAAAACATTTTAAGTGTGCGAAGAGTATTGAAAATGATCAATTGCTTGATATTCTTGCTTTGTAGTTAGAACCGGAACGCGAAGTCGCTAAGAAAGAACTCAAAGGCCGTTTAAAAGAAAATTCCCAGTTCAGTATTAAACTTTGCCCGCTTTGCGAATGCATAGCGTCTTTGCGGTTTGGAACCATACCAATAAATGCAAGCATGATATTTAACTGTAATCTATACTCAGCACATTACCAAATAGCTTAGACTTATGTCAAAAATTTATATCAAATATTTTTTGGGATTCTTTTTAAATAGGATAACTTGTTGCAACAATTACCTAACCAGATAAAATCCATTTGATATGAGCTTAGATCCCAAACAAATCAGGAATGTCGTTTTGCTCGGCCACTCCCATTGCGGAAAGACGAGCTTGATTGAAAGCATGTTGTATGAAGCTAAAGCAATAACACGGAGAGGAACCATCGATGCAGGAAATACAGTATCTGATTTTTCCGAAATCGAACAGGAACGTAAAGCAAGTCTGTTCAGTAAACTCATGCACGTAAACTGGAAGGATTGTAAAATAAATATAATTGACACTCCGGGATCTGATGATTTTGTAGGTGAAATTTTATCCTCTATGAAAGTAGCAGATCTTGGGATCATGACCCTGAATGCAGCACATGGTGTTGAAGTAGGTACAGAATTGATGTGGGAACATGTGGAAAAATTTCATCTGCCGGCTTTATTTGTGATCAATCAATGTGATCATGAAAAGGCAGATTTTGATGCAACACTTGAACAAGCCATCTCGAGATTTGGACATAAATTGGTTCCATTTCAATATCCATTGAATCCCGGGAAAAATTTCAATGCCATCATCGATGCGCTTCGAATGGTGATGTACGAATTTCCTGCTGATGGTGGAAAACCAACAAAAAAAGAGATTCCTGCTGGAGAAATGGCAAAGGCTCAAGCGATGCACAACGCCATCGTCGAAGCCGCTGCAGAAAACGATGACACCTTAATGGAACATTTTTTTTGAAACCGGAAATCTCGATGAATCGGAATTAGCAGATGGATTGCGCAAAGGGATCGCTAAGCAAAGTTTGTTTCCAGTATTTTGTTGTTCGGCATTGAAGAACATGGGGAGTGGCCGCATCATGGGATTTATCAATGACGTGTGTCCTTCTCCGGCAGATCGGCCTTCTGTTAAATTGAAGAAAGGAGAATTGGCAATGAATGTCAATGGACCGGCCACCATATTCGTGTATAAAACAATGACTGAGGCTAAAGTGGGAAAGGTTTCCTATTTCAAAGTGTATTCGGGTAGAGTAAAGACCGGTGACGAATTGATCAACAATTCTAATAGGGGATCCGAAAGACTAAACCAAGTCTTTGTTTCCAATGGAAAAAACAGGGAAGCTGTTCCCGATTTGGTTGCAGGAGATCTGGGAGTAGCGGTAAAATTGAAAGACACACATACTAACAATACTTTAAGTGTTAAAGGAAACGATGTAGAGATTGAACCGATTCCTTTTCCTGAACCAAGAATTCGCGCTGCTATTC
>JBGAWX010000353.1:0-2981 GCA_044227375.1 Saprospiraceae bacterium
AATCCAATTATTTGTTCAGGTCAGACGATTACATACAGATCAAAAGTATATACTGAATTGAATCCGGATGATTCCATTTTCATCAAAGGAAATGGGATTATTTGTGATTCTACTATTATTGTTCACCTCAAAGTCAAGCCAGGGTATTATAAAGTGACTGTTTCAAAATGTTATTCAGACTCAATCCAGAATGATACGATTGTTTTACATGATAGAGATGGTTGCGACAGTGCAGTTGTTTTAATTCACAAATATTTTCCCATTGACACTTCCGTTATTAGTCTTGGAGGAAGTTTAATTGCAAATGAAAATAATGCTGACTATCAATGGATTGATTGCGACAATTCCTTTGCAATTTTACCAAATGAAACCAGTCAGCAATTTACTCCAACAAAAACAGGAAACTTTGCAGTGATCATAACTAAAAATGGATGTAAGGATACATCATCTTGTCATGCTATTTTTATATTAGCTAATAATGAACTGGAAAAGCATATCTCGATAAAGATATTTCCCAATCCGACAAATGGAATTCTTAAAATTAAAATGGATGAAAGAGAACCATTAACTGTAATAATTTACAATTCAACCGGCCAAAAGCTAAGTCAACTATACAGTGATTCTAAAATTATTGAAATTGATATGAGCAATTATCATCCCGGGATCTACTACCTCCGATTAATCGGAAAGCAAGAACATCAAATCTTGAGAATACTTAAAGATTAAAGATTCCGAATAGTTTTTTACTTAACAATTAAACAATTAATCTCATCACTCATCACTCATCACTCATCACTCATCACTCCTTGTTCATCACTCTCCCAAAAGAAGTTTCTTCATCTTAAAATAAATTTCCGTATTCTCATAGATTCCTGAAAACATTTCTGCACCTGGTCCGAAGGCATAAACAGGAATCAAATCAGCGGTGTGTTTTTTAGTAGTGAATCCCGTTTTCAGATCTCCGAATTTTTTTCCGGTGTTAATTGCAAATCCTCCGGTTTCATGATCTGCCGTAACTACGACTAAGGTGTTCTGATCGGTTTCTGCAAAATCCAGAGCTTGTTTAATGGCTTTATCGAAATCCAGCATTTCAGAAATGATATAATCGGCATCATTGTCATGTCCGCCCCAATCGATTTGTGAGCCTTCCACCATAAGAAAAAATCCTCCACCTGAAATGTCCTTTAAAAATTGAATCCCTTTTTGAGTTGCTGCGGGTAAGTAAGTTCTGCCCATGGATGCAGGCAATGGATCCCCATCAGCAGTAAAGAAGCAAAATTTTTTGACCTTTGGAAAAGTCATTTCATTTAAATTATTCTCAAAATAATCTGAAACAACAAAGTTCCTGCTCTTCAATTGAGTGATGAGATTTAAAGTGTCTTTTGTTCTGCGTTCAAAATACTTTTTGCCTCCGCCGATTAACAGATTGACATTGGAATTTACCATATCCATGGCAATGTCCTCGTAATCATCCCTGTTTTTTTGATGAGAGTAAAAAGCAGCCGGAGTTGCATGGACAATCGTTGAAGTAACAATCAATCCGGTAGTCATTCCTTTTTTGGACGCATCTTCCATAATGCTCGCATGTGAAATGCCTGATGAGTCCAGACCTAAATACCCGTTGTTTGTTTTTCTTCCAATAGAAAATGCAGTAGCTCCCGAGGCCGAATCGGTAATCAAATCATTTGCAGAATAGGGTTTGTGCAGACCAACAATCGTGCAACGTTCCAATTCGAGATGGTTGTTGTTTGTAAACATACCTGCGGTGACCTGTGTCAAACCCATTCCGTCACCAATCAGGAATATGATGTTTTTAGGTTTTTTAATTTTATGGTGCTCAGCATCCGGGAATGTCGCATGGGATTCAGAATTATGGACAACCACTTTTCCAGTGGAACAAGAAGTAAAAACTATAATGAATATAAAAATGAAATATCTCATGGTCTATTTATTGAATGAGAGAATACCTTTTGCCAGGTAATGATTTAATTACACCATTGAATTCGAGCTGTAAGAGAAGACTGGCCAATTTGCTGGGGCTAAATTCTAAATTTTGATGGAATACATCGATGTGTACTTCATTATCTTTCTGTAAAATTTTTACAATGGACTCTTCTTCTTGTGTCAGGTCAATGAATAACTTTTGCTGAATATGTTTAAGTCCGCTGTCGTTTACATCCCAGCGCATATTGAGTATAAGGTCTTCAGCATTTTCGATAAGCTGTGCTTTGTGATTTTTAATCAGGTAATTGCAGCCACTCGATAATGCATCATGTGTTCTTCCGGGATAAGCAAAGACGTCTTTGTTGTAATTGTTGGCGATTTCTGCAGTAATCATACTGCCCCCGTCTCTTTTGGTTTCAATGACGACAACCGCATCACACATGCCTGCCACAATCCTGTTTCTCATCGGGAAATTTTCACGATCGGGCTTGGTATGAATACCAAATTCAGTGAGCAATCCTCCGCAATCCAGCATTTGCAAAGATAATTTTTTATTTTCCATCGGATAAATCCGGTCAAGTCCATGACCCAAAACACCAACAGTAGGAATGTTTTCAGAAACACAAAACTTATGAGCAAGACTATCCACTCCATAAGCAAGACCACTGACAACTAAAATGTGCTGATTGGCTAAGTCTTTAATAAGTTGTGTAACCAGATCTTTACCATATTCCGTGATTCGCCGTGTTCCAACAACAGAGATGATTTTATCGTGATTGAGATCTGCATTTCCTTTAAAGTAAAGTAAAATCGGACTGTCATGATAATTTTTTAAACGGGATGGATAATCATCGTTTAAATAAAACAGCACGGTGATGTTGTTTTTTTGAATGTATTTGATTTCTTCTTCAGCTTTTTCAAATACATGATCATCCTTTATTGCATGAGCAATTGCAGATCCCACTTGTGGAATCTTGAGGAGTCTGGATTTTTTTTCATTAAAAATCTCTTTTGCAGATCCGCAGTAACTGATGAGT
>JBGAWX010000354.1:0-2927 GCA_044227375.1 Saprospiraceae bacterium
ATCCCCTTCTGACCACAGAATCTTTTATGCTCAATAACGGCATCATGACGGAATCAGAAAAAGACGCCTTGCAAAACAAAATTAAAATTGAAATTGATGAGGCGGTTGAATTCGCCGAAAAGTCTGAATTCCCGGCTGCTTCAGCCTTATATGAAGACAATTATAGTCAGCGGGACTACCCTTTTATTAAAGATTAAGATTTGACAGCTCTTAAGAGTTGTCAAATGTGGATTATAATTCCCCCGAATTTCCGTCTAAGTGTTATTTTTGCGACGTTTTTTAAATTCATAAAATAATATGGCTAAAGGATATAGGGCTGGTGTCACACCAAAAAGCGTACGAACAACAGGGCAGGATGCCACTTTAATAGATATTGGCAAGGTAAAGCATCAGGCGGAGGATTTTTTCGAATCCAATAAAATGATGATCCTTGGGGTATTGGGAGGTCTTGTGCTGATCGTTGGCGGTTGGCTGGGATATAAATACATGTACCAGGAACCTAAAAACACAGAGGCCCTAGAGCAAATGTATCAGGCTGAATTTCTTTTTCAAAAGGATTCTTTTGATATGGCTCTTAACAATCCTGGTGGAGGCTTTGCCGGATTTGCAGAAATTGCTGAAAACTATGGCGGAACCCCCGCAGGGAATTTGGCCAAATACTATGCAGGCGTTTGCTGTCTTAATTTAAATAAAATCGAAGAAGCGAAAACGTATATCGAAGACTTTGATGCTTCCGGTCTTATCATGCCCATTCTAAAAGAAGGTGTCCTCGGAGATATCTATGCTGAACTCAATGACTTTAATACCGCTTTAAAACATTACGAAAAAGCCACCACTATTAAAGAAAATGAATTCCTTACCCCGGTTTACTTGAAGAAACTGGGAATATTGCGCGAAAAACTTGGAGACAAGGAAGGTGCTCTTAAAGCATATAAAGAAATTAAAATCAAATATTCCGATATGCCGGATGGCAACAATATTGACAAGTACATCTTGCCTCTACTTTTAAGTTTAACTGTTGCTTTTTACCGGGATCCACCATAGAATAATTTAAACTATTCCTAAATTCTCCATAATTTAGCTGGAAAGTAATTGATAGTTTCATAAAACAACGGTTTACTCTTCAGCCTTTTTAATCAGATGATGCATTCAACCAAAAATTCTTCATTAAGCGAATCAGAAATTAAAAATGTACCTAATTATCATTTCGCCATTGTCGTCTCAGAGTGGAATAAACAGATTACAGATAAATTGAGGGATGGTGCATTAAACATATTTGCAGAATTCCAAGCGCCCATTGAACACATCATCACATTGCATGTCCCCGGATCCTTTGAATTGCCGCTTGCAGCAAAATGGGCAATTGATCATCTTAAAGCGGATGCAGTCTTGTGCCTTGGATGTATAATAAAAGGAGAAACAAAGCATGATGAATACATTTCGAATGCTGTTTCACAATCTATAGTGAATTTGAATTTGCAAACCGGTGTGCCGGTAATTTTTGGCGTCCTGACTGTCGACACGATTCAACAAGCTGAAGAACGTGCAGGAGGCAAGTATGGAAATAAAGGTTCAGAATCCGCCATTACAGCCATTAAAATGCTGAACTTAAAAAACGAATTGACCCTTTAATTTTAATCATAATAATTACCACTGTTACAACACCGCACATTTTTTAAAGTGAATCATTTTTTTAATCATTCTTTTTCTGATTTATTTGCGAAATATGATAAAATCATTGAAAACTATCCATTCAGGATATTTTAAACTCGATGGAGGTGCCATGTTTGGTGTTGTACCAAAAACTTTATGGAACAAATTGAATCCTCCGGATGAAAACAACATGTGTACCTGGTCTTTCCGATGTTTATTGATTGAAACAGAAAACCGCAAAATACTCGTGGACTGTGGAATGGGAGATAAACAAGACGCAAAATTTAAATCCTTTTTCGAACCTCACGGACGAACTGATATTGTTAGTTCATTAATCGCCGGGGGAATTCAAGCTGAAGAAATAACTGATGTTTTTTTGACTCACTTGCATTTTGATCATTGCGGAGGAGCTGTAACTAAAACAGAAGATGGAAAATTACTTCCAACTTTTCCCAATGCAAAATACTGGTCGAATGAACGACATTGGAATTGGGCGATGAATCCCAACGACCGTGAACGGAATTCATTTCTAAAAGAAAACTTTGTTCCAATTCGCGAACATGGCGTAGTAGAATTTATTGATTCTTCAAATAATGTTCTGGAATGGATTCCGGGAATCAATATTCGTTTTGTCTATGGCCACACGGAAGCCATGATGCTCCCTGAAATTGAATTCAACAATCAGACTTACATTTATTGTGCAGATTTATTTCCATCATCTCATCATATACCCATGCCTTATGTCATGGCTTATGATGTAAGGCCACTTCTAACGCTGGAAGAAAAAGAAATCATTCTCAAACGTGCGGCAGAGCATAAACACATTTTAATTTTTGAACACGACCCTAAAATTGATGCAGCGACGGTGAAGTGGGATGAGAAAGGGAGAATAGTTTTGGATGAAATCATAACGCTTTAAGCAATCACCATAAATTTTATGCTATGATTCATTTAGCAATAATTTGAGTCACATGAATTACAATAAGAAATAAACACTTTTTAATTTGAGATGGATTATTCAACAGGATTTTTAATACAGATTAGTATTTACCTGTTAAACTCTATACGCGAACCGACAACATTCTGATCCACGGTTTTCCCATCATAAACCATATTCCCATTTACAAAAGTTGCAACCACTCTACCCTTTAATTCCATTCCCTCTAAAGGCGACCAATGACACTTATAAAGTAAATCATTTTTATTGACTTTGAAACGCTCATTCTCATTTAGCAATACCAGGTCTGCATAATACCCTTCCCGAATGAATCCCC
>JBGAWX010000355.1:0-2905 GCA_044227375.1 Saprospiraceae bacterium
TTTCAATGACTTCCAGCAAGTCAGAATCTTCAAAGGGTTTAATCAAATAGTCCTCTGCACCAAGATTCATACCTTTTCTAAAATCATCCCGTTCTGCTTTGGCAGTAAGAAAAATCAGTGGAATGTTTTTCATGTTTTCATCCTGTTGTAAAATTTTAAGTACACCGAAGCCATCCAAATTGGGCATCATGATGTCGCAAAGTATTAAATCCGGTCTGTTCGCCCGGGCTGCCTGGATACCCGCCAATCCATCTGGTGCAGAAAATACAGTATGGCCCGCGAGTTCAAGGATTTCACATATATTTTCCCGCATTTCGGTATTGTCCTCTATGATCAGGATTTTATTTTTTTGGTTCATGTTTTGGTAATTTAATAGTGATTCGGGTTCCTTCTCCTTCCCTGGATTCAAAAATAATCTTGCCGTGTATGGCGTCCAAATATTTCTTTACTATATTGAGTCCGAGCCCTGTTCCTGGTATGTTCAGGACATTGGTAGCACGATAAAAAATGTCGAAGATAAATTTCTGTTCTTCCTCCGGAATGCCAATACCATAATCTATGATTTTTATCATGACATGGTCTGTATTGTCAATCAAATGCACATCAATGGAATCAGACTCTTTTGAAAATTTAATGGCATTAGAAATCAGATTATTCATGATGTGCCTGATGCAAGCTTTGTCAGAACGTACAGTAAATTTGTCAGGATCTGAACAGATAAAATTTAAGGTTTGGCCTGTTTTTTTGATGTGGTTAAAATCCTCAATGATTTCGTGAAGCAGGTGATGTAATGAAAACTCTTCCAGTTTCAATTCGAAACGGGATTCTTCAATCCTGGTAAGGACGAGAAATTCATTGAGCACACCATTCAAATAATGGATGTTATTTTTTATTTTATTGATATGTCTTTTCCGTTTATCCAGGGTCTCATCACTTTCATATTTATCAATCAGATTTACGGAACTCAGGATATTAGCCAGTGGTGTTCTGAATTCATGTGATGCAATAGATATAAATCTTGATTTTAATAAATTGAGATCCCTTTCTTTTTCAAGAGCCGCCAGCAATTCTTGTTCTTTTGATTTTAATTTGCTCTCTACGATGATGCGGTATGAAATTTCTTCTTCAAGAGTCCTATTGCTTGCACTTAATTGATTTATGCTTTCCTGAAGCTGACCTGTTCTTGAATCGACCAGGTTTTCAAGGTTCTTATTCAGGAATACCAATTTATGTTCAACTTCTTTTCTGGCAGTAAGATCATGAATAACTCCTGTAAAAAAGATCTGATTGTCTATTGTGAATTTACTTACAGCCAAACGTACAGGAAATTTGGTTCCATTTTTACGAACGCCTTCGACTTCACGTCCAATTCCAATAATTTTATTAACCCCAGTTTTTAAATGATTATCGATGTATTTATCGTGCATGCTGCGGTGGGGCTCCGGAGTCAATATACTGATATTTCTACCCAGCAATTCATTGCGGTCGTAACCAAATAAATCGGCGGCACTTTGATTGTAGATGAGAATGAGGCCTTGATGATTAATGATGATTAAGGCATCTATTGCCGTTTCCAGAATAGATTGAAGAAAATTGCTGTTCTGATAGAAGGAATGGAATTCTTTATACATCATTGATTTAAATCACTTTATATCTTGACAAAGATCATAAATTTGTATTCAAACAAACAATATTTTAGAGCAAAATAAAAATATGAATTTGCATGAACCCGTTTCGACAATCATGACCAGGGATTTGGTAACAGTAACCGCTGAAGATGATTTGTCCATGGTAAAAAAGATTTTCGAAAACAATACGTTTCACCACATTCCGGTGGTTCATTTTCGGGATATAATAGGGCTGATCAGTAAATCGGATTTTCTCCTTTATTCCAATTCGTTAATGGATTCTGGAAGAATCGATGTTCTGGAAGATCAGAAATTACAATTTACCAAAGTGAAACAAATCATGGTGACAAAATTGGGCAAACTGGAGCCCGATGACAGGATCGAGGTGGCCATTGATGTTTTTCTAACCAATTATTTTCATTGTCTTCCTGTGGTTAAAGGCAAAGAACTTCTTGGATTGTTAACTCCTTATGACATATTGCGATATATTTCTAATAATCCATAGGCAACAGCACAAGGTTTAAGTTGATTTTGCATGCAGCTATTCGTTGGGGTTGAGGACGAAATAATTCTTGCAGCATTATTGAGGAGATTGATTAATTTTGAGTAAATTTATATCATTCTATGAAGTTATTTAAGCATATTGTATGTCCTTATGACAATTCAGATTTCGCAAAAAAAGCTTTGGATTATGCCGCTAAGCTGACATTGAATAATGGAGAGCAACTGACCATTTTGTATGTTATGGTGAATCCTTTTATTTTTGAAGGGGGCAATCCCATTCTGAGCAATAATGTGCTGGCGATAGATCTGCTCGAGAAAATGAGACTTGAGGAAAATCAACAGCTTGAGAGCATAAAGAATGAAATTTTGAAGTCTCATCCCGGACTCAATGTGAATATTGCACTAATCGAAAGCAATGATATCGGTGATGCCATCAATGAATTCCAAAAATCCAGTTCGGCGGATTTGGTAGTTATGGGCTCTCATGGCCGCAAGGGAATCAAAAGGTTCATTTTGGGAAGTGTTGCGGAAGCTGTACTCCGGAATTTAGAATGCCCGGTATTGGTTGTCAAGTAATTTTTACGGTAGCAACGTGATGTGCACTATCTCTTGCTCTTGCAGATGGATATTTTGATCTGCTTTCACAATTTTCAAATTTTCGGTTTAATTCAAAGCAGCAGATGTTAAAGCAGTAGATGATTCCTGTTGGATTTATTTCTTTCCTGCACGTCATTAAAAAAGGACTCAGCCTCTGAATTTTGTTTCTCCAGGGT
>JBGAWX010000356.1:0-2886 GCA_044227375.1 Saprospiraceae bacterium
GATAAAAAAAGTCATTGACGTTATCCCCATTTGGAGAAATGGCATTGGGTGCAAAAACAAAACCGGATTTTTTTACGCGTATTAATATGGAATCGCTGCTTTCACAATTGCGATCATCCAATGCTAAAGTGTAAACCCAAATATCATGATCAGCAATAAGATCAATTTTAATGCAATTATTACAACTACTCAAATTGGCTGGAAACCAATTTATAAGCTTTAGATTTCGATTCGACTGCAGATTCAATTCCACTTTTGATCCTTTGGATACTTCAAGATCCTTACCGAGCTCTGTAATCAATTCTTGTGGATTAACCAAAGTAAACGTTACAGTGTCCGTAATGCATCCTTTGCCATCTCGGATAAAAAGACTATAGTTGCCGGCTGATAAATTTGAAAGTGCGGAAAGGTTCGTCAATACTTGATTATTCAAAATCAAATCCATTGGATTACTAAAATCCTGTGAATTTAATATTTCAAAAACACCATCATGCTTATTAAAACAGGTGATCGAATCCAATTGATAGTTAAGCACCAACGGAACGAAATACTTTTCTATAAAAATCAAACTGTCACAGCCGAGATTATTTCTTAATAACATACTGTCTCTTCCGACTTCTGACTGCAAACAGGTTTTAAAACTCAAATAAGTGGTATCAGAAGCGATGAAAAAAGTTTGAGTGACGACCGTACTGTCACAACCCGCTTGATTTTTTAAAACAACGGTACTTGTTCCCGTTTGATTGAGCTGACAGGTGAATGCCTGAATATGGATGCTATCACCCGGAATCAAATGGGTATCCGTAATGATGATGCTGTCACAACCAAATTGATTTTGCAATAATTGGCTTCCTCTTCCAACTTCATTTACTTTGCAACTGAATTTATCGATATGCACACTATCACTGGGTAATAAAAATGTTTCTTCTACCACGATGCTGTCACAACCAAATTGATTTATCAAATTCTGTTTTACAATTCCTGTGTCACCGGACAGACAACTAAATTTAGTAAAATAAATACTATCTCTGGGATCAAGAATTCGATTGGTCACCACAATGCTATCACAACCCAGAATATTGATTAAATTAGATGTTGTTATACCAGACTGCATTGGATCACAAGTATGCATTTGAATGAACACGCTATCTATTCGCAATGGAAGATGCTCCGTAATCACAATGCTATCACAAAATGTTGCAGCAAACTTCATGGTATCCACGTAATAATTTTTAAGCCCACATTCCTTACTCGTGGCTAATGTCATGGACTGTGCAGAATATTTTGTAGTGATGCTCACAATACTGTCGCAGGCAAATTGATTTTTCAATGAATTAATAACAGTACCCCTTTGCGTACTGTCGCAACTGGTTTTGACTATAAATGTGGAATCGCTCCGCAATGGATGATGTTCATGGATTATTATGGAATCACAAAATTGCCCCATGAAGTGCAGGGTATCTGCAAATAAAACCAATATTGAACAAGTCGAATCCTTAATTACGCTTTTTTGAACCGGATGCAAAACATATTCCTGAACCACTAGGGAATCGCAACCAAATACATTTTTCAAAAAGATACTGTCAAATTTTTTCTGTGCCGGATCACAGGTATTCTGTTGCATAACGGTCGTATCAGAAGGTATCCGAGTTGAATGGACGATCACAATACTATCACAGGCATTGACCGTAAACTTCAAAGTATCCATTTTATCTTGCGGTATTGTACATGAATTGATAAAAACCCTGAATGTATCACTGCTGCTCCTTCTTTTAAAACTTGCATAAGTGCTATCTGTATTTCCACATAGATCTTTTGCATAAAACCAAACCCCGATGTCATTTTTAGATGTATCTCCATCAAAACTATTGTGCCATAAGGTCGTATCGCAGGCATCCTTAGCTTCTGCAAATCCATTATTGCTCAACCAGCTTCTCAATGAATCCATCGCATTCGGATCACAGGAAAACGTTTTGTCTTCTGCTGGTTTCAAAATCGTGGGCGCGGAAGTATCGATAACATAAAACGTGGCAAATTCTGAATGTTCCAATCCGCAATGATCGATCGCAATAAATTCCACAAGACTGCTGTCGCAGGATTTAGAAGGTATATGTTCTATGGTAGTACGCCAGTTTACTTTGCCACAAGCATCAGTTGCTATGGCGTCTCCATTCTTTTTGATCCAGTCATTAAATGCTTTTGAAACATCGTCATGACAATACACAAATTTGTCTTGAGGTAGTTTTGTAAAACTTGGAGGATTCTTGTCAGAAACTGTAATGAATTGTTCTTCTGTTGTAACATTACCGCAATCGTCTTTAACTTCCCAAACTCTTTTTATTATTTTAGTGCAGGGGTCAATCATTTCAAATGTTTCTTTGAAGACTACATCAGGACTCGGATCACAATTATCACTAACATTCAATATTGCTTTTTTAGGAACATCACTGTCGCATTCCACTTCCATATCATCCTGTGGATTATTGACTTCAGGAAATTCCATATCTCCCGGACATTCAAAAATTTTAATGTCATCTATAAGTGTTCCACCCCATTCACTTCCTCCTACGCTGGAGAATTCCATCGTTGCACTCGAAGCCGTTGCCATAAACTGGTGCGATTCTTTAAACCAAAAAGCGGAACCATCCTGTGAAACTACCCAATTGACATTCAACCAGGCACCTCCCGCAATTTTAAGTGTACCTGTTGAAGTATAACCGGTACCATTTTGAGCGGTCCAAAAATCAACTCGATAAACATTTCCCGGAGTGAGTCCGGTCAGAACATATTGTATAGCTCCAAATCCTGGAGATCCATGCAAGTCAATAAAATTAGATCTGCCATTTGGATTTCCTAAAGTGAGATTTCCAAATAAAGCATCCTTAT
>JBGAWX010000357.1:0-2862 GCA_044227375.1 Saprospiraceae bacterium
GTCAGTTTTTCTGATATAAAAATAAACAGTACGGATGTATTGCTTCCTTTGAATTTGAAATATTATTTTCCATTAAACTCAAAATTTGCATTGTTTGCGAATGCAAGCATGCAGTTGACGCTTCATAGTAAAACCAGTTTGGATTTTCAATTTGTTACCTTGGAAAATCTAGTTATGAATGAAACGGATTTTGAACAAGCTTCCAACAGTGCCACACTGATCAATCATTTTACATTAGGTGCAGGAATTCAAAGAGAATTCAGGAATTTTATTTTTCAAACAAGTTTTCAGCTTCAGAAAAATAACAGCAACCAACCCCACATCACGAAACAGGAAATGGTGGGACAGATTGGGGTGTTTTACAAATTGTAGAATTCTGTCAGACCCGATCTTCAAAAAAGCATCAACATGATTGTTGAATGTTCATCATGCGATGTGGGTTGATTTTGCAATCAGCGTTCCCCGCGTTTAAATTTATCAATCGCGTTCTTCGAAAATTCTGATAAGACCAGTCGGCCACTGATTGTGGCACGTTCGTCGAGTAACTGATCCCAATGCGAAGTGTCTTCCCAAAAAATTCTTTTTAAATTTTGTAATGCATCTGGATTGAATTGCAGAAGCTGATTTGAAAAATGTTGAATGTATTGATCGAGTTGTTCAGTAGTGTCAAATACTTCATAAAACAAACCGTGTTGTTTTGCCCATTCCGCAGTTTGCCATTCATTGGGATTTAAAGCAAGCATTTGAAAGGAAGCCTTACCCATTTTTCGTTCTACAGCGGGTCCTATGACAAAAGGACCAATACCTACCGCGAGTTCACTCAGACGGATGCTTGCAAATTTTGTAGCCATGGGATAATCCATAGCCGACGCCAATCCTACACCACCCCCTATAGCTTTACCCTGAATTCTGCCGAGGATGATCTTTGGACAATTTCGCATTGCAAGAATGACTTTTGCAAAACCGAGAAAAAATGTTTTACCGGTTTCGAAATCCCGGATATTGGTGAGCTCGTCAAAACTTGCTCCTGCACAAAATGTTTTTTCGCCTTCCGATTTTAGCAGTATGATTTTTACCGCATTATTTCTTCCTGCTTCTGTGATGGTCTCAGCTAATTCTTTTAATAAAAAACCTGGCAGAGCATTGTGAGCAGGATGATAAAATGCTATTGCAGCTAATCCATTTTCAATATGACAACTTATGTGAGCATCCATACCTGATTGTGTAGATTGATTCAATTATGATTTAGAATGTCTTTTCCAGGAAGTGTATTCCCCGGTTGGACTTGGATAATTTTCTGGTTTTACTTGTAGGGGAGCGCACTCCTTTATATACTGATGAGCCTCCCTGGCAAGTTTTTGATAGAGTTCGGTTCCTTTTCGCTTCCAGTCGATCATCTCATCGGTCAATTCTTTAATCACTTTGGCCGGATTTCCAACGACCAGACTTCGGGGTGGAATGATGGTGCCTTCACGGATGAAACTCAAAGCTCCTATGATGCAATAGTCTCCGATTGAAGATTCGTCCATGATGACGGAATTCATACCCACCAGACAATTTTTTCCGATGGTGCTTCCATGAATAATGGCTCCATGCCCGATGTGTGCATTTTCCATCAATCTTACAGTGATACCCGGAAACATATGAATGGTACAACTCTCCTGCACATTACAGCCTTCTTCAATGATGATTTCTCCAAAATCACCACGAATCGCTGCAAACGGACCTATGTAAACGTCCTTGCCTATTGTAACACACCCTGTCACTGCAGCCTGCGGATGCACGAAGGCGGTAGGATGTACAACGGGAATAAATTCTTTATAAGAATAAATCATGAATTCAGCATATTTGCAAAAGTATGTGTTGAATTCTAATTTTAACAAAAAATCCGATGGCAGCATTTTTTACTAAAGAAATTACCTCCTTCCTGAAGGAATTAACTGAAAATAATAACAGGGAATGGTTCAATTTAAATAAGGATCGGTTTAAGAAATATGCAGAGCAACCCTTCCATGTGTTTATTGATAAACTGATTGAAAAAATTAAAGAAAAGGATCCGAGGATTACCATCACTTCCAAAGAAGCCGTGTTCCGCATCTATAGAGATATCCGCTTCAGCAGCGATAAAACACCCTACAAGGAATATCTCTCCGCTTTGATATCTCCAGGAGGCAGGAAAGATCCCAATACTCCCGGTGTATATCTTGAATTGAAAAAAGATGGAGTCAATATATATTCCGGAGTCTACGAACCCGACCCAAAGCAATTGTTGAAAATCAGGAAGTACATCGCTTCTCACCTCAAAGAATTTGAAAAAGCCATTACAGATAAGAAATTTGTAAAGCGGTTTGGAAAAATATTGGGCGAAAAGAATAAGGTATTGCCAGCCGAACTCAAAGAAGCCGCAGCCAAACAAGATTTGATTTTTAATAAAAGCTTTTATTATGCAACATCACTTGATAAATCATGGATCACCTCGGATAAATTATTGAAAGAAGTGGTTCAGTGTTTTTCTGATGCTTCATCCGTGAGCTCTTTTTTGAATAAAGCCTTGAAAAGTTAGCAAACTAGAGATACAAATTATGAGATACGAGAAGAACCAGAAGATTATAGATCTGAGTTATGAGATCTGAGTTGAAAAAAGAAGATCAAAATTTATAAACATCTCATAGTTCATAGTTCCGATCTCAAATCTCTCTTCTCATTCATTCTCGAGCAAAGATTTCTGAATCTGGGCTTCACTCATCATGTCACGGTTTACAATGATTGCTGCGTTTAATTCAAAACCTAAAATTAAAATCAGGGTATTCAAACGGATCCAGAGTAGAGTGATGATCAGTGCACTGATCGCGCCATAGACCT
>JBGAWX010000358.1:0-2852 GCA_044227375.1 Saprospiraceae bacterium
GATTGCTGCTCTGTCTTTCCATGGTGTACGTTCCCATGATTCTTTTGCTCTTAAAGCTGCCTTAATGGCTTGTTGAACATGAATCTGATTGCCTTTATAAAAATATCCGATGCGATGATTGAGTTCATGAGGTGGAAATATATCTTTAACAAGTTCTGATTTTACAGCTTTTCCGTCAATCACCATAGAAATTTCTTTCACTTCGGATTTTAGTTTATTGAGTGCAGATTTCAATTCTGTTCTTTCTGCAGAGCCGGGTTTATAAGACAACACGGGTTCATTGGTTGCTTTGGGTATATGGGTAATAGAATTCATTGAATATTAGTTTTTGTTTGTGTTAATTGATTTGTATTTCTAAAGGGATGCAAATTATATCTCAATGTGTATGGCTTCCGGAATAAATGCTTGTAGATTTGCTTTGCCGAGTATTAATTCTCGAACGATTGTAGAACTGATATGAGAGAGTTCAGGTCGTGCAATGAGGAATACCGTTTCAAGATTTTCGACTAATGTATGATTGATTTGTGAAATGGTTTTCTCATAATCAAAGTCCGATGCATTCCGAATGCCTCTGATTAAATATGCTGCACCTATGGACTTACAAAATGTCGCAGTGAGTCCTTGAAAATTAACGACGCGGATTTTCTTATTTTCTGCAAATAATGATTTTATCCATTGCATCCGTTGTTCTATACTAAACAGTGATTTTTTCTGGCTATTTTCACCTATTGCAATATAAATGATATCAAATAATGGTAGCGCACGAATGACTACATCCACATGTCCTTTTGTAATGGGATCAAATGAGCCAGGGAAAACAGCAATTTTTTCCATATATTAGTTTCCGCAAAGTTAAGATGCAAGCCGGGTTCTATAATTTATTTCTTAGAAAAAAGTATAAAGCTATTGAAAAAGCGATCGCTTGATACATCCAATCTCTTTTCAAACGCAGAATAATGCATAAGACTGATCAGATGAGATTGATCCCAAATAATGCAATTTTTCAAGGCCAGATTATTGTTGTACCGGATCAGAAACCAATAACAATTCACTCCGTTCAATTGTGCTTCATTTTTATAGATGAGCTCTCCCTTCAGATACAAGATCATTTCATCAACTATTGTAGATTGAATCAGTGTTTTAATGCTGTCTGAATCTTCGTTATCAAAAATCTGATCCGGATATGAAGAAGCAATTACCTGATATTCTAGACCTGAAGAATCCTGGCTCAAGGTGTATACTGTGTGTTGTTCTATATTGCCAAGCTCCGATTCAATATTTTTAACCTGGATTTTAGGTTTATGAGGAAACATTATACTGAAATTGAGTTGTTCTGAAGTGTATAAGTACCAATCCTGAGAGAACACAAAAAGGATTATTGAAAAAAGAGAATTACTAAGCATTGGGTAGAAACGGTCTGTGAATTAAAATAGTGCCAAATCAATTGTTTAAAATCATCCTGAATATCCTAATTTCGCGCTTAAATTAATACAAATTATGAAATTCGATATCATTGTGATTGGATCTGGCCCTGGAGGTTATGTTGCAGCTATCAGAGCCGCTCAATTGGGAAAACAAGTTGCAATTATTGAACGGGAATCCTTAGGTGGCATTTGCTTGAATTGGGGTTGTATTCCTACCAAAGCTTTATTAAAGAGTGCCCAGGTTTTCGAATACATCAAACATGCAAGTGATTACGGAATCGTTGTCAAGGAAAGTTCCGTTGATTTCAATACAGTGGTAAAACGAAGCAGAGGAGTCGCAGATGGAATGAGCAAAGGGGTACAATTTCTCATGAAAAAAAATAAGATCCAGGTAATCATGGGATCTGCCAAACTCACAAAAGATAAAAATGTAGAAGTAACAGATGCCACCGGAAAAAAAGAAATACACAATGCAGATCATATCATTGTGGCAACTGGAGCTCGAGCCAAGCAACTTCCAAATTTAAACATTGATGGTAAGGATATCATTGACTACCGGAATGCCATGGTACTGGAGAGCATTCCTAAACGACTTGTAGTCGTTGGTGCCGGAGCAATTGGCGTTGAGTTTGCATATTTCTATAATGCCATGGGTTCACAAGTGAGCATTGTGGAATTTATGGAACAAGGATTGGTTCCAAGAGAAGATCCGGATATATCCAAAGAACTTACAAAAAGTTTTAAAAAAGCAGGCATGCAAATCTATGCGAATACCAGTGTAGAGAAAGTAAGTAAAACAAAAAGTGGGCTAACCGTGCTTTTAAAAGACAGGAAAGACGGTAAAGAATCTACTATAGAATGCGATCTCGTGCTATCCGCTGCAGGAATAACACCGAATATTGAAAATATCGGTCTTGAAGATGCAGGCGTGATTACAGAAAAAGGACTGATTAAAATTGATTCATATTACAAAACTAATGTTCCAGGAATCTATGCTATTGGTGACATTACTCCAGGACCTGCGTTAGCCCATGTTGCAAGTGCTGAAGGCATTACTTGCGTAGAAGCTATTTGCGGACACAAACCAGAGCCCATTGATTACAA
Organism: Saprospiraceae bacterium; assembly: GCA_044227375.1. Taxonomy (GTDB): domain Bacteria; phylum Bacteroidota; class Bacteroidia; order Chitinophagales; family Saprospiraceae; genus Vicinibacter. The sequence goes on from JBGAWX010000358.1 coordinate 2,529, forward strand.
TAACATTCCAGGATGCACGTATTGCAGTCCGGAGATTGCTTCAGTTGGATATACCGAACCAGCAGCAAAAGCAGCGGGATATGATATTCTCGTGGGAAAGTTTCCCTTTTCAGCATCCGGAAAAGCCAGTGCCGCAGGTGCGAAAGAAGGCATGATTAAATTAATTTTCGACAAAAAGTACGGAGAATTTTTAGGAGCTCATATGATTGGAATGAATGTTACTGAGATGATTGCTGAAGTTGTTGTTGCACGAAAATTAGAAACCACAGGACATGAAATTATAAAATCCATACATCCTCATCCGACGATGTCTGAAGCGATCAT
>JBGAWX010000359.1:0-2779 GCA_044227375.1 Saprospiraceae bacterium
GGATTTTTTAAGAAGAAAGAAAAAGCTGCACAAAAGAAGATAAAAGATGCTGAGGAAAAAAAGCTGGAAGCGTATAAATTGAAACTTGAAAAAAAATAAAGGATATTTATTTGAGAATTCAATCATCAATCAAATTAAAATTATGGAGGGAAATAAACAGCTTAAGTTAAATGACTGTAGCATAAACTATATTGATGTGGGTGAAGGAGCCGTTCCGATTATTTTTATACATGGCTTTCCTTTTGACAAATCTTCCTGGCAACCACAAATCGATTTTATCATAACAACGAATCGTGTGATAGCCTATGACATAAGAGGTTTTGGACTTTCAACATCAGGTAGTGAGAAAATAAGCATTTCACTTTTTGCCGATGATCTTATAGAGTTCATGGACATTCTTGGGATCCGGAAGGCGATACTTTGCGGGTTGTCCATGGGTGGTTATATCGTATTGAATGCGGTGAGCCGGTTTCCGGATCGATTTGAAGCGATTGTGCTTTGTGATACCCAGTGCATAGCAGATTCACCTGCTGTAAAGCAAAAACGAAATCAAACCATTTCCCAGATTATGTCAGGAAAAATAAAGGAATTTGCGGATAATTTTGTTAAAAATGTTTTTACGACGGAATCCCTGGAAACAAAAACGGATTTAGTGGAAAATGTAAAGAAAATGATCCTGAATACTTCGGCCATGGTGATTACTAGAACCTTGAAAGCACTTGTATTGAGAAATGAAACATGTACATCATTGAAGAAAATTTCGATGCCGGTATTAATTATTTGTGGTAAAGAAGACACTTTGACTCCTGTAGCGCAATCGGAATATTTGCACAGCGAGATACAAAATTCAGAAATGATGATTTTGCAAAACGCATCACACCTTTCAAATCTGGAGCAAGTTGATGAATTCAACAATTGTCTTGTTGATTTTATTTCCCGGCATCTCCGGTAATTAGAATGGCTTATGACGGAGTGGAAATTCGAATACTATTTTCAAAACATTCCGGTATTGCTGTAATTTTACGGTAAGAACGTTCAATTCAATTATGGGGATTTTCAAAAGATTAGTGATATTGTTTTTGTTGATCTTAGGGTATCATTTGAGTGTTGCGCAAAAAACACCTTCCAATGCAGATTCCAGCAATGTATACAATCAAATAGAATCCTATTCAAAGAAAAACAAGTTGACTAGCTTTTTCTACCAGTTGCTTTTTAAACCGCTTGCAAACAATTCAGAAACTTATGGAGTGGATCCTAAAGTTTATAAAAAACTAAAACGAAGGACCTTTAAGAATTTCGAGGGAAAAATAATACGAAACATCAAAATTGTCACTCTGGATCCTTTCGGGTTTTCCGCAGAAGATACCAGTTCGATAGTGCAGAATGCTTTGTATAATGCGGGCAATAGCTTGCATCTAAAAACCCGGCACATTACCATCCGGAACTTATTGTTGGTTCGACAGAATCAATTGTTTGATTCATTACTTGTTAAGGAGTCGGAACGCCTCGTCCGCAGTCAAAGGTATATTCATGATGTTTCGTTTTTGATTGAACTTACATCAAAGCGTTCAGATTCAGTGGATATTTTGATTAGAGTTTTGGATAATTGGAGCATCATACCGGAATTTGGAATTTCATCCTCAAATTTAAGCATTGGCTTAACGGATAAAAATATTTTTGGACTGGGTCATGAATTCCAAAATGAGTATTCCTGGAATCATACCAATGGTTCAAATTCATACATAACGAATTACTTTATTCCAAACATCCGTAATTCATATATTAATGCGATCCTGCATTATGGAATTGATGAATACAAGAATTATAATAAGAGTATAGGAGTGGAACGTCCTTTCTTTTCGCCCCTTGCAAAATGGGCAGCAGGAATTTTAATAGCCCAGCAATTTAAAGCCGATTCAATAAATTATCAGGGCTTTGGATATCAGCCATTCAATCATAAATTAAATTCTCAGGATTTTTGGGTGGGGAAGTCCACGCAGGTATTTAAGGGATTTTCTGAAGATTTACGGACAACAAATCTTATATTGGCTGCACGCTATTTGCGAAAACGATACGCAATTAAGCCTGAGGAAATTTATGATTCCACTCATTTTTATTCTAATGAAGATTTTTATATTGCTTCAATAGGAATTTCCACCAGAAAATATGTGCAGGATAAATTCATTTTTAATTATGGAATCGTTGAGGATGTTCCTGTGGGAATGGCTTATGGATTAACGGCGGGATATCAGCTTAAAAATAATTTAACCCGGTACTATATTGGTCTGCGCTATTCTGTGGGGAACTATTATGATTGGGGATATTTCAGTGGCACTATAGAGTATGGGACATTTCTGCATTCATCCAGGATAGAACAAGGCGTGTTTTTGGCAGGACTAAATTACTACACCGGTTTATTTAAAATAGGAAACTGGAAACTCAGACAATTTGTAAAGCCACAAATTACAATGGGTATAAAACGGTTTACAAGTGATAGTCTGACTTTAAAGGACGCAAATGGCCTGGTTGGATTCAACTCAACTTCTCTTAGAGGCACTAATCGTCTTTTATTTACATTTCAAACACAATTGTATGCTCCCTGGAATTTGATCGGGTTTCGATTCGGACCTTTTATTAATTATTCGATCGGATTGCTTGGAGATGAGATCGATCAATTTAAAAATAGCCGTGTTTATTCACAAATTGGTTTAGGAGTGTTGATAAAAAATGAAAATCTCGTGATTAACACGTTCCAATTGTCCATCTCATTTTATCCGGT
>JBGAWX010000035.1:0-18046 GCA_044227375.1 Saprospiraceae bacterium
GATTTAATTGAAGTACAGTAAATAGAAATTCGCATGGTATTTTATCTCGGGTTGATTTGTATTCTTGGAGGGGCTTATTTTTTATTAGTCAATTTTAATATCATAAATAAAAAAACAACTCCGGATCACGACAAACCCATTGAAGCTAAAAAAATTGACAATTTACTGATTCGCATTTTTTCCATCGTGCTTTGTGCAATTGGTTTGTATTTGGTTTGGCCGGATTCAGGAAATAAAACAGTGAGTACAAATACAACAACTCCGGCTCCAACACAAGCCAATCCGGTTGCTGGTGCAGAAGTATGGACAGATCAATTAAAGGAAATGCTTACCAAGCAATGTATCGAAAATGGCAAAAAAACTGCTGAAGAATATCCTGAATTGGTAAATGACTATTGCAAATGCGCAACTGAGAAAATTACTTTAGCCATGACGCCTGAAGATTATACTAAATGGATGGAGCGACCCAGAGAAGAACAAACTGCAATCATCCGTCCGATTATTCAAACCTGTGCGGACATCATGACTAAATTGATTGAACTGACTCAAACCACAAAACCCACAAGAGAGGATTTGAAGAAGAAGTGAATTTAGGCTAGGCCTGCTCACCAAAGGTTCAGATTGTATTGCCAAAATTTTCAATTAAGTATTTCTTTGTATCGGAATCAATTTATAATTGAGCATTGTTTGTTGAGCATTGAGTATTCGTCAAAATAACAACCCATTGTTCATCCTCAAATAAAAATGAAACAGTAATTCAGGAATGAAACTTTTTTTAATGCATCCGGTCGCCTCTCAATTCGAGAGATTTCATAATTCCAGCTTCATGATCAAGGTATTCTTGCCATCTTGTTTGAAAATATTCTTTTGAAGAATACAATTCGGCGAGATCTAAAAACATTCTGTAATGACCTGCTTCAGATACCATGAAGTGATGATAGAATTCCTGCAATCCCTCTTCTTCAAGATGCAGGGAAAGTAATCTGAACCGTTCGCAACTCCTGGCTTCTATTAAAGCGCAAGTGAGCAACTGTTCAATGAGGCGATCATTTCTGGAGCCGCCTTTTTTTTGAAAGGCGAGTAATGCATTGACGTATTCATCTTTTCGTTGAAATCCCAATTCCAGATTTCGTTTATTGAGCTCTGCCATGACCAACCTGAAATGTCCCCATTCTTCAGTGACTATTGGCGATACTTGTTCTACGAGTTCCTTTTTGTCAGGATATTGCTGGATTAGAGAAATGCAAGAACTTGCGGCTTTTTGTTCGCAGTATGCATGATCGGTCAGTATGTCCTGCAATGAAATCGATGCGAGGTTAACCCAACGCGGATCCGTTGGCAGATGCAAACCTAATTTTGTAATTTCCTTTTTTGAATGCATTCGAACATGTTTCTGAGTAAATCGATTTTACAGATTTCAAATTGATCCGCACCGGATGTCCATAATACGGTAAATGTATTGATGTCTTTTTTGTGGATGTTTTTGATGTCTTCCTTGTTCAATTTGTATTGAACATTAAAAATGGTGCTGCCGGTTTCGGGATCTAAAACTCCCGAAGTCAATGCATAAGTTTCAAGATAAATAAAATCACCATCGATAAATTCAATCTTCGCTGGATTGGATGGATCTATCGCACCATAAATTGAACTGGCTTTCGTTGAATTCATTAAAAATTTCAATTCCAGAAAATAATCTTTTTTTGTTTTGATGAATCTGGCCTGGCACTCCAGGAAGTCAGATTCTTTAAAATGAGTTGAAATAGTAGGATCGGTATATTCGAAAAACGGTGCATAAACATTGGCGATGATTTTACCATCCGGATTTCTGTTGAGATTGCAAAGAGATGAAATTTCCTGGTCATATACATTCGTGTTCACCCGCACGTAAGCTCTTGAAGGAATGGGATTGAGATCTTTAAATTTGGGTAACTTATTTTCATCGAGTAATTTTAATGAATGATCAATCTCTTTTAGGGATTTGCCAGCTGTGATTTCATCATGAATTTTTAACTGGCGGATCAAAGTTAAAGCATGACGATATGCATTTTGTTTTTGATAATTGAATGACAAATCTTGCTGAAGGACTTTGATTTGATTTTTTACGTTCTTCAATTGCTTTTTATCAAGATTCTGTTGAGCCATCTTATTCTGAAGAATTTCCAAATCATACGCATTGTGATCGATATCACTTTGGAGCTTAAAAAGATTTTTTTCAACTCGTTGTTCAAGTCTTGTAATGGTGTCTTGAGTAGTGGATGGATGCCAAGTTGCTGATGGATAAATGGTATAGTTTATCCAGTTGAACAAGGCGAAATAAAGCAGAATCAACGACTTCACAATTTATTTTGAGGAATCTTAATTTATGGCAAAAATAACAAAATATAGCCCCGGATTCCGTAATTTTGGCCTCTCAAATGAAACACGTTTAAAGAAACTATATGTTAAAAAGTCTCACAGTCATTTTTCTGTTGATTTCCCTGTATCAATTTATGTCCTGTAAGTGGAGTCCGGGAAAAGGGCAGGAAAGTACCATCAGATTGGATACCGCTTTAGTCTATCCGGAAACGCGCAAGGATACAGCTTGGGATGATTATTTCGGAACCAAAATCGCGGATCCGTATCGTTGGTTGGAAGATGACCATGCTGAAGAAACCAAAGCATGGGTTGCAGTGCAAAATCAATTGACATTTTCATATCTCGAGAAAATCCCGTTTAGAAAAGATCTCAGAGCGAGAATTGAAAAATTATTCGATTATGAGAAATGCAGCACTCCTTTTAAAGAGGCAGGGAAATATTATTTTTTCAAAAATAATGGATTGCAAAATCAGGATGTTTTGTTTGTTGCCAATCAATTGAAGGATTCAACACAAATCGTGATTGATCCGAATACATTTTCAAAAGACGGTACAACATCACTCAGCGGATATTCCTTTTCTAAAGATGGAAAATATCTTGCATTCCTTACTTCTGAAGGTGGTTCTGACTGGAATAAAATAATGATCAGGGATCTTGCAACAAATAGCAATCTTGAAGATACCATTCGTTGGGTGAAGTTCAGCGGGGCTGCATGGAAAGATGATGGATTTTATTACAGCAGATATCCTGAGCCAAAAGGTACCGGGGAACTATCTGCAAAAAATGAGAACCACTCGGTATATTATCATAAGATTGGAGATGATCAATCTAAGGATGTATTGATATATAAAGATTCAAAAAATCCATTGCGAAACGCAGGTGCATCGGTAACAGAAGATCAACGGTTTTTAATTCTGACCGGATCCGAATCTACCAGTGGCAATAGTTTAGCGATAAAAGATTTAAAAAACAAAAAGTCTGAGTTTAATTGGCTGATCAAAACGTTTGAAAGCGATTACAATGTCATTGGGAATTCCGGAGATAGTATTTTTATTCACACAAATGATCATTGCCCGAATTGGAAATTGTACTGTGTTGATTTCAAAAAACCGGGTCGGGATCATTGGATAGAAATTATTCCGGAATCCAAAGATGTCTTGCAAAGTGTGAGTCTCATTGGTGGAAAATTGATTGCCACGTATATGCACAATGCATCAAGCGCAGTAAAAATTTACGACCTTCAGGGAAAATTGTTGAAAGAATTGGAATTGCCGGAGCTTGGAACCGTTGGAGGATTTTCTGGTAAGGAGCACGATACCGAAGCATTTTATTCTTTTTCTTCTTTTGTACGTCCAACTACAATTTATCGAATCGATTTAAACAATTACAAATCAGAAATTTTCTTCACACCTGAAGTAGAAGGATATAATCCCGATTTATATACAACAGAACAACTTTGGTATACAAGTAAGGATGGAACCAAGGTCCCCATGTTCCTCACGCATAAAAAAGATTTGGTCAAAGGAAATGTTGCGCCGACTTTATTATACGCCTATGGCGGTTTTGATATTTCAATTCAACCATCATTTGCTGTATCGAGATTGCCTATTCTGGAAAACAATGGCATATATGCAGTGGCCAACTTGCGAGGTGGTGGAGAATTTGGTAAAGAATGGCATATGGCTGGAACTAAAGAGCGAAAACAAAATGTGTTTGATGATTTTGCAGCTGCTGCAGATTATCTGGTTAATGAAAAATATACGGACAGAAATCATCTTGCCATTCAGGGAGGTTCAAATGGAGGATTGCTCATTGGAGCAACCATCACACAAAGGCCGGATATCTGCAAGGTTGCATTTCCGGCAGTAGGTGTATTGGACATGTTGCGATATCACAAATTTACCATTGGATGGGCATGGGCATCTGATTATGGAACCAGTGAAACGAAGGAGGGTTTTGATAACCTCATTAAGTATTCACCGGTTCATAATGCAAAGCGTGCAGCGTATCCTGCCACCTTAATCACTACAGCAGACCATGACGACCGGGTTGTTCCTGCACATTCTTTTAAGTTTGCAGCTGCGATGCAGGCATCACAACAGGGAACGAATCCGATGTTGATACGCATCGACGTCAGCGCAGGTCATGGTGCCGGCAAGCCTACATCAAAACGAATAGATGAAGCAGCCGATGTACTGAGCTTTATGTTTTATAGTATGAATGTGAATCCGATAGTAAAATAATATCGGCACCACTTCGTTTCAATGCTTTTAATTTTTATACCCTTTAAAATATAGATGTATGAATACTACTCAATATCTCGAATCAAACAAACAACGATTCCTCGATGAACTTCTTGAATTGCTTCGCATCCCTTCAGTAAGTGCTGATTCAAGGCATAACGAGGATATCAAACGCTGTGCAGAAGCGGTAAAACAAGCATTACTCGATGCAGGTTGTGATAAAGTCGAAGTGTGCCCAACAAAAGGACATCCTTGCGTTATCGGTGAGAAAATTATTGATCCTAAATTACCAACAGTGTTGACTTATGGTCATTACGATGTTCAGCCGCCTGATCCATTGGATTTGTGGACAAGTCCTCCTTTTGAACCTGTGGTGAATGATGGAAAAATATACGCACGGGGTTCTTGCGATGATAAAGGACAAGTGTTTATGCACATCAAAGCATTGGAAGCTATGGTAAAAACCAATTCATTGCCATGCAATTTAAAATTTATCATTGAAGGTGAAGAAGAAGTTGGTTCTGCCAATCTCGAAGCTTTTCTGAAAGCAAATAAAAAAAGACTTGAAGCAGATATCGTACTGGTGAGTGACACTTCGATGATCAGTATGGAAACTCCGTCAATTGAATCCGGCCTTAGAGGATTGACATACATGGAAGTGGAAGTGACCGGACCGAATCGCGACTTGCATTCAGGAGTTTTCGGAGGAGCTGTGCCGAATCCAATTACAGTATTGGCAAAAATGATTGCCACTTTGCATGACAAAAACAATAAGGTAAAAGTTAAGGGATTTTATAAAGATGTTGTTGAACTGACTCCTGAAGAAAGAGCAGCATTAAACAAAGCGCCGTTTGATCTTGAAGCTTATAAGAAAGATTTGGAGATCACGGATGTCTGGGGAGAAGAAGGATATACTACTCTTGAAAGAACCGGAGTAAGGCCAACATTGGAATTGAATGGTATTTGGGGTGGCTATACAGGAGAAGGTGCAAAAACGGTATTGCCTTCAAAAGCATCTGCAAAAATTTCTATGCGATTGGTTCCCAATCAAAAATCAAAAAAGATCGCGAAACTGTTTGAAAAACATTTTATGAGGATTGCTCCTCCTTATGTAAAAGTAAAAGTTACAGAACATCATGGTGGAGAACCTGTGGTGACGCCTACAAACAGTGAAGCCTATTTGGCCGCTGCAAAAGCCATTGAAACGACATTTGGAAAAAAACCGATTCCAACAAGAGGTGGAGGCAGCATTCCAATCATCGCTTTATTTGAAAGAGTGTTGGGGATAAAAAGTGTGTTGATGGGATTTGGTTTGGATTCAGATAATATTCACTCACCAAATGAGCATTATGGTCTGTTCAATTACTACAAAGGCATTGAGACCATTCCGTATTTCCATAAGTATTACACAGAGTTAAAAATGAAAACTAAATAAATGAATAATCAGATGAAGAAAACAATTTTATTAATCAATCTGTGTCTGCTTTGCAGCAGCATCATGTGGGCACAACAAAATCAAATGAAAATGGATACCTTGAGTTACAGCATTGGAGTCTTGTTTGCGAATAGTTTAAAACAACAGGGATTGGATAAACTGAGTTCTAAAGATCTTGGTGAAGCCATGGACGCTGTAATGAATAACCAGATGACTAAAATCAGTAAAGAAGATGCAACCCAGATTTATTCAAAAGCAATGAGTGAATTGGCGGCCAAACAAGGCGCAGGTGTAAGAGAAGAAGGAGAAAAGTTTTTAGCAGAAAATAAAAAGCGCCCCGGAGTTATTACCACCAATAGCGGATTGCAATATGAAGTCATCAAAATGGGTGATGGTGCAAAACCAACCATTAGTTCAAAAGTTAAGACACATTATCATGGTACCTTGACCAATGGAAAAGTTTTCGATAGCAGTGTTGAAAGAGGGGAGCCCTTATCAATTCCTGTCAATGGAGTAATTGCTGGTTGGACAGAAGCCTTGCAATTAATGCCTGTTGGTTCGAAATGGAAATTATACATTCCATACAATCTGGCCTACGGTGAACGTGGTGCAGGTGCCGATATCAAACCTTATTCTGCTTTGATTTTCGAAGTGGAATTATTGGAAATTGAATAGGCTAAAGGCTTTAGGCTAAAGGCTGTAGGAAGGAAAATAGAAAAATCAGGGAATGAAAAAATGAAGAAAAAAAGAGTAATAAAGGGCTTTATAAGACAATTGTCAATTATCAATTATCAATTGTCAATTGAATTTAACCTACAGCCTACAGCCTACAGCCTACAGTCTTCTTCCTAACGCCTGCTTCCTCTCATGCACATCAGCATCATCACCCTGCTCCCCGAACTGCTTGAAAGTCCTTTAAATCATTCCATAATAAAAAGGGCTCAGGAAAGAAATCTGCTCGATGTTGAAATTTTAGATCTCAGGGCTTTTGGTTTTGGTCCGCACAGGCAGCTTGATGATTATCAGTTTGGTGGTGGTGCAGGAATGGTAATGATGATTGAACCCCTTGTCAACTGTATTGAGTCATTAACTTCAAAAACCAAGTTTGATGAAATCATTTATCTCACTCCGGATGGTGAGCGGTTTACGCAATCGATTGCCAATCAACTGAGTTTGAAATCCAATTTAATGTTGATTTGCGGTCACTATAAAGGAATTGATCAGCGCGTAAGAGATCAGTGGATTACAAAAGAAATTTCCATAGGGGATTATGTTTTGTCTGGTGGGGAGTTAGCTGCTTGCGTTTTAGTGGACGCTGTCGGGAGATTGGTGCCCGGAGTGTTAAATGATGAATCTTCCGCACTGACAGATTCTTTTCAGGATAATTTATTAGCGCCACCAGTTTATACACGTCCTGCAGAATTCAGAGGTTTAAAAGTTCCGGATGTATTATTGAGCGGGCATCAGGCAAAAATTGATGAATGGCGTTTTGAACAATCCATTCAACGCACAAAAGATCGGAGACCTGATCTTTTGAAAGATGAATAGCCAATCATATTGCAATCAACGCAATGGTATAAATTATTTTTCGATTCATAAAAGTTCTTACTTGCTTTCTATGATGAGAATATCTAATTGAGTCCACGCTGAAGGCGGGGACCTAATTAATTTTCATCGTGGATATAATTATCCATAAGCATTTTTGATATTATCTTGTCATGAAATGGAAAATTGGCAAGATCAACTTTTCGGGAATCAAACAGGCTTCCAACCATTCACCATCCAACATGGGATACCGATACTTGTATTTATTTGTTCGACTATTTTATGGATACGATTCGCGCGATCGTGGAGCACTAAAAGACAATTTCAATCCGCATTTGTATTTTCATTGACTCTTGCTTTCGCTGTCTTATGGTGGATGATTTACCGGCAATATGTTGGACAATTTGATATGAAGGAAGACCTTCCATTTCATCTTTGCAATATTCTGACATTGGTTATTCCTATTGCATTGTATTACAAATCGCGCTGGTTTTTTGCAATCCTGTATTTCTGGGTTTTGGTAGGAACGATGCAAGCTGTACTCACTCCTGATTTAAAACAAGTGTTTCCGCATTATATGTACTTGCGGTATTGGTGGATTCATTGTGGCATGATCAGCCTGGTGATTTACGGATTGTTTGTGTTTAAATGGAAGATATACTTTAGGGATTTAAAGAATGCAATGATTGGTGCTAATATTTACCTGGTCTTCTCCATTGTGGTTAATCTGTTGACCGGGGGAAATTATTTTTTTACAATGCGAAAACCCGATGCAGCGACATTGCTTGACTATTTGGGACCCTGGCCCTGGTATTTGTTTACCGGTCAATTTCTAATGCTTGGATTGTTTCTATTGTATTATTTACCGGTGTGGTGGATTCAGAATCGAGGGATGAGATCGGAGCTATCCCTGTCGGACGGCCGAAAAGAACTATAAGATTTGATTGCGTTTGCTAAAAAGATAAATTGGAATCAGTCGAACTTAAAAAATTTCAGACTTTTTGAGTATTGACCGGTTTGAAATTTGATAATATACAGGGCATTGACGGGAATAACAGCTGTAGAAATGTTTTCATGAAACAATCCTTCATTCAACTCAAATGATTTTTGTAACAAAACGCGACCCGTAAAGTCTAAAACAGAATACGTCGCGATCGAAGATTGAAAGAGTTGACCTTCGATTTGGATGCTATGATTATTGACATCATTGTAAATTGTAAAATCCTGAATTTGATTTTGATATGAACTTTGCAAAGTCAGATTCATTTCATTCAAATCCTGATCGATGATTAAGGCTTGAACGCCATCAGGATCAAAATATAATTTCATATCGATATCGGATACGGTTTTCCTTTTCCAAATAATTGAAAACAAAGTTCCAGAGGAAGAATTTTTATTTTCTAAAGGATTCCTGTCCCAAGCAAAATGAATTTTGCCTTTGTCTATTTCATGAATGGAGTATTGATCATCGTTTAGTTGGATATTTCCGTTTTCAATTCTTACAAATTCGAATTCAGTTGCATTGAAGGATAAGGTGAATTGTATCCCGGTCAATTCTATATTTTGTTTAAAGTTAAATTCCGTAATGATAAGGTCATTGTTTAATTCCTCATTTTTATAGTTTAGGATAAATTGTTGATTTCTGGTTTGATTATTGTTCAAATTACCAACAATAGCATTTTCGGTAACGTCTCCCATCTTAATTGCATTAAAATCAATTTTTAGCAGATCATTCATGCCGAGGTCAAAAGTTTTGCAGTATGAATTGAAAAATTTTGCAGTCGGAAATGGGTTTGTGAAATTTGTGTCCAACGGTATAAATACCCAGCTGGGTACTTTACTGAATCTCGAATTTAATCCTAAAATCAATTTTCTGATTTCTGAAACATCTGAAGCCGTGATTGAACTGCTTACATTGACATCAGCAGCAAGAAGAAGATAGGGATGAGTCAAGGGTTCTAATCCAAGAATGTGCCTCTGGATTTTTACAATATCTGCTGTGCTCACACCATTGGTATGTTGATCATCTCTTCTTGCGCAAATATTGAATCTACCCGGCAATGGATTGAATTTAAATGAACTTCCGTCCACTTCTTCGCTAATGTTATTGTCTTTGTACAAGCTAATGGTTGCAGTCACGGGGTTTCCTTTGCGATTTTTAACCGATCCGGTTACACTTCCCTGGGGATCTGCATCAGGACAATAATTATTTATATCCTGAATAATCAAGGTGGTTTTACAGTAATCCCGATTCCCGGATTCATCTTCCACCCACATCTGCAATTCGGTAATCAATTCATCACTAACCCGGGCTTGATAAAAATCATCACAACATTTCGTCATGGATTGCTTTGATGAATCTCCGTCGAAATAAAATTTTAAATTTTTGGCCAAGGTCATATCATCAACACTTCCCCGGTCTAAATCCTTCGCGAATATTGTAATGCATCCGGCTTTGGGCATTGGGACAGTAATAATGCCAGTTAAACAATGCACAACAGGTGGGGTAGTGTCAATCGCATCTCTTTTATTAATAGATCCAGGCATGGCGAAAGTCGCCATGGAATAATGTGCGAAAGGAATAAGTAATAATAATAAAAGCAGTAGAGGAGTTGAAATTAGCGACTTCATAGTACAATGTTTATAATGATTTGATATTGGTGTTCATAGTTTGAATTGCAATGAATGTAGTTTGTTTTAATTCACATTACCCATTTTAATGCCAATAAAATCAACCTTATCCAACGACTTGTCTTTGATTTCAATGGTTTTGCAGGAGGGAATGAATAGATTTATATCTGGAAATTCATTCGGAGGGAAAATAAAATCAGCAGGGATAAAAATCCAACTCGGTACTTTAGTTAATGTACTGTTTATCCCAAGTATTATTTTTTTAAGTTCAGAAACATCTGCTGCGGTTAAGTTTCTTGATCGATTAAGATCTGAGGCTAATAATTTATATGGAGATTCCAACAATTCTAATCCTAAAATATGTCTTTTTATTTTTACAATATCTGCAGTGGAAATTCCATTTAAAAAACCATCTTTTTGCTCGACACAAAGTGTATAATTTCCGTTGGCCAAGTTTGAAAATTTATATGGATTGTTAAAAGTTTCACTATGGAATCCATTTGTTCCGTTCAAAGAAATTTTTCCATGAAACTCATCTCCAATGTGAGTGCTGCTGATGTTTGAACTAATATTTCCTGAAATATAAAACAGAGTATTCCCTCCCGGTTCACTTGGGCACACATTGTTATTGTCATTTATGCTTACTGTTGTTCGACAATGCGCTGCGTTTCCGGCCTCATCTTCGACCCACATCGCAATAGTGATATCTAAATTATTGCCTCTTCCTATGGCAACAAAATCTTCACATGACCTAGTAACGGATTGCTTTGATGGATCTCCATCGAAATAGAATTTCAGATCAGAAGCAGAGGTCACATTATCATAACTTCCAACATTGAGATCCTTTGCGTAAATAGTTACCGATTTTGTAACGGGCAGAGAAACTTCAATAAAATTAAGGCAATAAGCAATTGGACGGGTAGTGTCTTGTACAATTAATGGCTTTGAGTTCAAAAATTCAGAGGATCCTTTTGCATGAATCGTGTCATTAAATGTGAAGAAAGATAAGCCCAGCAAAAAAAGAGGGGAAGTAATTGGCTTGTTCATAGTATGCGATTAATTTGTTTTAAATCTTGATTTACAATACAATAGACCTTGTAATCGAAAATTAATCGGAAAGAAACCGTAGCGAAGATAAGAAAAAATTAATAACAATACGAAAAATGAAACCGGTTTCTTTTATGGCGGAGTAACAAACCAAGGATTTAAGTTTAAAACATATAACCGTTGATTTAAATCAAACGGAAATTATTTACTCATAATGACCTTAAAGTTTTTTTGAAACGAACCAAGTTGAAGGTTTAATAAATAGAAGCCCTGTAAATTGTTCTTTCCGAATTCCATTTTATCCATCCTGGTGCCGGCGTGCAAGGGCATTTCATTTTGATAAACCACACGACCGTTGATATCACTCAAAAAGTAATGGGCATTTATATCGTTGTCAATCGAATAGTGCAAATAGAAAGCATTCCGGACATCATTATTTATGAGTTCAATGAACGGTTGAATGTTCATGTTCGAATTTTTGATGTTTAAATCTAATTCGTTCAAATCCTGTCCAATGATTAAAGGTAGAACTCCTGTCGGATCGAAGCTCAAGACGGGTGTTGTATTGGATTGTGTTTTCTTTCTCCAAAGCATATGAAACAAAATACCGGAAATGGAATTTTTTCTGTCCAATTGATTCCGATCCCAGGCAATATGGATTTTGCCTTTGTCAAGATCGAATAAAGAAATTTGACTTTCTTCGATTTCCAGATTGTCAGATTGAATTCCTTCAAATTCAAACAATGTGGGATCAAAAGTCAGTGTAAATTGCATACCCTGAAAATTTTTAAGATCCGGTAAGGAAAAACCTGAGCTCACAAGTTGATCATTCATCGGAGTTGGCTGGTGAATCAATGAAACCGATCTATCATTTCTGGAAGTATTTTTTTCTGGTCCGTTAACTCTGGCATTGCAGGTTACGTCTCCCATTTTGATGCTTGTAATCCCGATATTGTCGATAGAGTTCTTGTCAATATTGAAGTCATAACATCCGGAGATGAATTCATTAACATGGGGTGTGCGGTTGGGAATAGTTAGTGAATCTGTGGGTGCAAAAATCCAGCTCGGTACATTGGAGAATTTAGATTTCAATCCGAGAATCAATTTTCTCACTTCAGTGATATCGGATGCAGAAACCGTTGTGCTATTGTTTACATCAGCGGAGAGCAGTTGTGCATTTGAACCAAAATACTCAATACCGAGGATATGTCTTTGGATTTTTACAATATCTGCGGTGGTCACGCCATTTAAAAAATTGTCATTGCGTTCAAAGCATAAGTGATATGATCCGCTCAACAATTCATAGAAGCGAATAAAAGGGCCAAAGGACTCCCTGAAATAATTATTGGGACCAGTAAGTTTTAAATTACCTTCTGCCCTAGTATTGCATCGGGTACTGATCAATCCTTTTAATGAATATCCTGAACTCTGACAACCACAAACATCCAAATCATCCTGAATGATTAATGTAGTTTTGCATATAGCTGCATTTCCTGCTTCGTCTTCCACCCATAAATCGATATTGAATGGATATTCATCACAGGCTCCTGCAGCAACAAAATCACTGCAGCAAATCTGAATGTTGGTCTGGTTTGGATTTCCGTTTAAATAAAATTTAAGTTTATTGACCGGTGTCACATCATCAATACTGCCTCGATCCAAATCTTTCGCCCAAATTAAAATACAACCCGATGCGGGTAACGAAATGGTAGTAGCTCCGGTAGGACAGTATGTAACCGGAGGAATGGTATCGTCATCCATTGTAAGATTTGCACATTCAAAATGTTTTATACTGCCAATGGATGTCCCTTTTAAAAGTTGAATTTGCGATAAGGCCAATAAAAGTATAGCCAGGTATAAATTTTGTTTCATAAAATAATGCTCACTGATAAAAAGTATTTAGGAGTTCTAATCATTAATTTAATACCAACTTAGAAAGTTCTTAAAAAGGCATGGCGAATATAACAACTTATTCAGTTACTTTAAAGGAATTGTGATTGTATATCCGGTTTTTTTTGCAGCACCATCCTTTGGATCTGGCGCAGAGGGTTTATTGACGAGTACATAGTGCACATTGGTTTGAACCGGAACCGGCAATTTGAATTGTATGTTGAATGTTTTAAAATAAGTAATTTTCATATTTCTTATTTTGTCCACATGAAATTTCAATAAACGAACCACGCGTTCTGCTTCTTCGTCGCAACCAAAACCAATACCCGAAATGATTTTTGTGTCAATGATTTCACCCCGAAAATTAATTTCTGCTTTCAGTACCACCGTTCCTTCTATTTTTTTATCAAATGCTTCTTTAGGAAATTTCAAATTCGACTGGATGAAAGCGGTAAGTGCTTTTGGACCTCCGGGATATTCCGGTTTAGGTATAAAGTCTTTTTGTTTGACTTCTTTTTTCATTTCTATTTAATCAGTTTGGGTTTGATTACTTCAAGATTCATCTGGTTGATCAAAATATTAAATTGCCTGATTTCATTTTGTTTAACAATGTCTAATGCATTCAGTTGATTGACGATCAGTGCATCGATTTCTTTTCGGTATTCTTCAGCCTGGTCGGTAGGAGGGTAGGAGCCATTTTCAAATAAAGCCGTAAGATGCGCCAATTTGTTTGTCAGTTTAATGGGATAATTAATCGGATCCTGGTTGCTTTTGTTTTTGGTTTGGTAAAGTTCGTTTTCAATCACATTCAATGTGCTGTCTATACGGGTTTTTAATTTGAACAAAGTATCTGTTTTTTCTGATTTTTCAATTCGTCCAGTAAATTCACTGATCTGATTTTTGATATCGCGCATTTGCAGAATGGCTCGATTCGCATCATCGAGACGATCACGGATTTTTTTAATAAACACATATTGACGAATGATGTCTTGTTCACTTACGGGATATTTCAAATCGGGTACTATTTCGAATTCCGTGGTTTCCGATATATTTTTTCCGTTTACCATCAACTGGTATTTTCCAGGTAAGGCTTTAGGGCCGGAAAGACTTGCCCACCACATGACCATTCCCTGAAAATCTTTTGCCGGTTTCATTCTTGGATTGATCACCATTCTGTTGCTGCCGGATTTTAATTCAATCTTTTGTTCTTGTTCAATCGGTTGCGTTGAATATACTGAAAGGGTATCCTGATTTTGATCCAGGCAAATCAATTTTATAGTGTCCTTAGGATTTATAGTATCTGAGTAAAAACTTATGATTAATCCGTTCGGATGATTGATGCCTTCGGTTTTACTTTCGAATGAACCTCCATCCATGCGGATAGCAGGTTTTGGTTTGAAAAGAATATTTTTTTTATCATTTGCAATTGATCCTAATTGTCTGAGTGGTCCAAGGTCGTCGATCATCCAGATACTTCTGCCCTGAGTAGCTGCAATGAGAAATTCATTTTTAATTACGAGATCAGTGATTGGTACAATCGGTAAGTTGAGTTGATATGATTTCCAGTTTTTCCCATCGTCAAAGGATATAAACATACCGTATTCCGTTCCGGCAAACAGCAAGCCTTTTGTCACTGGATCAGCTCTGACTACACGTGTAAAATAATCAGTGGGAATGCCCTTGGTAATTTTTGTCCAACTCTTTCCATAATCTTCTGTCTTAAACAAATACGGAGTGAAGTCTCCATTTTTGTAAGCAGTTGCTGCTATATAACAACCTCCGTCGAGATGCGGGTCAGGTTCGATACTATTGATGATGGTCCATTGAGGAAGAGATGCCGGAGTTGCATTGGTCCATTGATTGCCGCCATCTCTGCTGATATGCACAATTCCGTCATCAGATCCAACCCAAAGTAAATCTTTTACTCGCGGGGATTCTGCTGCCGAAAATATTGTGCAATAATATTCAACTGAGGTATTGTCTTTAGTTATGGGTCCGCCTGATGCTTGTAATTTGGTAGAATCGTTTCTGGTAAGATCAGGACTTATGGTATTCCAGGATTGCCCTTCGTTTTCCGTTACATGCAAATGATTGGAAGCACAATAAAGTTTTTTTGGATTATGCGGTGAAAAGAATATCGGATAATTCCATTGAAAACGGTATTTCAAATTCAATGCACCATGTCCAATGGGATTGTCGGGCCAGACATGAATGCTGCGATTAATTTTTCGTGCATGGTCATATCGTGTGAGATACCCTCCATAGGATCCGCCGTAAACGATCTCAGGATTTAAAGGATCTACGGCGATGTGGCCTGATTCTCCACCCGCAGTAGGTTCCCAATCATTATTGCCAATAGTAAATCCGGAAGTGCGATGCGCAATGCGTATTGTGCTGTTGTCTTGTTGCGCAGCATAAATCCGAAACGGATAATGATTGTCGGTAGTGACTCTGTAAAATTGTGCAGTAGGTTGATTGTTTAAAGTAGACCAATGTCTTCCGCCATCATCACTTATTGTTCCGCCACCATCATCTGCAACGATCATCCAGTTTGGTTTAGAAGGATTGATCCACATATCATGATGATCTCCATGTTGTGTGTGGACTATTGAAAATGTTTTTCCTCCATCACTGGATTTATGCAAGGAGACATTTTGTACGTAGATGACATTATCATTTGACGGATCAACACACAACCTTGAAAAATACCAGGCGCGTTGTCTCATTTCTCTGTTGCTATTCATTAAGTTCCAGGTCAATCCTGCATCATCTGATCTGAACAAGCCGCCATTTTCATTTTCAATCATTGCATAAATGCGATCGTGATTTGAATTGCAAATTGCAACGGTTGATTTTCCCCAAAGTCCTTCCGGCAATCCTTTGTTTTTAGAAATATCTTTCCAGGTATCGCCTCCATCAATACTTCTCCACAATGCTGAACCCGGTCCACCGCTGGACAATCGATATGCGTTTCGTTGAACATTCCAGGTAGATGCAAAAAGGATTCGCGGATTTTGCGGGTCATACATCAGATCAATAGCTCCTGTGGTGTCGTTTACGAAAAGTACTTTTTTAAATGATTTGCCTCCATCCATGGATTTGTAAATTCCACGATCCGTACTTGCTTTAAAAATATTTCCCAATGCAGCTACGATGACGATGTCTGCATTTTTTGGATGGGTTCTGATTCGAACAATGTGTTTGGTATTTTCGAGTCCTACTTTAGTCCAGTTTTTTCCACCGGGGTTCATTGCTTAGTTGTATTGTTTTAGAATCATCACCATATTTGGTAGTGTTATTGCGTTCAGATGGCCCTGGTACTGGGGCATCTGGAACTAAAGTGGGTATGTAGGAAAGGTTGATCGCTATATCTTCCTTTCCTATGACAATGGACTTTGTTATCGCTTCTATAATGCTTTTCTTATCTTCGGCAGTAAAGGTTTTCCATTGCTTATATAGTACTTGAGCATCATAGAGTATCTGACTGTTATCCAGAGTTTGGAACCGGAGAGCATCAATTGACCCCTGCAATTCACCGATTGATTGCTCAATTTGTCCTTGTTTTTCCTCTATTGGAGCATACATCTCACTGAACCTTTCTTTTGGCAGTTTGCCTTCATGATATAGCTCTAAGATATCTGCAACTTTTTCTTTTAATTTTTGAAGCTCTTTTGTCCGCGAATTAAGTAATTCTTCTTTATCTTTTAATAGCTGCTTTTCTGTGCTCAAGTGATTTTTAATTTCTGCATCGGAGAATAAGAAATTTTTTAATTGACCGTGAAATATTTCTTCCAGATCATCTGGTTTTATTTTGTTTTTACAGCTTCGGCAGACATAGCTTGGCGAAAGCATTCTCATATACATTTTAGCTCCGCATTCGCATTGAACAATTCCGCTAAATAGATGGACACCTTTTCGCCTCACTTTATTTGGAACTCTGGCCATTTCTTCAAGTATCTTATTGCAACTATTCCATAATTCATCAGATACAATTCGTGGTGATTCTACAAATACCCAATCCTCTTTAGGCTTTATTGTCCAACCCGTTTTATTGCCCTTACTTTCGGTATAGTTGACCCTTTTTAGTCCTTTTGCAATTGGATCACGCAATATCCGATTAATAAGTGTATCTGTTATTTTTTCGCCTTTTCTTGCCTTGTATCCTTGTTCGTTAAGAATTCTTGCGACTGTCTTTTTTCTTTTATGCTGAAGGAAGAGCTCATATACAAGTTTACGGACTGGCGCTTCCTGTGGATCAAGCACAAGCTGTTTGTTCTCCCATTTGTACCCATAGGGGGCTTGTCCTCCTATTGATTTGCCTAATTTAGCACGAACTGCCACCGATGCTTTTATCCGTGCACCAATCTCAGCCCTTTCCCATTCGGCCATCGCAGCAATGATGGTGTAGAAAAATCTCCCAACCGGAGTAGAGGTATCAATACTTTCATCCAGTGACATTAGATCTGCATTATGCTGTTGAAAGAGGTCAGCAAAATCTAATAACTGACGAGTATTTCGGGCCAAACGTGCGAGCTTGGAGAAAATCAAGCCAGATATATGACCCCTTCGAACATCTGCAATCATCCGCTTCGCTTCTGGATGATCAATCACATTCTTTCCGCTTACTGCTTCAAGATGATAGGTCTCAACAATATTCCATTCTTTTACCTCGGCATATGATCTTGCACGGTGTTCGTGTAGCTTAGGGCTGTCTCCTTGTGCTTGATCTTCTGTAGAGACTCTAATCCAGATTCCTACTCTTTTTTTCATTGTCCAGATTTTTCAAGCAAAAATACAAAATGGCAATGAATGACGGTTCATTTTAATCAAGATTTTAGAAATAAAATAATAATCAAAACATCATTTTTCCAAGTTGTTACTTAATAAGAAAAGTTCGAAC
>JBGAWX010000360.1:0-2767 GCA_044227375.1 Saprospiraceae bacterium
GAATAACCCCTTTACAATGATTGACAGATCTTATGACAATGTACTGGGGAGTTTATCAGCCAATATGCAGTTTCCAGGGAATAAAAGAATTGGAATTTATTATAATGGAGGTATTCAGGAGCCGAGTTTCAGGAATCTATCACCGGTTGTTGATAATAGCAATCCATTTTTTATTCGTGTGGGGAATCCTGATCTGAATCCTGAAATATCGCACCGTTTCAATTTGTATTATAATGGGAATAATGCCATCAAGTTTATCAACTATAGTTTTAATATTAATTATACCTATTTCGAAAATCAGCACATTACGGAACAAACCATAGATACATTTTTGGTTACGACCAGCAGGTATATTAATTTTAAAGGAGGACAGCGCTTGTATTCTTATTTCGGTTATGGTTTTCCTATAATCAAAAACAAGTTTACAGTTTCTATAAATTATAACTATTCGTATGATCTTTCAAAGAGTTTGATCAATACAGTACTGAATGATGCCAGGACAAACAATCACAATATTGGTTTAAATATTTCACTGACACCAAATGAAAGTTATTCTTTGTATCTGGATAACAGTCTGGGATATGCTACTACAGAGTATTCGATTGAAACCAATCAGAATTATAATGTATGGAGCCAAACGTATAATGTGCAGGCCAATGCAAAATTGGCTTATGGTATTTTTTTTAACGGAACCTTGAATTACCGGATTTTCAATAATGAGCGATTCAATAGTCAATATGATGTTCCGATTCTCAATGCCTCCGTTTATAAATTATTTTTGAAGGGAGATAAACTGGAAGTCCGGATTTCAGCGTACGACCTTTTGAATAAAAACATCTCCATCAGACAATGGGCTTCAGTTAATCAAATTACCGAGGCGCAAACCTTTTTGGTGTCCAGGTATTACATGCTCAGTCTCAGTTATAATATTAAGGGAATAAAAGCTACGGTGAAAAAGTCAAATGATTGGATGTTTTAATCAATTAA
Source organism: Saprospiraceae bacterium (assembly GCA_044227375.1). Taxonomy (GTDB): domain Bacteria; phylum Bacteroidota; class Bacteroidia; order Chitinophagales; family Saprospiraceae; genus Vicinibacter. Next base: position 988 of record JBGAWX010000360.1, read on the forward strand.
AAATTAAAGATTACGAATTACGAATGAAGAGAATTGCAATATTGTTTTATTTTGTGTTCACAATCTATGCAAATTTTGTATGTGCTCAAACATTACAAGGTGAGGTAGTTTATTTGCAAAGCAATTATTGGCAAAAGATAATTGCGGAGCTTCCCTATTTAAGTCAGGAAGAAAAGGACAGAGCAGCCCTCACCTGGCGTAAAAGCAGCTGGGATACCGAACACATGAAGCTGTCATTTAATGATTCCCTTTATTACTATACTTATGTTTTGGATGATAAGTCTGAAGAGTCCAATTGGAGTTATAAGAAAGTCGAATATCAGATTTACAGGAACTATGTGGAGCAAACTACATTTGATCGGGTAGGCATCCTTGGAAAAAATTACATCATCAAAGGAGAAATCCCAAAATGGAAATGGAAGATTCTTGGTGAAATCAAAGAAGTAGCTGGATATGTGTGTATGAAAGCGGAAACGAGGGATACCATCCGGAATCACAAAATCACAGCATGGTTTACGGATAAAATTTTAATACCAGCTGGTCCTGGGATGTATGGTGGATTGCCGGGATTGATATTGGAAGTTAATATCAACGACGGGGCGAGTATCATTGAAGCAGAATCCATTGCATTGAATGTGCCTCAAAAAATTGTAAAACCAAAAGCCAAGGGAAAAGTAATCGATTATGCAACGTATTCAGATTTGATAAGCACTTATATCAAAGATTGCATTGAACGCAGAAGAAATCCGTATTGGGAGTTGCGGTATTGAAAATTTGTATGAAATGTACGTATAGAAATATTATCTTTGCACGTATAAAATGAATTCAAATGACGACTAAGTTAACATTGAAAATTGACAACCAAACTATTGAAAAAGCAAAAACATACGCTAGTAGTAGAAAAACCAGTTTGTCTAAATTGGTTGAGAACTATCTGAATTTGGTATCTGATGCCAACAAAGATTCAAGTGAAATTACTCCTTTAGTCCAAAGTCTTTCAGGTGTATTAAAAGTATCTGTAAAAAAACCTTACAAAGAAATGTATAGGACGCATATAAAAACTAAATACGGGAAGTAATATGAGTAATGTTTTTGTGGATACAGACATTTGTTTAGATTTACTATCTGGAAGAAAACCATTCAATGAAGCTGCAGCAAGGGTATTCTCAATGGCCGATTTGGGCAAAATTCAAATTTTTGTTTCAGCTCTTACTTTCGCCAACATTGATTATCTGTTACATTCTCAGTATTCAATTTCTAATTCAAGAAAAATTCTTCAAAAATTTAAAACTTTAGTCAATGTTTTAGCTGTAAATGATAAAATAATTGAATTGGCTTTGGCTTCTGACTTCAAAGATTTTGAAGACGCTATTCAACATTATACTGCAATGGAGAATAAAATAAAAATACTATTAACAAGAAATAATAAAGATTATAGAAAAGCAAAACTTAAAATTTTAGACCCAACTGCATATTTGGCCATGAAGTAGTTTTATTTTCACAATCATTTTTTGACAACCTCTTTGTTGAATGGAGCATCCTTCTTCTACTTATTTTTCCCATTATATATCACATCGGGTTTTACCGGTTTTTTATATTCCGGAAATTGCAACTCCGGTTTCTCTGGTCTGATCGAATCATAAGGAATGGTAAGACTATCGTATTTAGTTCTTTTGGACTGATAAATTAAGATGGAATCTGCAAGTTCTTCAATTTCCTTCATCAACTCTTTATTGCATTCTTCCATTTTGTTCTGGATAAAATTTGTGCGACGTTCCTC
>JBGAWX010000361.1:0-2734 GCA_044227375.1 Saprospiraceae bacterium
ATGGCTGAAAGATATTTTCTTTCTTTGGTGATTTGATAAGCAAATGAAAACAGGCTAAGCAATTGAGCATTATCGTACAACATTTTTTCAAAATGAGGTACATCCCAAGTTGCATCAACAGAATACCTGCTGAATCCTCCTTCTATATGATCATATATACCCCCCAGGCACATTTGACTTAAAGAAAATATCGCATGATCCAATGCTACTTTATTTCCCGTCAGAAAATAAATCTGCATCAATAATTGAATCCCCTGGGTATTTGGAAATTTAGGATGCGTTCCAAATCCACCATGCGCTGTATCCATTGTAGATTTTAACTGATTAAAAATCTCAACAGGATTGCACTCTTTATGATCAGCATTATTTTTCTTTTCAATTTCATTTTGCAGCTGCAAATGTTGAAACAATTCATCTGCCTGTCCAAGGATTTCAGTTTGCTTGTTTTGGAATGCCTGGTGAATGGCCATAAGGATTTGTCTCCAGGACGGTCTTCCATACTTAGGTGTAGGAGGAAAATAAGTACCCCCATAAAATGGCTTGCCCTCAGGACTTAAAAAGCAATGCAGTGGCCAGCCACCGGATATACCCATTGCCTGAATGGCATTCATGAAATAGTGATCCAGATCCGGTCTTTCTTCCCGGTCAATTTTTATATTGACAAAACATTCGTTCATGATTTTTGCAGTCTCCACATCTTCAAATGATTCATGAGCCATCACATGACACCAATGACAGGTTGAATAGCCAATACTAATCAGAACTGGTTTATTTAATCGCCTGGCCTCCTCAAGCGCGGATTCTGACCAGGTCTGCCAATCCACAGGATTATGCTGATGTTGTTTGAGATATGGACTGGATTCAAATTGAAGTTTGTTCATGACATGGGTTCTCTAAAAATCAAACCATTTAATTAAGGGCAACTGGCGTTAATAATTGATTCGTACATGGCATTCCGGATTCTTTTAAACTATTCCATTCAGTGATCCGTCACCAGTTTATATCTGTAATGCAAGTCCATCATAAGCTAAATGTATATTCGTATCCAAATTCTTTTCCACATCCTCATGCAATCCCAATTGATGACTTATGTGAGTCAGATAGGCTTGAGCGGGATTTATTTTTTTGATGTAATTCAAGGCCTGTGATAAATTCAAATGACTATGATGTTCTTTATGCCGCAGGGCATTCAACACTAAAATTTTACAATGCTTAATCTGATCGATCACTTCATCTGAAATTGATTTGGCATCAGTGATGTATACAAATTCACCAATTTTGAATCCAAGAATATCAAGCATACCGTGTGCGATTCTGATGGGATGGATTACGTCATCGTGTATTTTAAAAGGCTTGTTGATTTCTACTTCGCGAAGATCCAATTGTGGCAAACCGGGATAGTCACTTTCGCCGAATACATAATAAAAACGTTGTGATAGATCCTGTATCACCCGGAGTTCCGCATAGAGTGGGATTTTTTGCTTCATTGAAAAATTGATTGGTCTGATATCATCAAGACCCGCAGTATGGTCAGCGTGTTCATGGGTAAGCAATAAGGCATCGACACGTTCTAATTTATTGGATAAAACCTGCTGTCTGAAATCCGGTCCAATATCAATTACCAGGGAATTGGTTTCGGTTTGTATCCAGACGGATGTTCGCAATCTTTTGTCTTTCACATTTGCAGAATTGCAAACGGCACAGGTGCAGTTAATTACTGGAATGCCTTGCGAAGTTCCGGTACCTAAAAAAGTAATTTTCAAGAGTTATTTTCTTGTAGCGCCCGGATGGAAATGGTTTTATAATAAAATGATTTTTCATCCTCTGTTAATGATTCCAAATCCAATGGCAATTCCGGAATTAAATCCAACAAACAATTGATGCGACCTTCCAAATCAAAAAATTTATTGATGATCAATACTTTTTTGGATTCTAAAATACAATAACCTGATTGAAAATGACCTTGTTCGTATCTCACTTTATAAGAAAGGGCATTGCACAGCTCTTCCAATTTTTTAAGATAGCTTCTGGTGTATTTCATGATGACAACTCTTTGTTTCGCGTAAAACTAATTGAAATAATCGAATTCTGCTTAAACATTAATTCCAGCAAAATAAATAAATTCAATCTTTTGTATGCGGTTCGATTGAGATTCAGTTTTCACTCGTTCTTAAACAAACTACTACCTTTGTCTTATGTTAAAATCGACTTGTTACATTCTTTTTTTTATTGCATGCTTGACTATGAATATGGATGCCCAGCGATTCGGGGGCGGATTAAAACTGGCAGGCACTTTATCTCAAATCGATGGGGATAACGCCTATGGATTTAATAAACCCGGATTTGAAGTGGGCGTTTACGGGAAGGCCGCGCTTTCAAAGAGTATCGATCTCGAACTCAATTTTTCCTATAATCAACGCGGTAGTAGAAGCACTATTGATGATAGGGCCCAGGTGAATTTTAATTTGAAATACCTCGACATTCCAGTATACATAGTGCTCAAGGACTGGCTCAATGTGCAAGGCCAGAAAGAGTATTACAGAATGCATTTCTTTGGAGGCCTTTCGTTTGGATACCTGATGTCGAGTAGTAGTTTGTTTGGTGAAGATGAAGACTTTAGAAAGACGGATATCAGTTGGGCATTGGGGGTGTCTTATTTTTATACCCGCAATTGGGGGGTCACTGCAAAATATACCCGATCCATTACTCCCCTGTACAAATATTATCAGGGAAA
>JBGAWX010000362.1:0-2688 GCA_044227375.1 Saprospiraceae bacterium
GCATGAATTGGAATGGTTAAGTTCACAGCCATGGGTGCAATTTATGGATTGTGAATCGGAGCCTGGAACACCTGAAGATCGTGAAGGCAGAAGTTTGCATCGGGTGAATCTTATCGCATCAAATCAAAAGGAAAATTTACACCTAAAAGGAGAAGGAGTGAAAGTCATGGTAAGAGATGATGGATTCGTCGGACCTCATATTGATTTTCAAGGCAGAATTCATCAGGATGTGCGTGATGATTCACCGGTTCATCATGCGGATGGTGTTTCTGGAATTTTATCAGGAGCTGGTAATGTGGATCCGCTCATTGAAGGTATGGCACCAGGCTCGGAATTGTACGTGATCAATTACCAACCTGATTTTTTGGACAAGACGCTCGACTATCACACGAATGAAGGTGTTGTAATTACCAATACATCATACAGCAATGGATGCAATGCCGGTTATACCATTGAGGCGCAAGTTGTAGACAAACAGATTTATGAGAACCCTGAATTGATTCATGTGTTTTCGGCTGGAAATTCAAACGGAGCGGATTGCGGTTATGGTGCAGGCAATCAATGGGGGAATGTTACCGGTGGTCATAAGATTGGAAAGAATGTTTTAACTACTGCTAATCTGAGATTAGATGGTACTCTGGAAACCAGTTCGAGCAGAGGACCTACAAAAGATGGCAGATTAAAGCCTGAAATTTCAGCACGCGGTACGAATGAAGTTTCAACGGCACCTGGAAACAGCACACAGGTATTCGGAGGTACTTCAGCCGCTTCACCGGGAGTCGCCGGAGTTTGTGCATTGCTGTATGAGGCCTATAAAAGTTTTCACAATGGTCAGAACCCTGAATCCGCATTAATAAAAGCAAGCATTTTAAATACGGCAACAGATATCGGAACTCCTGGGCCGGATTATCAATTTGGTTTTGGAGTAATTGATGCCTATCGTGCATTTCATCTTATTGCTGAAAACAGATTTCAGAATCATACCATTCAACAAAATGAAATGCAGGAGTATCATATTGTCATTCCTGCCGGAAGTCCTCTTGCGAAATTTATGATTTATTGGGCTGAAGAACCGGCATCGTTGCTTGCTCCGAAAGCATTGATTAATGATCTGGATATGGAAGTCATAGATCCAAGTGGTACGATTCATAAATCCTGGGTATTGAATCCAACTCCAAATGCAACTACTCTGGCTGCAGGAGCTACACTCGGAGTAGATACTTTAAATAATTTCGAACAGGTTTCTATTACATTCCCACTTGCAGGAACCTATACTGTTAGAGTATTCGGAAAGTTCTTACCTTCTAATGCTATCAAATTTTATCTGCTTCATGAAGTAGAAAATAAATTGTTGAGATTGAGTTTCCCTATTGGTGGAGAACAATTCAACATCACTGAAAATACTCAGGTTCATTATACAAGTTATGGTCAGGACAGCATTAAAATTATGTTCTCACCGGATGCTGGAAAAAATTGGCAGTTGTTGGGAGTCCAAGCTCCAGGCACCAGGTTGTATTCTTATCTTATACCCAATAATTTATCATCTGATTCCTGTCTGATTGAAATTTTACAGGGCATTGAAAAAGACCGGAGTGGTTATTTTACCATAACATCCGGAGTACAGGGATTTCATATCGATAAATATTGTCCGGATGAAATTCATTTGAAATGGAATCGAAATGGAAAAGACAGTTTTGAAATTTATCAACTTGGAGAGAAATACATGGACCCTGTCAAGAGGACTGTGGATACATTAATTACATTAGTTAATGATGATCCCCGCATCAAAAAATGGTTCTCAATAGGAGCATACGATAAGTCTATATTAAGTAGAAGGGAACTGGCGATCGAAACTCCGGATACTTTGATTGGATGCAATATCACTCGGGACCTTGCATTGTCGAATTCAGAATTAAATCCACTTGAATACTTCAGTTGCGGAGATTTACACCTTTCCCCGTGGATCAAAGTGATTAACCGTACAAATAAAATTCAAACGGGCTTTACCATAAAAGCAATGAGTAAAAGTCAGATTGTTGAACAAACCTATTCAACATCTATAAATCCATATGATACCATTGAAGTAAAATTTGATAATGATATTGTAGTTGACAAATTCGGTGCACAAAAGCTTGCGGCGTGGCTCGAATTTGATCAGGATGAGAATCCTTTTAATGATACCGTTTTTCTAGAGGCAAAGATTATTGAATTGCCGGAGAAAGCAGGAACATATCCTATGCTTGAAGGATTTGACAATGCCGTCTTTCCATCGGATTGGATCCAGGAAAATGAGGCATTTGATTCCAAGTGGAATGTTGTTGGAGCCAAAGATAAAAATGGTGTCGTTGGAAATGCATTAATGTATGCTAATCAAAATTCAATTTACAATAGTACAGCTGTGAAGCTGGTTTCAAAAACTGCCGATTTAACCAATGCGATTCAACCCTATTTGTATTTTGATTTTGCACAACATCATTTCAATACAAACATTTACTATGACAGCATCCGGATTAAGGTGACGCAAGTTTGCGGAATGGAATCGAAAGAAAAGATATTATTATCCGGACTTTCTACGGAATTGAATACCGTGAATCCTTCAGCAGATCAGAATTGGTTTCCAAATGACACTTCCTGGTTTTGGCTAGCCTATGATTTGTCCGAATTTAAAGGTTCTAAAGTTATTGTTGA
>JBGAWX010000363.1:0-1883 GCA_044227375.1 Saprospiraceae bacterium
GGCGTGTTTGTAAATCAAATTCTTGAACTTGGTCACGATTAACAAATTCGTGTAATGATGCTTTTCTCTTTTAACCGAATTCTTTTTAAGCAATCTGCTACAATGCAAAAAAATTATATTTAAAAAAGAAATGATTGCTTTTGGCGTTCGCCAATCATTTCTTCTGAATTCACTTAATATAAATTGCATCAGAACATGCATGTATTCTGCATTTTCCTTATTCAATTTGATTTTATAGTATTGGAATTCATTAATCAGGAAAGGCTGATTAAACAGGATATCCTTATGTTCGGTCTGACTTTGTAAAAAATCAAAATGAAACGCAATCAGAAATCCTGGTTTCTTAAGAACTTCTTCTGGCAATTCAGAATAAGTCTGAATAAAATAAATCCCTGACGAAGAAGCCTCTTCAATATCCGTTAGAATGATCCTGAAGAGTTTCCTTTCATTTTCATTCTGCTTAGCAGATTTGAAATGCTTAACATAAAACATGGGTTCCGGTATTCCGTCCATAAGCCGTTCGCTAAGTATACAATGTTACAAAACGAAAGTAAATCAAATATTGTGAACCTAAAGGCGGTTAAAGTGAAATTTGAAAAGAAAAAAGTGAAATTTGAATAGAATCGGTTCAACCACTCAACTCTATATTGAACCGTTTATTCTCCGCCATTGAATGGGACTTCATCTTGATTCTTCGATTAAACAACCAAGAAATGAAATAAATCCTTCAGAGTTTGCCAGATGTTCATAATGCTTTTTTGCAAAAATTAGTTTCAATTGCTCCTGGATGTCTTCAAGTGTTTTGTCCTTCCAATTTTCGTGCATCATGATTTCCTTTATGGCATTGCTTGCAATTTCTGCAAAGTCGGCATTTCTAACAAAAGGCTCTACCTCGTTTAACCGCATGCATTCCATAAATTTTTCAATATCAGCATGCTTATCTGAAACGCTGGCAATTTGACTCAAGAAAATTGCGGCCCCGTATAATGGATCATCCAAAGGAACTGTTCTTTTACATTTATCAAATTGTGCTGTATCGTTTTTTAAATAAAGCATAAAATCAAAGCCATTGCAATATGTGCTCATCACTGAATGCTTTCTTCTCACAGAAATTTTTTCGAAAGACTTACCCTTATCAAAAGTCCCTGCGATATAATTCTCATCGTTCAATTTACAAATTACCTTTCCATTGGGCAAGCCTGATTTAAAAAAACCTTCTATATAAAAGTTACCCTGCGCTGATTTTTCAAAATAATATACATATCCATCCCAAATCCCATTTGTTGTATTTCCTTTGAATTTCAACACCACCTCATTACTTATGGAATCCCGCAATGCAAATGTTCCTGATCCGTTTGTGAGTTGCACCTGAAGTCCGGAAGGAGTAAAGACCTCACCAATCCATTGCCCGGAAACCAGTTTATTATCAAAAAAAGGATGATAAAAGGATGCCACCTGAATGGGAATTGATTTTTTGGTAAAATCATGTTGACCATATCCCAATTTGAAAAATACTAAAATGATCCCGACCACAAATCCTTTTTTCATGTAATTTCTTGTTAAGTACCTTTCGAACCTCAAAGAATTCAATTTTAAACAAATCAAAATGAATGCTCGTGCGGGAATCCAATCTTCAATAATTCCCTATCCCTTCACAATTGAGTTTCAGCATGAACCCTGCACATCCAACAATGGATTTCTGCAAAGCGAATTCGAAAATCATAATTTTGGGGGGTATTCAGAAATCCATTTTGGATCTTCTTCTCTTTAGCAAGGGCAAAGTTACATTATAAAAAAAGCTAATATGCCCTAAAGTATACAGGATTTTTCCTGTATTTTCGAAAATTGAAGTGTCGAAACGCTGATTTAGCCGGCCATTTTAA
>JBGAWX010000363.1:1893-2614 GCA_044227375.1 Saprospiraceae bacterium
GGCATTGACCTGTAATAGGCGATGTCTAATACAAAGACCTTATTCTCATTCAAAGACAATTTTTCGGGTCACAAGACTCTTCCCATTTTGAATCTGCAAATAAAACAAGCCCGTACCAATTTCACATTTATCAATAGTAAAATGGCAGCCCGGCTTATTGCTGTGGTCATATACTGTTTGCCCGAATGCATTTAAAATGCTCACATGGTAAGGTGAAAAATCTTCCCTTGATTTTATTTCAACCTGTATTTGAGAATTGGAAGGATTAGGATACACTTCAATCCATTCCTCATTTTGGCTGGTAGGACTCGTGGCAACCGTTACAGACTGATTAAAAAATTCCCAAAACAACCTTGGCGCATCCAAAGGAAAATTACTTCCATTGGGATACATGTGAGTCATGTCTTTTATCAATGTAAACAAATATGGTTGTGCGTTAACTCCCGGCTGCGGCTCATTAAATATATAAGTATGTGTGATTGCCCCTATCTTTTTATCAAATGTCTGAGTCAATCCCTGACAAACCAACGCACGATTCAACGAACTTTTAAGATAGGCCAAAATGGAATCTTCACCAAATGGCAATTCAGTAAACGGTGGGACTATAAACCGGTCATCCAAAGTCCCCACCATAAACCAAACCGGAATTCGATTTACGGGTAAAGCGGAATCCCCCATCGTCAATGGAGCACTGCAACCAGCAACTGCTTTAAAAATATCG
>JBGAWX010000364.1:0-2608 GCA_044227375.1 Saprospiraceae bacterium
TGTGTATTTACACAATCGGTAATGACGAATTCGTATTCTGTATGGCAATCACCAACCAGGCCATCAATGATCACTGGAAGTTTTGAATATTCAAATGTTCCGTAATTTTTGCCATTTCCGGATATCGTAAAACAATTGCTGACATCCTGGAATTTAAAATTGATTTTGACCGCAAACTTTTCTCCGTTGCAGGTTGATTTTTGAAGTTCAAGTTCTGAAAGTAAACAATCCGCTGAGAGGGTGTTCAATCCATTCAAACCATGCAGAAAAAGAGCGAACAAGAGTAAATGTTTAATATTCATAAGATTCCTTATTATTAAATTTGGTCAATGAAGGTAATTAATTCCAAACAGTACGCTCATAAATTGGATTAGGTTGCTTTATAATGAGTTCAAGTTACCCAGAATTTCTATTTAGAACTAAGCGCATGTATTCACAAATTAACTAATGCATAGATAGAAGTTAATGTTGAAGATAAAAAAACGTATTTAATGTTTGGATATTAAGTAAGCTTGTATATATTTGCTCGTTGAAAAGACTTTTGTAAAGAAGCAAAACTCAAGATTTTTGAAAGAGACGAAGCAAAGCTCCTCCAGAATCTTATTTTGTATAATTGACTGAAGTTCAGTCTTTTAGTTTATTGTTATACTGGCGATAAACCTTAATAAGGGCGGTGTTTTCTTCGGATTTAGGGTGGTTTCTACTCTTAAAATTCTCTTCTCCAAGATTGGAAATGTTTGCTTTTTGGCATTAAATTTTGAAATAGGTATGAATTTTTTTAATCCGAATAACCATTACATGAAACGTACTCTGCACTTTTTCTTACTCTTCATCTTTGTCGGGGTGACATCAATGAAGATTTTTGGGCAATCTTGTGAATTTGCTCCATTTCCTCCTCAGGGATCAGTTTTTAATAACGTCTGTACGGCAGCGTTAACCCTCGAGTGTCCCGAAATGATTGCACCTGATTGTGGTTGTATACCAGATCCAAGTTCTCCTCCAAATATGATTACAGGGAAGTTCGATCTGCAATTCAAAGCCTTTCCTCCCGGTGGAACTCATCTGGATACCACGGTGATCCTGTTCAAAGATGTTCCACTTGCTGGTTGTGCAGATGTGGAGATCCACATGACAGCAATTGGAGATCTGAGCTCGATTCCATTTGAATATCTGGTTTTGGTTGATGAAAATGATAAGGTCATTTGTAAAGTGGGAGGTGCAGATTGTGAATTGGTGGAGAGTTTTTGCACTATGAGTTTTTGCGAATTTAATTTACAAGCATCTGGTGGAATCCGCTGGAAAATTCTTCCGAATTCATTAATAACCAATGGCTCGTCCTTCCCTTTTTGTTCTGAGAATTGGGTTAATGTAGAATTGAAAATTCCTACTTCAAACATCAAAGCCATTAATGATTTAAATGTTGGTTGCGGTGAGAACTTGAGTTTGCCTTTTGGTGAATATAAAATTAATTGGACCAGTATCAATAAGTATACTTGTGAAGAGATCCATGCTACACAAGAGATTTCTATAAGGGACATTACACCACCAGTAATCATGGGTTGTCCCGCTAAAGGCGTTGTGATTAACCTTGGTCCCGGTGAGTGTGAAGCAAGCTGGGATGCCCCACCTTTTATGGCAATGGATGATTGTCCAGGCACTTCGTTCTTTGGTGCGGAACAAACATCTCCGGGTTGTCAGCTGGCTGTAAACATTGTTTGGAATCCTGGATTCTATGGGGGTATGCAATGGGATGTTCAGAATGTTGGAACATCAGCTTTGGTAATTCATGGCTTTGATTGCCAGTGGAGAAATCAGGATACAGCAGCCTTATTTTATAAAACCGCACCTGGAACCCACGTTCCAGATCGTTTCAATCCAGCGGCATGGACTTTATGTGCAGGCAGGACTTTTGTAAGCAATGCCAATGGAACTGCGTTTCCAGCACCTGCAAGACAATATATCGATCTGAGAACTCAAACAATAACTACAAGCGCTGTTTGCGGTGGTGCCATTCGAAGAGATACTATAAGAGTTGGATGCCCGATCATACAACCGGGAAATATTCAGGGATTGTATTTCCATGGTCGTCGTGGTCAGGGAGGTATGTATTGGAGAAATGGCGGTTGTTCTACTTCAGGTATCCCATTTGGAGATGCAACTTTAAAAATTCTAAATGTTACACCCTGGGCTTCCATGGTATTTGGTACTTCATATTTTGGTGCAGGTGGAGGTTTGGCAATAGGAGGTAATAATCAATTTATTGGTAACATAAGGTACAGTCTCCCAAACAATATCATTCAGGTTGTACAAACTTGTGGCCAACCATACGGTCCCGGTTGTTATTTTCCAGTTGGATGTCAAACGCTATGTTATGAGGCTACCGATGCAGCTGGAAATACTTCTACTTGTCAATTTCAGGTGTGTGTAAATGCGTTTCCAAATCCTGTTAATTTCCTGGCCTGTCATGATGAAGTACAAATCAGTCTTGATGAAAATTGTTTCGCAACAATCAGTGCGGATGAAATGCTTTCCGGCGGACCTTATAAATGTTTCAATGATTATAAAGTTGAAATCAGAGATTGGATTACAAATATATTAATAGACAGAC
>JBGAWX010000365.1:0-2578 GCA_044227375.1 Saprospiraceae bacterium
GTATTACATAGCACCCTTAAAAGTTAATGTTGATGAAGCAGGAAAACCTCTTGAACTTTATTCCACATTTTATCGCTACAACCACGATTGGAAAGGCAAAGTCATTTTTGGAAAATCCGTTGGAAATAATGGAGGTAAGGTTCCTGCTGACGATACAATTGGAAGGGGAATGGCTTATGATGAATATAAAAAGCTTCATGACAATGTCCTCTTTGACGTAAAGAAAAATGAAATCGCAAAATTTATTTGCAGAAAATTATACAAGTTTTATTTGTACAATGATCCACCGCAAGAAATCATAGATGGACTTGCATCTGTATTTATTAGTAGCGATTTTAACATAGCAACCGTCTTAAAAACGCTTTTCAAAAGTGAGCACTTTTACGAAGAAGAAGCAATGGGGCTTGTAATTAAAAGTCACATCGATAATATCATTCACTTTTTCAGGAGCCTGGATCTTGAACCCGGAAAAGATTATTACAAATACAAATGGATTAATGGAAGCTTTAAGGCTGAAGTCCCCGATCCGGCAAACTATCCAAACACCTTAAACAGAGATTCCCTGAGTTTCATTTATTCGGCGGCATCTAATTTGGGACAAACATTATTCAATCCCATTAATGTTGCCGGCTGGCCGGGATACCGGACCTGGTTGAATGAATTCACATTGGTGAATCGATGGAAGTACAACAGGGATGCATTTGGATACTACCTACAATACGACAGAACGAAAGAAAAATATCGTGATTTTTTGAAATCCTTAAGCAATAATGTCAGCGATCCAGATCTGATCGTTAGAGGCGTGATTTCTTATTTCTTCACCGCAGAAATTTCAGAAGAAATAATACAAACTGCCATTGGAGTTTTTAAATCGCTGGTGCCCTCTAATTATTATTTGAATGGAACATGGAATCTTGATTATGTAACCGTACCCAATCAGTTTATCTCGTTGATGAATTATCTGGTTACACTTCCTGAATTTCAATTATTATAAACTCCAAAATCTTATTACCATGTGCAACGATCATCATTTTAAAAATAATTTGTTCCGTACAGATCTTGGAGAAGAACATAATGAAGATCATTTATTATGGAACAGAAGACAATTTCTGTTAACCGGTGGAATTGCCGGATTAGGCACCATGCTTCTGAGCGGCATTCCAGTGAATCCATTATTTTCCGGAAATCTTTCCGCCCCTTTAATGGCAGGAGGGGATAATATTTTAGTCTTAATTAAAATGTTTGGCGGTAATGACGGAATGAATATGGTATTTCCCCATTCCGATGCTGCAGGTAAACAGGAATACCTTAATTACAGACCCAACATTAGCCAAAAATTTGGAACCGATTATGACAACTCAACTGTCCTATCAGGTTTCGGTGCATCTGATTGGGCTTTGCCTTCAGCAATGTCCGCTTTGATGCCTATGTGGAATGAAGGCAAAATGAACATTTTGCACAATGTCGGATATGCGAATCAGGATTATTCGCATTTTTCGTCCATAGACAATTGGTCAAGTGCAGCAGATAGCCTGCACGACCCGCGGTATAAATCCGGTTACCTTGGAAGATATCTTGATCAGGATTTTCCGGTGTTCACTGAAACTCCACCTACAGTTCCTCCGGCTTTAAGAATTGGTTATAATGCCGATCTGGTATTTAAATCCCCAACCAACCAACAATTTGAATTGGTATTTAATGATCCTAATGAATTTTATCGCCTTGCGCAATATGGAAAACTCTATCCAACAGATGGACTCAGTGATTGCCCACAAGGTCAGGAAGTCGAATTTTTAAGACAATTGACCAATAATTCTCTACGGTATTCTCAAAGCGTTACCAACGCTTACAATTCTACATTAAATAAAGTGGTCTATCCAACCAACACGGTTTCAAGACTTGCAGAACAACTAAAAATAGTGTCCCGTCTTATAAAAGGAAAATTGGGCACCCGAATTTATATGGTCTATATCGATGGCTTCGATACTCATGCGGATCAAAAAACATGGCACAATGGATTGCTGAAAAACATTGCTGACTCCGTATCCGCTTTCTTTGCAGATCTCCAGGCTGACGGATTTGATAAAAATGTTTGCATGATGAATTTTTCTGAATTCGGAAGGACAATTCGGGAGAACGGCTCAACGGGAACAGATCATGGAAACATGTCTCCAATGATGGTGTTCGGTGATGGTGTAAAAGGTGGATTTACCGGCTCGCCGATAAATCTCAATGATGCCACATTAAAAGCAGGTGATTCAAGAGTCTATTATGAAAATCAGTCTTGCATCGATTTCAGACAGATGTATGCAAGCGTGATGGAACAATGGTTGTGCCTTGAAACCGAACTCGTAGACTTTAGTTTGGGAGGAAATTACAGCAGATTAAATCTCTTTGACAATCCTTGCACAGGTAAGAGTTTGGGATCGAATTACAATTCGGTTTTATTAGGTCACAATCCGAATGAAAGCAATGAAAAAATTATTGAAATTAAATTTTCGCAACTCGCATCAAATGAAGTCAAGCTGGTAATTAAATCGATAAATGGAAAAACTTTAGCAGTCCTGCATGAAGGATA
>JBGAWX010000366.1:0-2572 GCA_044227375.1 Saprospiraceae bacterium
GAAATGATTAGTTATTTTATATCTTTAGGCCTCAATTACAAATTCAATTAGTTCAATAAAAGCATATTTCATGAGAGCTGGCATCTTAGCTGTATTAACCCTGATCCTGATGATTGCCTGTAGTGGCGAGGTCAAAAAGAAATCTGATAATAACGAAGGCACAAGTGCCGGAAAAAAGATTGACTTAAAGGCATTTCCTGCAGATCAGATCTCTGTAATCAACAAAGAATGCACCAGCATTGACCTGATCTCATTAAGAAAAGACCTGAACGTTTCAATGAGCTTTGATAATCCACAGGCAATCGCCATTATACTATCTTTCATCACTGACGAAACCGGAAACCTTACCAATTTATGCCTCCCGGATGCTCATTTGGTCTTCCAAAAAAATGGAGAGATCATTCAGGATCTCGATTTGTATTACCAGAACACCTGCAACGCCATGGTGTTTCTGGACAAAAACAACAAGCAAATAGGTGCTAATAAAATTAGCAACGAAGGAATTGATTTCTTCAATAATTTTCTAAAAAATAAAACTTCTCAGGATACTGCCGGAAGAAGCCGTTAAGAGAGCCAAGAATTGAAGTTGGCAAGAGGCAATGGGAAATGGAAAAAGGCAATAAGCAATAGGCAAAAAAATTAGTATTTCAACTCTTCATTCCTTCATTATTAATTTTTAATTACTCATTATTCACTCTTCCCTCTTCATCTTCAAGTCCAACTTTGCGTTTGCGGGATTTTACATTGTCGTTTCCAAAACGGTAACTAATATTTAAACTAATCCTTCTACTGTCCCATCTTCCATTCCCATATGATTTCAATCCATCAAACACAGATACTCCATTCCATCCGGACTCATAAAACAAATCGCTTGCACTGAGTTTAATATTCAATTGATCCTGTAAAAATTTTCTTTGCAAGCCAAGATCCAAACTCCAGCTTGACTCATATACAAAAACACCTCCCCATATTCCGGGTCCGGAATAATATCCGGATATTTCTCCATTAAATCCATAAGGCAACTCAAAACTGTGCTGCTGAAAAATAGTATAAGTATATGCCTGTAGATCCACAACAGCACCTCCTCCATAATTCGCCTGATTATCGATATGTGAACCACTTAAATTAAAATAGGCATTCCAGTTTTTCATGACTTCAACCGGCAAACTAGCATTGAAACTCCAAACGGTTTGCTTTGCCAGATTATCCCAGTTGATAAAATTTGCACGAGGGTCTGTATCATCAGGACCAATCAATCTGGTAATCTGATCTTCAGTCAAACTATACGCCAATTTAAAATTGTATTTATATGCAAGAGTATATGCCAATTCCACATTGTTGACAATCTCAGGTTTCAAAAATGGATTTCCCTTTTCAAATGACAACTGGCTTAGTTGATTATTAAATGGATTCAATACATTATAATCCGGTCTATTGATGCGACGGCCATAATTCAGAGCCAAACTATGTTGAGGCTTTAATTGCCAGGTTAGACCTGCACTTGGAAACCAACTCCAATAATTTAATATTACCGGGGGCTCCTGAAGTTCTGGTCGAAACGCCTGAAGATCCCCTCTGGCATCGGTTTGTTCTACTCTTAAACCTGCATTTAAATTCCATTTTTTTTGCAAACTTCTGGTATAATTGATATACCCTGCATAAACATTTTCTTCATACTCAAATTGATTGGATCTTCTATCATTCAATACCCGATTGCCACTTAATCCTTCATAAACCAAGTAGGTATTGTCCGAATTCACCCGGCTCAATTTTGTACCCAATCCAATTCTTCCGCCAAAACCATTTTGCTCGTAATCCATCTTAAACGTCGCAATATGAATATCTGAAGGTGTATCAAAACTATTGAGTGCTTCAGTCAATTGAATTTGCTCCGTTGCATCATAATAAAAGTTTGGTTGATCTCTTTTGCTTTCATTATGATACAAACCATAATCTGCATCGATATTCAAATTTCTGTTTTTACCATCGTCATACCTATAATTCAAATTGTAGGTCTGGTTATTCCGGGGATTTTTTGTAGTTGTCTTTGCAATCAATATGCTATCAATGATTGCAGGAGTATTCTCCTTTGAAATTTCTATCCGATTAAGTCCATCTGCACTTCCATCGGTTAGAGAACCTCCAACTAAAAATCCAAGAGTATGATTTTTTGCAAGAAAAAAATCCGTTCCCAATCTGAAATTGCCATTGATTCTGTTGTTTCGATTATCTACGACTTCATCCAGGTAAAGATCGTTTTGATAACTTTGAAAAACCATTTTATGGAATCCTTTCCATTGAACCAATCCTGCATTCCCAAAGACATTGAATTTTGTATTTCTATAATTGCCACTTCCTGAGATGTTGGATTTGGGATAGATCCCTTGGGTATAACTTGCATTGACAGCACCATTGGCTCCGAGATTTTTATCGCGTTTTAAACGGATATCAACGATTCCTGCATTTCCTTGCGCTTCATACTTTGCACCAGGATTGGATATGATTTCTATGCGGTCAATTTGTTCCGCAGGTAGATTTTGTAAATAGTCAGTTAGATCCTGTCCTGATAATG
>JBGAWX010000367.1:0-2492 GCA_044227375.1 Saprospiraceae bacterium
TCATAGGGAGAAGGAATCAAATACGCATTTTGTATGGTAGCATCCGTAATGGTTGCTGTTGGGTTGCCAGAACTGTAAGCATCAAGAAATACATCCGGCACACCGGTTACACCATAATAATTAACACGATTCTGTACTTCACCCGGGTTGTCTTTATTCATTGGATCAACACCTGGCCAACTGACTTGATGTGTGATTTTAGTTACTTTAGAAAGATTTCTTTCAATGATCGGGGTAATGACCGGATTCACTGATGCGCAAGGTCCGCAAGATGCCTGAGTAAAATGTTCGATTAACACTTTTCTTTGCGATTGCGCAGAAAGGAAATTTACAATGAATAGCGTTGCAAAAATAAAGAGTACAAATTTTTTCATATATGGATTGGTTTGTTTGGATGGTAAAATTAAGCTTATTTAGTCAAACGGTATTGGAGCTTAATGATTTTAATTGGAGTGGTGGAGATTTAACTAAAATTCAGATGCAGTTGGGCTTAAATGTTCATTATTTTTTTGGAACCGGATCTTCCCCGGAACCTCCCCAGGGATGGCATTTGGCAATGCGTTTCAATCCGAGAATGCTCCCTTTGATCATTCCCCATTCTTCAATAGCCTGGATCATATAATTAGAACAACTTGGAGTGAATCTGCAATTTTTACCCAGCAAAGGGGATAAAAGATATTGATAAGCTTTAATGGGAAGGATCAATATGTAGTTGAAATATTTCAAGATATTAGTAATTTTTATATAACAGGTCAATGCTCCCGGTCGTAAATTATATCTTTCACTAATTTTTTCATTTTTTCAGCAGCATTCAATAATAATTCTTCATTCGAAGGAAAGGAAACCAATTTGCCATTGAGTTTTTTCCGGCACTCTGAAGTAACATAGTTTTGATCCCCTCTTATCAATCTAGCAAGATGATTTTCAAACAAGCCTTCTACATTAATCGGTTTGCTGAATTCAACATTACCAGATAGAGCATGAATATATTCCAATCGTCCACCCAATAGCACGGATTTGGATTGGGTAATTTCTTCGATGCTGGCCACATATTTAGTTTTGACTTTTTCTTTGATCTCTTTGCCCAGAGAATCTCTTTTAGGTTTTCCGTTTTTATCTTTTACGACTTCGATAGATTCAACTTCATTGACATCATCGTAGACGCGTGAGCGTTCGCGTTCCGGGCTGAATTCAAGTTGAGTCAGATTCATGATAATGTAGTGATCATATTGTACCGCAGGATTCGCTTTGACATCAAAGTTTTTGTATTTGGTATTTAGACCATCTACACTGATCCGCAGTAATTCGGATTCAATAGTTTCAGGAATGATATTCCTGGTGTTGTTATTAATTTTGAGTAAAAAGTTTTCCAATCCAAGGCTGTAAGCTATTTTTTTTAGTTGGTCCTTGTCTTTGTATTGACTGAGAATGCCATCTATTTTTACAAGGTATTCATAGGCTTTTCTTGCAGCTTGTTTATCCAGACTTTTTCTTGCTTCGTCGATAAGGATAAGAGCGGATTGATAATAGAATTCTGCAGTATTTTTTTTAGATTCTTTCTTTAATTCCTCTATGTTGACAAATTTGAAAGTAGCCTGATATCCGTCGGATGACTCGAGAGGCAAAAGAGGTTCGATTTTATTCTGTCGGGTGGATATTAAATTATGAAGGGAATAAATCTTAGCCCAATTTTCTGGGAGGTTTTCATCTTTCAAAGCTTTTTCTGCATTCAAATCCCGGGTTTGAGCTTTTTGAAAAGCATATTCTAACGCGAGAACATGTTCTTTTTTCTTGTTTTTATTGCCTTCCAATTTATCGATCAATTTGTCAATGGCCGTATCGTATTCCCCGCGATCTATCAATTTATCAATATTTGCACAGCTGCTAAACACAAAGAATAGTGTACTCAATAAAATGATTTGTTTCATCGCTTACTTTTTAAAGGTTCAATAAAAGTTAAAATTAGTATGGAAATGCAATGGTCAAAACCTGCTTATTAGAAATTTAACCATGAGTGTTAAAGTAATTGGAAATGTCATTGTATGATTCACTCTTTTACAGATAAGAAGATCTAAAGCGACTTTAGTTTTTATAAAGCTGCATTCCAGCATCATTTAAAAAGTGCCCGGGACAGAAGTCGAATCTGCACACCTTTCGGCATACGCCCCTCAAACGTACGTGTCTACCAATTCCACCACCCGGGCTAAAAGATATCAAAAAGGGTAGCAAAGATAAGCAATCAGGGTACTAAGAATTTGATAAATCTGTAGAAGTTTTTGAGAAAAACCGGAAAAGTAAGCCGGTAAGATCAAGATTTTATTTCGCAAAGAACAATTTATGTTATATTTATTTATAATATGTAAGTAGCTAATAAATAACAATTAATACTTGATTGCTACTCCCCTTATTTCATTGGTTCATAAATATGCTTTTTACATATAAACTTTTTTTTAATATTTTTCGTTGATTATTTGGAAATTCAAAACGGCGAT
>JBGAWX010000368.1:0-2452 GCA_044227375.1 Saprospiraceae bacterium
TTTGCAGTACTATTTGCTTTATCAATGAATTTATCAAACGTTTTATTAAAAGTTTGTATACTGATTATCCCTCCAATGGGCCTGATTGCCCAGGAAACAAGAACGCCGCGCATTCTTCAGGAAACCAGCCGTAAATCAGAGTTGATCGCAAAGGAATTCCCTTATGATATTCAATTGAAGGACGCGAATGGACAAATCTTTAATTCTGCAACGGTTTTTTCGAAGCATAAAAAAGCAACAGTTCTTCTTTTTTGGATGACTACCTGCGGACCCTGCAGGATGGAACTCAATGCCATATCTAAAAAATTCGATCAATGGAAGAAGAAAGTGGACTTTGATTTTTACGCGATTTCAACCGACTTTCCCGACCGTATCGAACAATTCAATACCAGGGTTAAGGAAAGCAATTGGCCATTTCCTGCTTACTTTGATTTCAACAGGGAATTCAGATTTGTTATGCCTGGCGAATTAAATGGATTGCCTCAATTGTTTGTGCTGAATAAAAAAGGCCAAATTATTTATCACACAAGGCGCTATTTATTCGGAGACGAGGATAAATTGTTTGAAGCCCTCAAAGCAATATGATGCTGATTCAGGAATTGGATTCTAAATTAAACTTCATTTAATTCTAAAGGCAGCATTATGAGAGATCTGGCAATGTTGATTGTTATTTTAATTCAATTCTATGCAGGATTTTGTCAAACCAGTGAAGCTTATTATAAAAGTGGTAATGCTAAAGCGCAGCAACAGGAATTCAAAGCAGCCATATTAGATTTTGACAAAGCCATCCAACTCAACGCTAAGTATGATGATGCTTATAAAAGCAGGGGATTTGCTAAATACGAGCTCGATGATTACAGAGGCGCAATAGAAGATTTTAGCAAGATCATAGAGTTGGATCGCAACTACATTTACTTATCAGATGCGTCTTATTACAGAGGCCTTGCTAAATTTCAGCTCAAAGATTATAAAGGGGCAATTGCAGACTACAATAAAACACTGGAAATCATTCCGACATATTCAGGTGCATATTTTGCGAGGGGATCGGCTAAGTTTGAACTAGGTGATTACCTTGGGTCTATTGAAGACTATAATGCTGAAATTAAGAATGCTCCAGGTGATGTAGACTCACATTACCGCAGAGCATTGGCTAAATCTAAATTGAAAGATGGACAAGGTGCCATCGATGACTTCTCAAGAGTACTGGAACTCGATCCTAAACATACCTTAGCATACTTCAACAGAGCAGTAATCAAATTGATTCTGGGTCAAAAGGAAAGTGCTTGTTTGGATTTAAAGAAAGCTATGGACCTTGGTTCTGAAAAAGCACTTGTTGAGTTCAGGAAGCATTGCAACCGAAACTTTTAAAACCTGATCAGAAACCTGACGCCGTAGATGCATTTCCTTTCTTTTTCAATATCAATGCACTGATCAATGTAATGATCAAGCCTACAGGAAGGATTTCCATGTAAGTAAATAAAATTACAAAAACTGGATTCTTGTACATCTCCTTATATTTAAGCATCTCCGCCATTTGTTTGTCAAGTTCTACTTGATCTGCCCCGCTTGCTTTCGAGTGCTCAATCATATAAGCGCCGTATTTGTCCATAAAGTCCGGAATAAAGCAATAATAGTCGATCATCCAGACGATGACGTAAATTGAGGATGCAATCATTGTAATCCAGAGACCAATAGTAAAAGCTTTTTTGAAACTTATAATGCCCTGGTTGTGCTTGTCACGGTAATTTTTTATACCAACAAAAACAAAAGAAAAGGCAATGATCATGGACGAATAACCCAGCCACATGCCCAAGTCAAAATTCATGCTGTTATAACATGCAGCCACTCCGATGATCATCATCGTACTTACAATAGCTCCTGCAATCAATCCGAATACAATTACATTTTTTCTCATTTGCTCATTTTTTTAGTGAATTAATGGGTCAAAGATTCAGAAATGTGAAGAAAATTCATTCATACTTTCGGGTGAATTCTAATAGATCTGGTAAAAATTCATACTAAAGTACTATTCACTTATCGGATAATCGAGAGTCTTTTGGCTTTATCAATTGCCTGTGTGCGGCTCCTAACGTCCAATTTTTCAAAAAGATTTGAGGAATGCGTTTTTATGGTATTTAGAGAAACAAATAAACGGGATGCTATCTCCTGATTACTCAAACCTTCTGCCATCAGTTGCAATACTTCCATTTCACGGTTGCTGAGATTCAGTCTCTTGATTTCTTCCTGGTTTAAGATGAATTGATCGGGAGGATTAAGAAAGATTTCTTTTTCAACGATAACCGTATTTATTTTTGGTTTGGTCAACTTTAATGCAAGCCAGATTCCCAATCCGGTAAACAGCATGGCTATGGCTCCGATATATATTTCAAAAGCATGATTAATTATAACTAACCTAAGTTCGAGCCATTTAAGTACAAAGAGTAGGATGGCT
>JBGAWX010000369.1:0-2432 GCA_044227375.1 Saprospiraceae bacterium
TCATGAAACTCCCTTCTCTTACTGCAGACTATTTATCAGGTAGAAAACAAATTGAAATTCCAAAAACAAGAAGAAAAGGAAATGGGAATTTTCTTACTCTTTATGGAGCGAATGGTCATACTCTTAAAAATCTCAGTATTAAATTTCCACTTGGTGTTTTTTTATGCATCACCGGGGTTTCAGGAAGCGGTAAATCCAGTTTGATTAATGAAACACTTTATCCCATTCTCCGGGAATATTTTTATAATAGTCTTCAAAGACCTTTGCAGTATGAAAAAATTGAAGGCATAGATTTCCTGGACAAAGTGATTGAAATAGATCAGGAACCTATAGGTCGTACACCAAGATCGAATCCCGCAACTTATACGGGTGTGTTTACTGAAATCCGTAATTTATTTACCAATTTGCCGGAGTCTAAAATACGCGGTTATAAACCCGGACGATTTTCATTTAATGTTAAAGGTGGCCGATGTGAAACCTGCGAAGGAGGAGGAATGAAAGTCATTGAGATGAATTTTTTACCTGATGTCCACGTGCATTGTGAAACCTGCAATGGGAAACGATACAATCGTGAAACACTTGAAATCTTATACAAAGGCAAGTCCATTGGCGATGTGCTCGATATGACCGTTGAAGATGCGACTTTGTTTTTTGAAAATATACCTGCAATTCATCGCAAGTTGAAAACGCTTTGCGACGTAGGATTGACGTATATCACGCTTGGCCAACAAGCAACAACACTTTCAGGCGGAGAAGCGCAACGCGTTAAATTAGCCGAGGAGTTATCCAAAAAAGATACCGGACAGACTCTCTACATTCTTGATGAACCAACTACCGGACTTCATTTTGAAGACATACAACATTTGATTATTGTGTTGCAGAAATTAGTAGACCGTGGAAATACTGTGATGATCATAGAACATAATCTCGACATTATAAAAGTAGCTGATTACGTTTTAGATCTCGGTCCAGACGGAGGCAAACACGGAGGAAATATTGTTGCCTTCGGTACTCCCGAACAATTGACTAAAGTTAAAGCCAGTTATACGGGTCAATTTTTGAAGGAAGAGTTGAAATAGCGGAAGTGGAATGGAGAAGACAAAATTTACCAGACGAGTGAAAAGAAGACATGACATTTCTGATTCTGATCATATCATGACGTTGATTTAAGAAATGTCATGTCTTTTCAATCTCCGGAAAAAGACACGACGCTTCTGATTCCGATGAGGTCTAAAGAAATTATATGTCTGGTGCTTAGAAGGGAGAAGACATGACATTTCTGATTCTGGTCATATCATGACGTTGATTTAAGAAATGTCATGTCTTTTCAATCTCCGGAAAAGACATTACGTTTCTGATTCCGTTGAGGTTTAAAGAAGTGTTATGTCTGGTACTTCGTAGGGAGAAGACATGACATTTCTGATTCTGGGAAATATCATGACAATGATTTAAGAAATGTCATGTCTTTTCAATCACCAGAAAAAGACATGACGCTTCTGATTCTGATGAGGTTAAAAGAAATTTCATGTTTATTTTTTTTATTTATTGCTAAATACACCCCTATGAGTACAAATTTTCACCCAAAATTTGAAAAAGGATTATTTTATCATGTCTATAATAGGACAAATAATCAGGAACTATTATTCCGGAATGATGAGAACTTCAATTATTTTCTTAGGAAGTATAAATATTTTCTAAAAACTTATCTTGACATGGTTGCATATTGTCTAATGCCCACTCATTTTCATTTTCTTGTCAGAGTAAAAAGTGAAATTCCCATGCTAGAGGATAGACATGACATTTCCGATTCCAGGGAAAATGATGATCCTGTTTTAAAAAATGTCATATCTGTATCACAAATCATTGAAGAACAATTCAGAAAATTTTTTATTAGTTATTCAAAATCTTATAACGTTATGTATAATCGCCATGGTAACCTATTTCAAAGGCCATTCAAAAGGGTTCTTTTAGAAAATGAGAATAAAGTGATTGATAAAATATTTTATATTCATCACAATCCAATTTATCATGGATATTGTGAAAATTATAACGAATGGAAATATTCAACTTATAATAATTTTATAGCAGAAGAAATAAATCAACTTATTAATAAAGAAATGATAAATGTTAATCGTTCTATCAAAGAATGGATTCAAGTACATCAAAAATATAAGGAGAGTTTCAGTAAGAAACAATATTTACCAGACGAGTTTGAAGAATGAAATTTATAAACCAGCAAAAGCGAAAAGCGAAATGCGAGAAGTAGACATGACATTTCTGATTCTGGGAAATATCATGACAATGATTTAAGAAATGTCATGTCTTTTCATTCTCCAGAAAAAAACATGACGCTTCTGATTCTGATGAGGTCTAAAGAAATTATATGTCTGGTGCTTAGAATGGTGAAGACATGACATTTCTGTCTCAGATCA
>JBGAWX010000036.1:0-18026 GCA_044227375.1 Saprospiraceae bacterium
CAGCAATGTGGCGTTCATCCCGGCGACTGCTTTAACGGACAGTTTAAATGCGGTAGTTTCATCCTTTTCAAAAACAAACGACAATACAGAACTTCAATCGATTTATTCCAAATCCTCAAAAAATATGTTGATCCCTACGTTGTGGATTTCCTTGTGTATTTACGCTTCTTTTATTTACTTAAGTCAGTTGATGCCCAATTCCGATAAAGTGGTCATCATTCATTATGTAATAGGCTGGCTTTTGCTTGCGCGTATCGTGGATGCAGCAACCGGAGTGAACCATCACATTCTTGCTTATTCCAAATACTATCCTATCGAACTCTATCTGTTGATGTTGATGGCTATTCTCAACATCATCTTCAATTATGTACTGATTCCAATTTATGGAATTCATGGCGCAGCCTTTGCAACATTTACATCCATTTGCATTTATAATATTTTGAAAACGCTGATGGTTTATATCAAATTGGGTATCCATCCGCTTTCGACGTCTCTATGGAAAATACTATTTTCTGGATTCGTCATACTATTCATTGCTGGTCAAATTTCATTATCATTTCATCCATTGATAAATATTTTAGTTATTTCCGGATGCATTACGATTTTATTTTTGGGGACCATTTATTTTTTCAAGTTGTCGAATGAATTTAATGAACTGCTCCACACTACAATTAAAAAGATTAAAGCAATACTTTAGAATTGTATGGATAAAAATTCTTTCACTGCAACCTTACCATTGAAAATAGATGTCTAAGATTTCACTCCGAATTTGTTTCAAGAGATTAACTGCTTACCTTCTGGTGCCTGAGAAGCTCTGATTGCTCGGTATCCTGATAAACTCAAGAGACCCCGGTTTCACTCCGAGGAAAAACGAATAATAACCCAGTTGCGGTGACCAGTCAAATTTCATCACCCAGCAATGCAGATCGCGTTCCAGTCCTAGCGTGGGATATTGAAATCCCTTGTTGTCAAAATCATAAGCAATGTTGTTGATGTTGATCCTCCAGTTGGTGGTCAATGGTATGGTTCCATTAACTGCAATATTGTGCAAAGAACGAATGATGGTATCCTTTCCTGTCACCTGGCGTTCGTACCTGAAATTGATGATATGCTGAATGTTGAAATCGTAAAACAATTCCTGTAACGTTGGTTTGCTCAGGTCTCTTTTCTGTTGTGCTTCACTGTTGAATAGGCCTACGAGTTGTCCAATGGTAGCACTCGAACTGATATTCAAAAAGGCATTGGTGACATACACCAGCCTCTTGTTGTTTTTTACTGCAAATGTTTTGGAACGAATTTCTTTACCATCTACAAGATCTCGTCCATATGGATCCATACTCAATCCATAATACAGAGTCGTGATGCCTTTAAACAATCTGTTATTTCCGCTTCCATTGATTACACTGAGATTAAATGAGTCCGCAAATACATTGTAATTTCCGGACAAGGTAAAACTTTCAATGATTGGAATCTTCTTAGCAACAGTATCCTTCTTTGAGTAGTACTTCATTTCTACACGATTCCCTACACTGAATCCAATATTGAAATTCTCATTGGGAAATGATGCTTCGCCAAATGGGCTTTTAGCAAAAATAGCGTATTCCTTTTTTCTATTGAATTCAGGCCGTGTATCTGTATCCACTTCTTTGAAATAATTGAAAGGTGATTTATGATAATCCGGAGAAAAACTAAAATTGATGGAAGGAGTAATTTGATGACGGATTCCCCTGAACCAACCTTTTGATGATACAATTTGCCCGAAGATTTGTGTATTGATTCCAGCATTAAAACTGAACGTACGGAATGCATTGATCTCTTTATTGTACTGAATCACTTCGTATCCAAAAGTTGAATCATACCGCATGGCTACAGAATCATACTTCACAATAGTATCCCGGATGAATGTTCTGTCTTGCATATGAAAAGAAAGTTCTTCATTATAACTGATGTTCGGATTGAAGTTAAAATACTTGAGAAACTTGAAGGATGCATTAATATCTGCATGATGCCGGATTCCGTATTGCAAGGTATCAAGGGTTTGGCTGGTGAAGAGTGCTGTATCTGTAGTATTGATCTGATTTCTCAATTGCGCGTTGTAGGATACATTGATTCTATCATACCAACGTTCCGTTTGAACTGCCCTGTTTTTATTTTTAAAAGGCGAGATGCTGCGCATTTGCAAACTGAGTTCTGGAAATGTCAGACTCAGACTATGACTGATGTTGTTTTGTGTATGACTCAGCGAAGCTGCTAAAGAAAATGGTGAATTCGGAAATGCATAATTGTAATTAAAATTGGAAGTCAACACGTTTTGTAAAGCCTGTGCAGGGTTGTAATACGCCAGTTTGCTGAATCCATTGGTTTCAATGTTTATGCTTCCTCCAAAACTCCGGTACGGATGGGCCCCGGCTTCCTGGTTGTGTATCCAGCGTAGTCGAATAGGTCGAATGACATTTTTATCATAAGTATTTGGAATCTCCTGAATGCGATTGTCGAAATTGACTTCAAAACTTCCTGAATATTTATATCGCTTTTTATAATTGCCGGCAACATTGATGCGGAATGATCCTTTAAAAAAAATATCGGTAAGGAATTTCAAATCCAAATGATCACTTACAGGCCAGTAATATCCGATTCCTGCCAATCCAAAACCGCGATCATCAAATTGATATTCCTTTGGAAAAATAATTCCGGCTCTTGCATTATTAGAAATTGGAAAAAAACCAAAAGGCAACCAAAGCGGCGTTGGGACTCCGCCAATTTCTACATGGGAGGGCCCTACAATGACCAATTTATTTGGGATGACTTTTTGCTTGTTGCTGCGAATGCCATAATGAGGATGCTCAGCATTACAACTCGTGATGATTGCATTTTTATTATAAATGATGTCATCGTCATTACCATCCTTGCTTTGTTTGGAAATAAATTTGGTCTGCTCTCCATGCACAAATAAATCGCCTTCCTGGGTAATGACTTCTTCAATAGCACCTTTTTTGGTTTTGAAGTTGTATGAAATTTTTTGTGCTTTAAAAGATTGATCTCCTTCTTTGAATTCAGGAATTCCAGTTTTCTTTCCCAACGAATCCACAAGCGGAGTGGCGATGGCAAGATTGGTATTCATTTCAATGCGAATGTAATCCGCTTTGATATCCATAGCTTTGTAGTGGATGATCGCATTTCCATAAAGATGGATGATTTTATTCACGTAATCAAATTGGACTTTGTCATCCGCACTATAATCTACCGGTACATCAATGCTATCCGGCGAAACCAAAAGGAGCCGTCCCTGATCAATTACCAATGAATCCTGGGGAATTGTAGGAACGTTCAAACTGTCCAATGCAGGATTTCGCTCGCGAATCTGAGCACTTGACTGAAGTGTAAATAAAAGACATGTGAGATAAAATAATACCTTATTCAAAAAATTATAGTAATTTATATATAATATTTTTATATAATGTGTACCTTTGGCTGGAGTAAAAAACCATAATGCAAAACTACGATTCATCTGCAACGCTTCCAAAAGCTTGTAAATTACTGACCCCTTTCTTTTTATGCTTGTTTTTTGTTCAGGGTCAATCGATTGCACAAGATGTTCCCTTATTTTCTGGACCGGCTATCGTTTTAGATGCCGGACATGGGGGAACCGACGAAGGGGCGAAAGGAACAATTTGCTCAGAAAAACAGATCACCCTGTCCATTTGCAACAAAGTTCAGATCCTGCTTATTGACAAAATGCCTGAAGCTGCAGTCTATTTTACCCGTCAGACCGATACCTTTTTACCCTTGCATGCCCGGGCCAAATTTGCCAATGACATGGATGTCGATTATTTTATATCCATTCACTGCAATGCCATGTCCGGCAACCATAAAAATATCAGGGGCACTGAAACTTATGTCATGGGACTTCACAAGGCGGAAGAAAACCTGGCCGTAGCCCAACGTGAAAATGCGGCAATTCTATTGGAAACCGCAACCGGTGAACACTATGCAGGAACGGATCTCACTTCACCTGCATCTTTTATCATGCTCAATCATTTGCAAGATCAATACATGCAACAAAGCATTTCACTTGCAAAATCAATAGAAGAATCATTCGCCAAAAGACATCCCGGAAAAAGCAGAGGGGTGCGTCAGGCCGGATTCCATGTGTTGCACCAGGTCAGCATGCCAGGCATCCTGATCGAAGTGGGGTATCTGACCAATCCCGATGATGAAAAATATTTATGTTCCGAATCCGGTCAATGGCAGATAGCCGAAATGATTGCTGATGGAATTGCAAATAACTTATCCGGCAAACCGGTTTATGCCAGCGTGGCTATGGAACAAACTGCAACAAAAGGCGGTAAACAACCCCTTAAAAACGACAACTATATTTATAAGATCCAGTTGGCCGCTATGAAGACCTATCCCCCGCAGCAATCAAAATGGAGAACCAATCAGGATTTTGAAATCATTCAGGATGATGGTGTGTTTAAAGTCGTTTATGGTAGTTTTCTTTCACAGGAAGACGCAAATAAAGAAAAGGCCGAACTCAAAAGGGCCGGCTATAAAGATGCTTTTGTCATCAAGTTCCTTGCGGATAAGAAGATCAATTAACGATCACTTCAAGCTTTCCTTCCATTTTACAGCAATGAAATTGCCAATTATTGTAATTTTGTCGGCCTGAAAACATTCATTTAACTGTAATCCATCACCTTGCGTAACGAACTTAAAGTAGGCATCCTGGGAATAGTTACCCTGGCTTTATTGATCTTCGGATACAAATATCTGAAAGGAAGTAATGTATTGAACAGAGACAAAACGTACTTTATTAAGTATCCCGACGTAGGCATGATGGATCCTTCCTCTCCTGTATTGACGCGTGGATTAAAAGTAGGTACAGTGACTAAAATTGTTTTAGATCCGGAAGATCCAAATATGGTTCTCGTATCCATTGATGTAAAGAATGAAATCCAACTGCCTCCGGATACCAAAGCGGTAATGGTGCAACAAGGCATTATGGGCGGAAAAGCCATCATTTTACAATATGGTAAATATTGCGAATCCGATTGTTTGCCCAACAAATCATTTATTAAAGGCGAGGTTGCGGGAATGCTTTCCAGTATGGTCAGCAAAGAAGAGGTGAAAGAATACACTGCCGTAGTGGGCAATGAATTGAATTCCATTCTGGATACCAGCCAGGCTAATAAAAACAAACAGGTTGCGGCGACTGTAAAAAACATTCATACGATTTTAGATAATCTTGCAAAATCTACGATTACGCTGAATCAAATGCTTCACAATTCATCACAAAGTGTCAATAACTCCTTGACGAATTTGGATAAATTAATTTCAAGTCTCGCAAAAAATGCCAATACCATCAGCCAGTCTTTGCAAAATCTAGAATCGATTTCCAATAGCTTAAAAAAATCCGATCCGGGAAAACTTGTCACTACTGCGGATCAAACATTGAGCGAAGGCAAAAAAACAATACAGGAATTAAATCAATCGATTTCAAAACTGAATAACATATTAACGGATATCAACTCCACCAAAGGCAGTTTGGGCAAGCTCATCAATGATCCAAGCCTTTATCAAAATCTCAATAAGAGTTCGAAAGATCTTGACTTATTATTGCAAGATCTGCGACTGAATCCAAAGCGATATGTAAATATCTCTGTGTTTGGAGGAAAGGGCGAGAAGTATACTGCACCTGAAGAAAGCCCGCAGAAATAAGCGGGGAACTAGGAGATCTGAGCTCAATGGATCTAAAGTTTGAAATTGCAGTTTTACCAGGTTTAAATTTAACTGTCTGTCAGATCAAGTCGCGGCTATTACAAATTAAAATGAGTATTCCTTGGTAAAACAAAAAAAGCTCCGAAGAGCTTTTTTGATAAAGTAATTTATATCATTTGATTCCTAACTTCCTAGCCTTCTAAACATTCAAAAATCTAACCGTGTTCGAATCATCTTACGATGAACTTTCTCGAAACCATTTTATCCTTGGTTCTGATCTGCAATAAATAAATGCCTGAAGTGAGATTGGAAACATCAATCTGGTGTAATTGATGCAGGCCGGAGTTTTGATTTTCATTGTTGAAAACGGATTTAATATTTTGTCCGGATAGATTGCTTATTGAAATATTCACTATAGATTTTTGATTCAAACCATAATGGAGATGAATGATACTGCTTGCAGGATTTGGATAGATAGAGAAAATAACCGGTTCGATGGTTTCACCAACAGAGGTGATTACCACTGGATCCGGTGCAGGAATGTCATCAGCATCTTTGGCGGGTGCAGGAATTGATGTGGATGAAGTGGTAATGCGATTTGAATTTTGAACAGAAGAAACCCCGCCGCCCCAGGTTTCATTTTTCAAAGTATCTGTAACCGTTGGAACATAATAGAAATCGGCCTGAACAGAATCCAGGCGCACATCAAAAATCATATAACCATGTTGATCCAAATCCACAAATTTTAAATGAGGATTGTAATTGGGTTCACCCGGGATGGCTGTAATTGGTTTATTGAATATATACTCAAGAATAGATGCTATTGAATCTGAACCTATTTCTTCGGCAAAATTTTCAGCGGAAAGAGAAGGTGTGCAAAACTCGGTGCACACGGAGCCTTCACCTGTTTCCGGATTGTATCCCGATTTTGTGTTCGGGACATAAGGATTTGGCTGAGGCAAATTTGCATATTGTTCCAATGGATATAAAACAGGTTCTTTCGTTACATCAAACGCCCATGAACTGTGAGAGTCTCCGGAAAGAAACACAATATTATTCAAGTTATTTTTTTGAATGGAATCGATAATTGCATTTCGTTGGAGAAGATAACCTTCCCAACCGTCAACCGATAAATTTTCCAACATGCTGATCGAATTATAATCGGTAGGATTTTCCGCAGCAAACCCAATATTCACATTGCTAAATATTACCTGATTGCCGATAACTTTCCATTTGGCGGGTGAGTTTTTTAAATTATTAATGAGCCAATCATATTGAGTTTGGCTTATCATTTTTCTTGGATTCAAAGTATCATCAGGTGCATCGAATGAAGCCGGTTGTTTTTCTCTTCCATCCATTCTGGTATCCAGCATAAATAAATCCATGAGCTGTCCATATGAAATCGTGCGGTATATTTTTGTTTGGCTTGCTTCACCTCTGATGGGCATCCATTCAAAATAGGCTTGTTTCGCCACTTGTTTACGTGTTTCCCAATCCCCTTCATTGGCCTGATGATTTTCCGCACCGGTTTCAAAAGCGTTATCCGCAAATTCATGATCATCCCAGCTAACGATGAATGGATGTTGTTGATGCAATCTTAATAAGTCTGGATCTAAATGATAAAGAGAATAACGTGTGCGATAGTCATCCAGTGTCAGAAGTTCATTTCGAGGTAAATTGACCCGTGTTGAGTCGTTCAAATTTGCATTTCGGTATTCTCCGGTTGCGTATTCATAAATGTAATCTCCAAGTTGAATTACTGCATCCAGGTCATTTCGTTGAGCCAATGCACGATATGCATTGAAGTATCCGCCTTCATAATTCGAACAGGATACAACTCCGAATTTTAATACAGTATTTAAATTGTTTTCAGTGGCTGATGGTGTTGTCTTTGTACGACCAATCGCTGATCGTTTACCCAAAGCAACAAATGCATAATAGTAAGTGGTATTTGCTTGAAGTCCTGTTACGTCTATTTTAACGGTGTAATCTTTACCGGCATCAGTGAAAAATGATCCGGTCTGAACTGCCTGTTGTAAAGCGCTATCACTCGCAACAATGTAAACACCATGAATGATTGTATCCTGATCAGGAGTAATTCGTGTCCAGATAATAACACGATCTTCCAGTGGATCACCGGATGCAACGCCATGATAGAACGGTTTAAATCTTGGATTAAATGGCAATTCCTGCGCATTCAATAATTGAGTGAATAAAACAATGGAGAGGAGTTTGACAATTTCTTTCATATACTTTGATTTAAGATTTATGCCTACTCTGTAAGGTTTTCAGCTTCCCCTTTTTTGAAATATTCTGGTTCAGAATTGATTTCAAATTCAAAGGTATCAGGGGCAATGACCTTGACTCTGCAATCATGATTCAAGGTTTAGCATCCCGGTTTCTGTTTTCAGTTATCAAGTAGAAGTATTGTTTCAGGAATACTAAAACCAGAGTTTAATCAGTTGATATTCATTTGTTTTGATGTTTCAGGATTAACTCAGGATTTTCAGAACATTTTAATTTTTAAAACTTTTTATTTCCGGAATAAACCAATTGGGGAATCACGGGTCTACTTAATCGTAAAGAATTTATGTTTCACTTTTAAAATACATTTTATGAAATTCAACATGTTATTTGGTCTTTGCTTAAGCCTGGGATTATTATTTCTTAATGCTTGTAAAAAAGATGATGAAGGTATCGGAAACGAATTTGTATCGTCTTCAGAAGATCTCACCACGCAGCAGGATTTGCTGGAAGACAATGAATATGAAATCACAGATCAGATTGAAAATGGTCTGATGGAATTGACGACAAGAGGATTTCCAACCCGTACTTGGACCAATCCCAAAGGTACGTATCCCAATACTCTTACCATTGATTATGGCACAGCAGGAGTAGCAGGTCCTAATGGAAGAATTCGAAAAGGAAAAATCATCGTAAATATTTCCGCTCCAATTCAGACTGTTGGTGCAGTGCGTGTAGTAAGTCACGAAGATTTTTACATCGATGATGTCAAAGTTGAGGGCACTGTGACCCTGACCAATCAAGGTCCTAATTCAAATGGACAAAATGTATTTCTTAGAGTTGTTGTAGGAAGATTACTGACCTTCCCTTCTGGTAAAACACTCAACTGGGATGCAACGCATACCTTGACACAATTGGAAGGTGGCGCTACACCGGATGTCAAATTGGATGATGTATGGTCTATTGCTGGATTTTCTAATGGTGTGAATCGCAATGGAAAAAGCTTCAGTGCAAATACAGTTGAACCCTTGATCTCTAAATCGAAGTTGGTATGTCGCTGGATCGTGGAAGGCATCATTACATTAACTGTCGATACGAAGATCTTAACTGTAGATTTCGGAGATGGTGCTTGTAATAATGTAGCTGTGGTTACTTTACCTGACGGAAGCACTAAGGAAGTGAATATTAAAAGATGGTGGTAGTAGAGAAAATTGGCAATCTTAAATCGGCAATCCCGATTGATACCGTGAGTAAATTATAGGGACTTATTTAATCATTTAAAAATAATTCTCTTATAGAATCAAAGAGCCAGTGATGCAAGTCATTGGCTCTTTTGATTTTAATTGATAATTTCAAGGTTTTGGTGCATCCATCTTTTCGACTTCATACCCAAAAATATCTTTGAGACTTAATTCCACTACATTGCCGTATTTTTTTAATTCGTCCATGTTTATTTTATCTTTCGATCCGAGTACTTTCATATTCCATGATTTGCCTTTCAAATGGTTTGCATGAAATTGCTTGAGATCTGCAAGACTGATTTTTTCAACATTGTTGTAAGTGATTTTTCTCAAATCATCTTTTTGACCCAGGCGTAATGTGTTTTGGTAATTAAACATAATGCCGGATTTTGATATTCTTCGGGATTCAATATTTTGGCGAATAGATTTCTTTCCGATTTCCCAATTTTTTTCCGATTCCGGCATGTTTGTGAGTAAGTTGTTTACTGCTTTCATAGCGTCGCCTAATTTATCAGCTTGCGTACCTACATAGAAATTGGTTTCAAAAGGATCCTCTTTTTTATCAGGCCTGCCAATGTAAGCATATGTTGAATATGCAAGTGCTTTTGATTCACGAATGTCTTGAAACACAACGGAAGCCATACCTCCACCATAGTATTCGTTGAAAGCAGAAACATAAGGCAATAACTGGGGATCAAAATTTTGGTCAGCACGATGCAACTGAATCTCGGCTTGTACCATATCATAGTTTACGAAGTAAATTGTATTTTCTTTGGGTATTTGTAATGGGTACTTCTTTTCAGGAGGATAATCTTTTAATTCAAGCGGTGATTTATGCACTTTTTTCAAATGACTTACGACCTGTTCTAAGTTCCTTGGTCCATAGTATTGTATCCTGTGCTTATACTTCATGACCGATTTGATTAAAGCAGTGAGCTCTGTGGCTTTCAAAGCTCGTAATTCGCTATTGCTCATTTGCGTATTGAAGGAATTCTTTTTGCCATAGCGCATATATTCATCAAGGGCTTCATAGAATATACTTTCTTTGTTTAAAGTAGCATCATTTCGAGCTTTTATTTTTGATTTGATAAAATCATCTAGTGCTTTTTGATCGGGATATGGATCATTTAGCAATTCTTCCATGAGTTTTATTGCGGCTTCATAATTTTCGTCCAGACCGGAAAGGCTTACATAAATTTGATCTTTGTCTGTATAGATATTAAAATCTACGGCGAGTTTGTAGAATTCTTTATTGACTTGTTCGTTGGATTTTTTTGAAGTACCTATATATTTTAAATAATCGATGGCAATAGGAAGTTTTTTATTGTGATTAGATCCCATTTCTAAAACATAATACACTTCAAATAATTTATTGGTATTATTAGGAACCATCCACACCGGAAGATCTTTTTTTAATTCGCCAAATTGTATATCCTTTTTGAAATCAAGAAATACTGGTTTAATTGAAGGAGAAGGGTGGTCAATAATATTTTTCAAAAACGGGGACTGTGATTCGCGATTGACTTCCACCGGTGTGATGGTTGGTTTGGCTACTTTTTGTACCGTGGTGTCATTGCCGGTTAATTTATATACTACCGTATAATTGTCCTTAAACCATTTGTTGGCAAAATGGACAACATCCGTTTTAGTGATTTTCCCCATATTGTCTAAATTCTTTAAATAATCTTCCCAGGATTGACCGCCGGAAAAAAGATCATTTAAGGTAAACGCTAAATTGACGGCGTTTTCCTGTTCTCTAATCCTTGAAACTTTTAAATTGTTGATTGTGGCTATAATGAGATCTTCGTCAAAAAATCCTTTTTTCAAACTGTCTAATTGTGCATTCACCAATTCCTTTACCATCTGTAAAGATTGATTTTGTAATGGATTGGCACCAAAGAACATAATTCCATAGTCTTTTAACAGGTATGTAAATCCAAATGCTGATAATACTTTTTGACTTTTTACTAAATTTTTATCAATCAAACCACTTTTTCCATTATAAAGGATGCTGCCGACGAGGTCCGCTAAAACTGCTTCCTTGTCATTGCGATTGGGCATTAAAAAACCAATGGCTACACTTTCTTCATCGGGGCTCATCACGCTATATTCCTCAATTGATGTTCTTGGCACTTCAGGAGCGAATTTGAAATCAGGGATTTCTTTTTTTGCCCAATTACCAAAATACTGATCAACAAGGGCAATGGTTTGATCCATCTGAATGTCGCCTGTCAGGATCAAGCACATATTATTGGGGATATAATATTTGTTGTAGTAATTTTTGATTTCCTTAAGAGAGGGATTTTTAAGATGTTCTATGGTGCCAATAGTAGTTTGAGTTCCATAAGGATGATTTTTAAAAAGACTGGCAAACATTTTTTCAAATGTTTTATTAAACCCATTATCTAAAGAAATATTTTTCTCTTCATATACAGCTTCCAGTTCGGTGTGGAATAATCTTAAAACAGGATTTCTGAAACGCTCTTTTTGTATTTTTAAATATTTCTCCAGATTGTTGGATGGAAAATTTTCCATGTATGTGGTGTTTTCAAAAGAGGTAAATGCATTGGTCATGTTGGATCCAATATTGGTCATCATTTTATCGTATTCATTGGCTATGGCTAATTTGGCGGATTCCCCTGAAATGGAATCTATCATGTGATAAATAAATTTTCTCAAGGAAGAATCTTTTGTAGAATTATAGGATTCATACAAAGCTTCAATTTTATCCAATTGAACTTTTTCTTTTTCATAATCGAGCGTTCCAAATTGGTCAGTACCTTTAAATAGCATGTGTTCAAGATAATGTGCAAGACCTGTATGGTCAGCAGGATCATTTTTGCTTCCTGCTCTGGTTGTGAGAAGGCTCATGATTCTTGGTTCATTGTGATTTTCAGTAAGGATTACCTGAAAGCCATTGGCTAATGTATAAAAGCGGGTATGTGTCGGATCATGGGTCACTTCCGTCCAATGATATTTTCCATCAGGGCTTGATTTCGATATGGTTTGGAAAGAACCTTGTGCATAAATGAATGTCACAACAAATAAGTTGACAACAACCAGAAGGAGTTTACTAAATGGGATCATAATTGATTTTTTATTTGAAGAATAAAGAGTTTCAATTTAATATAGCAAATGTTGAACGAAATTACGGTTAAATTGGAAATGTCAATCAAAATCAACAACTCTCAGCAAGGAACATTCTGTTGCAAAATAATAATTGTTGGCATTACTATGACAAGTATGTACAACGGGACAGGATGAAGAACATTGTTGCGATTGATCAATTAATAAATTGGTTTAATGGGTATCGTTGGAATCAGTTTGGCATCCGATATCCAAAGGAAGGACAATCGTCTGAATTATTACATTATTCTTTTCATTATTAATCCTGAAAATTATCCGAATTCGCCGTATTTTAGATCCCCTTTATAAATAGAAGAAGCAAATCCGATTTCAATTTAAACCAATGAAAATGTTAAGACTAAACATTAAGTATCTTTTAATATTCAATATAATTTTATTGTTGTTTTGCTCAAGATGCAAGAATGAGAATTCTACAGCCGGGAAAGGTGATTCCAAATTGCCGATGTTCAAGATCATGAAGAGCAATGAAACTGGAATCAAATTCAATAACGAATTAAAGGAAACCGAAGAATCCAATGTATTGATTTACGATAGTTATTACACTGGTGGTGGAACTGCAGTATTGGATGTAAATAATGATGGATTGCAGGATGTGATGTTCATTTCAAATCAAGGTCCTGATAAATTGTATTTGAATAAAGGTAATTTTAAGTTTGAAGACATATCAAAATCTGCAGGTATTGAAGGTGGAAATGAATGGGGAGGTGCAGTAACAGTTGCCGATGTCAATGCAGATGGTTGGGATGATATTTATGTTTGCAACAGTTTATACCTCAATCCCGAATTGAGAAGGAACAAATTGTATATTAATAATAAGAATAACACCTTTACTAACAAAGCCAAAGAATATGGATTGGATGATCAGGGATTTTCCACCGGCGCCACTTTTTTTGACTATGACTTAGATGGTGATCTTGATGTTTATGTAGTCAATCAACCACCGAATCACAATAAGACAAGAGATTCATTAATGGCACTTAAGCAACCGAATTTTTATTACAGTTCGCATTTGTATAAAAACAATGGCAATGAATCATTTACTGATGTCACGGAGCAGGCAGGTGTAAAAACATTTTCATTTGGATTGAGTGCTACTATCGGAGATTATTTCAATGATGGACTTCCTGATATCTACGTGGCCAATGATTATGATTATGGAGATTATTTATTTGTAAATAACGGCGACGGTACATTCATGAATGTATCCAATGTTTCACTACGGCACATTAGCAACTTCAGCATGGGAACTGATGCGGCAGACATAAACAATGATGGTTGGCTCGATATTTTTGTCGCAGACATGACCCCTGAAGACCATTATCGAAACAAGACCAATATGGCCGCTATGGATCCGGAAAAATTCTGGCGAATCGCCAATGCAGGCAATAATTACCAGTACATGGTGAATACCTTGCAACTTAATCAAGGAAATGGATTTTTTAGTGAGATCGGGCAAATGGCTGGTGTCGCAAAGACAGATTGGTCCTGGTCTGCTTTTTTTTCTGATTTTGATAATGATGGTTTTAAAGATTTATTTGTGACAAACGGAATTTTGCGGGATATCCGAAACCGCGATTTTATCACATACGCCTTTAAAGCCTATGAAGATAAAAGCATACCGAGGGTTGAGATTATGGAAAAAGCACCATCGGTTCCTCTTCAGCATTATATGTATCAGAATGACGGACAATTGCATTTTAAAAATGTGGCCAACGAATGGGGATTAACCGAGAAATCGTTTTCGCAGGGAGCTTCTTATGCTGATTTGGAC
The DNA here is from genome assembly GCA_044227375.1 of Saprospiraceae bacterium. GTDB lineage: Bacteria > Bacteroidota > Bacteroidia > Chitinophagales > Saprospiraceae > Vicinibacter. The sequence goes on from JBGAWX010000036.1 coordinate 14,122, forward strand.
AATGATGGTGATGTTGATTTAATTGTCAATAATATGAATCAGGAAGCCTTTGTCTATAAAAATATGGCTGTTGAAAACAAGGACGGGAATTTTTTAAGAATAAAATTGGAAGGGTCTGATAAAAATTTAAGATCATTTGGTGCACGGGTACTCATCGCATACGGTAACCGAAGAATACAAATGGCTGAATTGATAAATGCGAGAGGCTATATGTCGTCTTCAGAGCCTGTCATTCACTATATATCCGCGTGGATAATATCAAGGCTAATTCAGAAATTACCATTGAAGAAAAAAATGCCACGACAACAATGAAAGAACAATTGTTTCAAATTGTTCCTTTCATACTTTGCGATGATGTAAGTAAAGAATGTTTTGACAGTATTAAGCATGTAGAAAATGAATATGATGATTTCAAAAAGGAAGTGTTGATACCCTACAAGCAATCTACTCTTGGGCCTGCGTTGGAGTCTGGAGATGTCAATGGGGATGGATTAGACGATCTTTTTCTCAGCGGTTCAGCGGGCAATTCCGGAAAACTATTAATACAAAATCAATCCGGCAAATTCATACCTTCTGCAACACAGCCCTGGTCTAAATACAAAGCCAGTGAGATTATGGACGTTTTGTTTTTTGATTCAGATGGAGATGGTGATCGCGACATATATACGGTTTCAGGAAGTAATGAGTTTTCAGAAGGATCCGGTTTATATGGTGATCATTTGTATCTGAATACTGGGAAAGGAGTATTCACTGATGCTACAAATAAAATCCCACAACTGAATTTTAGTAAATCAGTAGTGCGCGCATCAGATATCGATGGTGACGGTGATTTTGATTTATTCTTAGGAGGTCGATTGATTCCGGGTAAATATGGTTTGTCTGAACGAAGTGCAATTTTAATAAATAATAAAGGAGTCTTCGAGGACAAGACGATGGAGCATGAGCCTGCAATGGCAAAACGTTTCGAGTGTGTGACAGATGCTTGTTGGATTGATCTTGACAAAGACAAGGATGAGGATTTAGTAATCGTCGGGGAATGGGCACCAACGCAATACAAAACAGACAGCTTGTTCGGTTGGTGGAATACGATCCAGAAATTTGATTTTAATGGTGATGGAAATGAAGATCTTGTTCTTGGTAATTTGGGATTGAATTCGAAATTTAAGGCAAGCAAGCAAAAGCCATTTAATGTCTTTCTCAATGATTTTGATGGGAATGGGAGTTGGGATACTTATTTGGCATCCAGGAGTCCCGATGGAAAATTATTTCCAGTAAGGGGTCGGCAGTGCTCTTCTGAACAAATGCCTTTTATTTCTTCCAAGTTTAAAACCTATGATCAATTTGCAAAGGCGTCCTTGGAAGAAATTCTTGAAGGAAAGATGGATGGAACGACTAAAAAAATTGTAACTGAATTCCATAGTATGGTATTGCTGAATAATGGTAATGGTGGCTTTACTCAGGTCAACTTACCTATGGAAGCTCAGATTTCTACCGTTCAAAGTATTGGATTTTATGACTTCAATGGTGATGGTATAAAAGACATGTTACTTGCCGGTAATTATTACAATAGAGAAGTGGAAACTGCTCGAAGCGACGCAAGTGTTGGTTTGATCTTGCTGAATTCAGGTGACGGAAATTTTGCCTCACTTTCAAATGCTGTATCAGGGTTAAAATTGTATCACGATGTGAGAGAGATCCGGCTTGTAAATGTAAAGGGCAATACCACCATCATAGCTGCAAACAACAATGAGAACATGCAGGCATTTAAAATAAAATGATTTTTCTGTAAAAATCTGAAATGAGTTATTGAAATTTAACTGTCTTCGTGGTAAGCCAAGCTAGTATGAATTATAGATCTTGTGTAATACTCCCCAATAGTTGTACCAAAAGTTCATTAAGTTAAGTTAATAAAATTGATTTTAAGCTGCCTGATTTTTAATTGATTCATCGTATCGTTTATTTGGAGATTGTCCAGTGGTTTGATGCTTTTTCTGGTGGTAATAAGCGATATGGTTTTGGACACCTTCAAAAAGTTCAATACCATTATCACAAGGATTTAAATAAATGTAATTGTCCTTAAGAGTTTTCCAAAATCTTTCGATCCAGGTATTATCTGTTGCTCTTCCTTTTCCATCCATTGAAATCAAAATTTCTTCTGATTCCAAAAAATGAGTCCACATAAAACTTGTAAATTGGGATCCTTGATCTGAATTTATAATTATCGGTTTCCCATTCTCTGCGATTGCTTCTTTTAAAGCTGCAACACACCATTGTTTGCTCATGCTGTTACTTATACTCCAGCCCATTATCTTGCGACTGTATACATCAATAAAGGCAATCATATACATGAATCCTTTTGCCATTGGGATATAGGTAATGTCGGTACACCATACTTGATTGGCGTGAGTAATTTCCAGATTTCTGAGCAAATACGGCTTAATAAATTGCTTAAGGCCTTGTTTAGTGAGATTTTTACGACGATATATCGTTTGCCATCCCATAACCTTAAACAACCTTCTTATTCTCTTTGGACCTACTGGATACCCCATTCCTTTCAAAAGATCAACCATTGATTCAACACCTTCAGTCGGGTGCTCCAACAAATGTTTGTCCATGATATTCATCATTTTTACATTCTCTGGTTTTTCCGGTACAGGTTGATAATATAAATTACTTCGTGGCACACTAAGCAGATCGCATTGCTTGCGTATACTCAGCTTTTGAATTCTGGTAGACACCATTTCTACGCGTTGCTTCATATCCCCAGTTTCTTGCAACTTTTTTTTAAAAAATCATTCTCAACTTTTAGCTGGCCTATCTGGGCATATAGCTTTTCAATTTCCGAATCGCTTGACGAATCTGAAGAACCTTTATCTTTTTCAAAAACGAGGTTCATATTTTCCAGAAAATCGGTTTTCCATTTGGAAATCATTACCGGATTAACATCAAACTGCTGGCTTAACTCAGCCATCGTCTTTTTGTTTTTAATAGCTTCTAAAGCCACCTGAGCCTTAAATGCTGAAGTAAATTTGCGTCTTGTTTTTTTCATAGGTTTAGTAAATTTAATAGTTTTTTTACAACTAAACCTTTGGTCTCAATTTAGGGGAGTATTACATTGAATGAAATATTTAATCAATTATCATTGTGCTGAAATTGAAATTTAAAATGGAGCATTAGAATACCTTCTCTTAAAATTTTTACATAAAAATAGCTACTTGAAATCATTGGATCTATTTATTATATTTCGAATAAGATCATTAGGAGGTAAACACTTTAGTGCTAGTCAATATGACACTTAATTATCAATGAAAGGGCCTGAAAATTTAAGTATTAATGCTATCAAGTATAATTCATTAACATACCATAACCAATATACAGAATATCTATTTTTTCGTGAAATCATTCAAGCACTAAGATGGTATATTTGCAAAGGGATAGTTTAGTAAACCAATTAATTCAGTCTTAATCTTATTTTCATGATTCCCATATGATGAATGTGACCTGTAACTCGGGTACACCGTTTTAACTCATTAATTAACTGAGTAGCATTAGGTTTTCTTCCTCTTTTCAATGCTTATGTTTTTTATGGTTAAACATTTTGAATTCCATAAAATACACCTTAAATTTAAGCTATATTTGGTAAACATTTTGCTGATGATTTACAATAATTAATTCTGTTTATTCTTGACACATGGGATTTTTATATTTGATTTAGTTTAAGAAGAAATAAAAGCATTTATTTCTTCTTGCCTTGAATAATTAGTTTTCTTTTTTACTCATTCTCGTAACTTTTTTATTTGAGATTTTGATTCAATAAGCATTTTATGTGGTAAGCATTTTTAGTTTTATACAATCTGCTGCACTCTTGATCAATAAAATTGCTAATTTTTGGGTGAAATTATTGG
>JBGAWX010000370.1:0-2431 GCA_044227375.1 Saprospiraceae bacterium
TGACGTAGGCGCAGCCTACGCCAAGCAATGGTTGGAATACGAATGCTCAAAGTTCAATAGCTTGGTTAGGAGTATGCGTTGTCTACGTCTGGGTGTCATGCAAAATCCGTTTTTGCAAATCATGTTGTGATTATACCATTCGCATTGACATCTTAAAATCAATAGTATTTCAGTTGTTTCCGAAAAAAACATACCCTGACTTTAGTCAGTATAAAAGTCATGTCACCAAGAGAAAGAATCACTCTTTTGGGGCTATTATTGAATTACAATTGATTTCAAACAATTGTAAGTACGAATTACAATTTTCTAAGTATTCATTCATCACTAATTTTTCATTTTCATAGCAACCTATGGCAAATAGAATTTGCCAAACACCGTGACGTAGGCGCAGCCTACGCCAAGCAATGGTTGGAATACGAATGCTCAAAGTTCAATAGCTTGGTTAGGAGTATGCTTTGTCTACGTCTGGGTTTCATGCAAAATCCGTTTTGCCAATCATGTTGTGATTATACCATTCACATCGACATCTTAAAATCAATAGTATTTCAGTTGTTTCCGAAAAAAAACATACCCTGACTTTAGTCAGTAAAAAAGTCATGTCACCAAGAGGAAGAATCACTCTATTGTGATCATAAGTCAATTACAATTGATTTCAATCAATTGTAAGTTGGCAATCCAATTTTCTAAGAATTCATCTTTTAATGAATTTTACAATTTGGTAGCAAGCCGATCAAAAGGAATTTGCCGATCACAATGTTTTGTGGGGAACCTATTCTTTGTATGGCTATTTATCTTTAAGAATTCTAGCAACATATTTTCCAAGAACATCGAATTCCACATTGACTAAGTCGCCTTTTTTGATCTGCTTCATGTTAGTATGCTCCAATGTATAAGGAATGATGACCACGCTAAAAGAATTTTTCTTTAGTTTGGAAATCGTAAGACTTATACCGTTTATACATACAGAGCCTTTGTCGATGACCAAGTTGGAATCCTTTTTGTGTAACTCGATTTGTATTTCTTTGCTGCCGGCATGGTCCATGACTTTTACAACTTTAGAAGAGTGATCTACATGGCCTTGTACCAAATGTCCATCCAGCCGTCCACCGAAAAGCAATGATCGTTCCAGGTTGATGATGCTGCCTTTTTTCAAATGGCGGAGATTGCTTTTTTCTAGCGTTTCTTTTACCGCTGTAACAAAATGAGATTGTTTTGTTTTTTTTGTAATCGTAAGGCAGACCCCATTATGCGATACACTTTGATCGACTTTTAATTGCGACGAAAGCTTGGATTGAATTTCTATGCTAAGATTTTCTTTATCTTTCTTTAATGATTTGACTATACCAGTTTCTTCAATAATGCCTGTAAACATGAGTTAATTTTTACCTGATAACATTTCTATAAATCCTGTTATGGTTTCATTTTTAAAATTATTGGATTGAAATCCTGTATAATATACGTCACATTGATAATAGTAAACACCATCGCTAAGCTTCTTTCCATTTAAATCTGTGCCATCCCAATTAATATGAGGATCCACTGTAGTATAAACGAGATTTCCCCAACGATTGAAAATTTTCATATTGATTTTATCAATAAATAGAAATGGATAAGGCTTAAACAAATCATTATGATTATCTCCATTGGGCGTGAAGGTATTCGGCAATTTATATCTCGGACAATATTTTACACAAACAGAATCTGAATTGAAGCATTCATTTTGCAATGAATCAAATGCCGTAACTTGGTAACAAGTTGGAATCGTTTCCAAAAGATGATGTTCAAATGTGGTTTGATGAATATCCGTTATTTCCCCAATCAGTTTTTTGACATTGGTCTGTATGCTGTAAATGCGATAACCAACAGCATCTTTAGAGCTGCAGTTGATATTAGGATTGGTCCAACTCAATGTATTGATCAATTGATCCGGATCGGGATTTTGATTTTCATCACAGGGTCCTTTTATTGTTAACACCGGGCAGCAGGGAGCAAGATTATCAAAAGGAGTTGCGCAGAGGATATTTGAATGATTGATTAAGGGATGCTCAATATTTTGGATTCCATATTCGCCATAGGATTTGATTAAATAGCAATATTCGGTTGAGTTGACCAGGTTGTGATCTGTAAAGGAATATAAATCGGTTTGACTGATGGAGTCAAATTGTTGTGTGGCATTGTTAAATCTGTAGATGGTAAAAAGATAATTGTTCCAAGCAGTTTTAGCATTCCATGATAATTGAACGGATTGATCACTTGGAGCGCCAGATAAAAATAGAGTTTGCGAAGAATCAGAAATATGATCTGAATTGTTTGCGGACTTCAGATTTATGGAATAGTAATGCTGTTCTGATTTTGTGTTGATTCCAGTATGCTGAAAAGAGGTATCCAGTATATTTGAATACCTGCTGAAATTCTTCACGGAAGATGGAAT
>JBGAWX010000371.1:0-2422 GCA_044227375.1 Saprospiraceae bacterium
ATTCAGTGTATGCGCGAGATGATGACGGCTGTGCCAAGAATACATTCCAATAGATTCCTTCATTGTGATAAATCGTTCATTTTGAGGATGATAAAACTTTCGCTCAAGGGATGAGGCATCCAATGAATCCAAAAAGACAGTCCATCGCAGATGCATTTCATGAAGGAGTTGTAGCGAATGAATAATGGGGACTGTACTGACATCAGCCATATCTGCCCATATAGCTTCCGGATACGGGTTGATCGTTGGTTCCTGAAGACTGCATGCGAGTTTATGCCGTATATAAGCATTCATGTGACTGTCTGCAACATGGTGTGCTAATTGTCTCAAAGTCCATCCGTCTGGACGATATCTTTTTGAGAGTTCAGGTTCTGAAAGATCTTTGAGTGCCGCAGAAAATTGTTCCGGAAATTTTCGAAGATCATCTATCCATGTTTTTATCTGAGTCTCTTGATATTCAGAGGGTTTGATCCACTTTCCGATGGGATATTTCAAAGATTCGAGGTCCATAAAAGTAGCATTAATTTGATTTTGGAGACAAAGATGACGATTCCTTCGAAGACTATTTGAAAGCAATAACAAATGATTTAATGAATTAAAGCAAGTCCCTTCTAAATTTGCAGGTCTTTATTAAATTGATCAATATTATTTAAAACACTGCTTCAAGGTGCTGGCCGATCAGGTTATAATGAATTTTGGGAGAATCAAATGAGACTCTGAATTCAATCGCCTGCAGTCTGAAAACCTATAGCTAAAAGCCTAAATTATGAATGTACTTGAGCAACTCAATGCGCATATTTCGAGAGAGCTGATTGCAAAAGCATCAAATTTTCTTGGTGAATCGGAAGACAATACAGCCAGGGGATTTCATCATGCCAATCCTGCAATACTGGCAGCAATTCTCAACGCAGTACATGACAAAGAAAAATTGGTCAAGGTTTGGGATCTGATTCAACACAAGGATAATGATGTGGAATTGCTGAATCAATTGGAGCTTTTATTTGAAGGCAACTCAGCGGCATCATCAAATACCGGAATCGGAGCGGGATTGCTCAATGATTTATTTGGTGGAAAAGCTACGGTGTTGAACAGTATTGGACGAGTTGGTGCATTTCATAAAAGCAATTCAGCAGGAAAGATATTGTCTATTGCAGCACCTTTGGTTCTGGCTTTTTTGAGAAATAAAGTTGAGATCAGCGAATTGGGTATGGCGGGTTTATTGAAATGGATTTCAGATGATAAGGAAGTGATACTTGATGCTTTGCCATCAGGTTGGACTTCACAAATGGGCATGACGCATTTAATGTTTAAGAAAGAAGAATCAGAATCGAATCCGGAGGAAATGTCAAATCCCAATCCCAATTGGTGGATGTGGCTTGTTGGTTTGCTTGCATTGGTTGGTGGTTTATGGTTTTGTGCAAAATCTTGCAGCCAAAAGGAAGTAGCAGATAAATTAAGTGGGGCATACAGGACAGTTACTGAAATCGTTGAAACCGTTGAAGAGGAAACAGAAGATGCAGCTTTTTATATTGATGAGAGCCTGGATGCTGCAGGCCAGGCATTCAAACTTACCTGGAAGGCTTTGGGAAAATACGTAACTATAAAACTGGAGGATTCATTTTTAGGACTTCCTAAAAAAGGAATGGAACTGCGTTTATTGGGTTGGATTCAGGATCCTGCAACGGTAGTCGAAGATAACAAGGCCTGGTTTAATTTTGACCGGATCCTGTTTGATACGGACAGTATAAAATTAAATAAAGTTTCTGATGAGCAATTAAAAGCCCTCGCAGCAATCATGAATGTAATGCCAAAGGTTGAATTCGAAATTGGTGGATATACTGACAATACTGGTGATCCGGCTGCAAACAAGAAACTCTCCCTTGAACGGGCAAAAGCAGTGAAGAAAGCTTTGGTTGATCTGGGTATAGATGAAAAACGACTCAAAGCAGTAGGATATGGAGCCGATAATCCGATTGCAGATAATAATGATCCGGCAGGAAGAGAACGCAACCGGAGAGTTGCAATCAGAGTGACGAAGAAATAAAGAATTCAAATATTTGAAACAGGTTCATTTAGTGTTTGAGTGAATTGTCCCGTTCCTAATTTCAACTGTGATATCTTATTGATAAAAAAATTAGATGATTAAATATTTTTCATTTTTGCTCTTGTTGCTTACTTACAGTTCTTGTAAAGTGAAAAGCGAATACACAGACTTCAAAAATTTCAGTCAACGGTTTAAAGTGATCAAATTGCCGGTGACATACAATGATCATTGGGTATTCAGAAATTGGATAAAAAATGATTTGATTGATACAGGTTCAGTGGAAAGACATGGATTGGTTGCAACTTTTGCTGACCGCCAATTGCCATTGAAAAGTTTACATGATTATCAATGTTCTTATGTCGGGCGATTTGATACCAG
>JBGAWX010000372.1:0-2403 GCA_044227375.1 Saprospiraceae bacterium
ATAACGGATTTCAACGGATGTACTGCTTCTGAAACCTTTTTAGTTTGCGATGAAACCGGACCTACAGTAGATTGCTATTTGGGCAGATTAGCAATTTCACCAAACGGCGATGGCTATAATGATGAATTGAAAATCGAATGCGCCACAGAAAATGAAAACCTGTTGACCATATATGACCGTTGGGGAAATGTGGTGTATTCAAAAGTCAATTATACCAATGACTGGACAGGCGTGGATGCTGACGGAGATGATCTCACAGAAGGTACTTATATGTGGATACTCAAAGTCAAGGAGTCGGGTAAGAATGATGCTTATTATAAAGGAACTGTTACAATTGTCAGATAAGTTTTTGTAAATCGATAATATGAATAGTATGAAAAAATTTTATCAATATATTCTGGTTGTGATTGTTTGCGCTGCATTTACAAAGCATGCCACTTCACAAGACTATGCAACTGCATTAAAAACACAGGCAGTCTACAATCACTATTATATACATCCTTTTCTGATCAATCCTGCAAATACCGGATTCAACGGAGATGGCAAACTCCTGTTGAATTACAGAAACCAATGGGCCGGATTTGAAAGTTCGCCGAAAGGATTAACCCTTGCAATTGACGGAAGTCCTGCACCGAATATGGGTTTGGGAGCAATGATCTATACCGAAACTTTTGGTGTTGCTAACCGATTTTTAGCACAGGCAAATTATGCATATCAGTTTAACGCGAGTAAAGATATGCGAATGGCTTTTGGAATTTCGGGTGCATACATTCAATACAATCTGGACAATGAAGCCTTAACGGATCCGCTTCATGAAAACAATGATCCGAAAATCAATGCAGCAGTAAATGGAGAAAAGTATTTCGCTGCAGATTTTGGATTTTATGCTGAGATCATGGGAAAGTATAAACTGGGTATCAGCATTCCCCATCTCGTTCAAACACGACTTGATGAGAAAAGCACCACATCAAATGTACCCAAACCGGAAAAGCCTGTTAATTTCATTGGCTTCATCGGAGCCATATGGAAAATGCCGGAATACAGAGTTGTCATAGAGCCATCCATCGGATTGAGAAAAATATCCGATGTACCATTTGGTGCGGATTTCAATTTGCTTGCAAAAATGATGGATGACCGATTGTTTGCAGGCTTTACCTACAGCTATAATCCATCCTGGCACCGCATCTGCATGCTGGGCGGTATTAAGTTAAATCAGTTGGGAATTTATTATTCTTATGATCAATCCTATTTGGAATTCCAGAATTTCAATAATGGATCCCATGAAGTCACTGTAACCCTCGATATTTTTAAATCCAAATCCAAACCGGCAACAATGGATGACGGAATGAAAAAAGAAGCTGTAGGGGAAATGAAGATGGAAGAGAAGAAATAATTTTCTAATTCCCGCTTTTAGCTATGCGGACACGCATGATCAGTCCTTGTATAGTGTCATTTGTTTCAAATACCACTCCTTCAACAAGCTGATTATTTTCATTCACATACATCTGAAGAAATAAAGGAACTGGAGAATGCAACAAAGTATCCCAAGAAATCTGCTTTCCGAATTTATCTTTTAGCGGGCAGCTGTTGGAAAATGGTCTGCTTTTCCCAAGTTCAAAAGATTCTATAAGATTCAATGGCCTAAGGCCATGCGGCTGATAGTAACCTGGCGGGGTTTTGATGAGAAAGGCATCATTATTAGCATCCTGGTTTTTGTCATTCGACGGAACCGTGATGATCTCTTTGGGTTTTCCTGTACGATCACTCTTCTGATTCTCATTTTTACAATGAGTAAACAAGAAAGTGCTTAAAATACAGATGATAAGGAACGTATGGTTATTCAAATTCATCTCAATGCGCAATTAATTTTTATTTAGATGGGTTTCGAACCTTCATCATCAGATTTCGGATGGTATCATTCAATTCATAGACCACTGCTTCCATCACTTGTCCTTGTTCGTTAGCATACATTTGCATGAATACCGGTTTTTCAGGATCTTCCAACACCGAGTAGGTGATGGGTTCTCCATGCTTGTTTTTCAATGGCAAACTTCTTAAACTGTCCGGATGATTAGTTCCGAAATCTCTCATTTCAACCAGAGTTAAAGGATGCAATCCATCAGGATGATAATAGACCTTTGGTAATTCAACAATTAAAGGATTCTGATTGCTTCCGGAGCTCGAAGATTCATTTGTTGCAGAGTCATTGCTTCCGGATTCCTGTTGTTTATCATTTTTACATTGGCTGAAATTGAACAACATAAATAAACAAGTAAAAAGATATATTATTTTTTTCATAATTGTAATTTGACAAGTTGGAAAAATTAAGATTTTTTTAGGAAGGCTTTTTTCAACAGATTGTTAATAAGTACTTTATTCAGGTCGAACTTTGATAACTTTGCC
>JBGAWX010000373.1:0-2338 GCA_044227375.1 Saprospiraceae bacterium
CTATAAAATCAAAGAGTTGTTGCGCAACCTCTTTAAAAGTAGGTTTGCCGGCTACTTCTTTTGGCCCGATTCCATGGACTTTGTATGCTTCTTCAGAAATGGGAATGCCCGGATTGATAATCATAGAAATTTCTTTAGCCTCGCCTCCATCCTTAAAGTATTTGATCATTGCGATTTGCAAAATGCGATCGCGGATGACATGCAGTCCTGTTGTTTCAACATCAAAAAAAATCAAGTCCCTGTTTAATTGAAACATCATTGTTCTTTTTTAGAATTAAAATATCCGGCTTGCCTTGCGTCTTCCTGAATGCCATGCAATTGAATCGGTTTCATTCTCTTCTTTCTCAAACGCATATTTAAAAATTCAACCAGCAATGCAAATGCAATAGCGAAATAAAGATATCCTTTTGGTATTGAACCCACACTAGCTCCGGCAATCTCAAGTTCAGCCAAATGGGAACCTTCTGCAATCAACATAAATCCAATGAGGATTAAAAATGAAAGTCCTAACATTTGAACTGTAGGATGTTCATTTACAAATTTACCAACAGGATGCGCAAATCCAATCATGATGACAATAGACAACACAACAGCAGCAATCATAATCCACAAAGCACCATGCAAACCATTGGTCATTCCCACAGCAGTCAATATAGAATCAAGACTAAATATTAAATTGATTAAAGTGATTTCGAATATTGCCTGATTCAATCCAAGTTTTCTACTTGCATCACTTGCCATATCCTCATCTTCTGTCTCAAGCTTATGATGTATTTCCGTTACACTTTTATACATGAGGAAGAATCCCCCAACTATAAGTATTAAACTTTGAATTGAAAACCCTGCATGAATCCAAGAAGCTTCAATCTGAATTAAGGGTTTTTGCATCGCGGTGAGAAAACTTAAGCCCAACAACAAAACAATCCTGAGAAACATCGCGGCAATCAATCCGGAAGTCGTTGCTTTCTTCCGCTCTATGGGATCAAGTTTTGCGGCGGTGATTGAAATAAAAATGATATTGTCAACACCCAAAACAATTTCCAGAAAAGTAAGTGTCAAAAAACTTAGAATGATTTCAAAGCTTCCAAAATCAGGTATTTCAAACATATATGAATCCCATTAATTAATTCGCAATATTAGCTTAAAAATAATAAGCTCGGGAAGATATCCTTAAAACTTTTTGATAGTTGTCTCAATATGTATAGTTTTGCAAGCCCAATTAGCATGGGTGTTTAGCTCAGTTGGTTCAGAGCGCCGCCTTGACAGGGCGGAGGTCGGCAGTTCGAGCCTGCCAACACCCACAAATTCCTTTAAAAAATAAGGATCTCAACTTCTGATTGCATAAACGATTCCATTAATCTACTGCCCAATTTTGATAAATGGAAGTTTCTCCTTTTGCTTGCCGGACTGAATTTGAATCCAGTACATTCCGGGCGTTAAATGAGATACATCGATCCGCAACGAATCTTTGAAATTTGTGAACCGTGAGCTCAGGATTTCCTGATTTTGATTTGAAATGATCTGATAATTTATTTTGGCTAAATTCAATAATTGCTTCGACTCTAAAATTAAATAATTAATAACGGGATTGGGACGCAATTTAAAAACTCCGCTATCTTGTATATCATTTGTTTTAATTACCAGATAAACTACTTCGTTCGACAATGATGCGGGACATTTATTGGAATCTGCAACTTCCACCTGGTATTTGCCGTTCACAGCAACTTTATAAAATGGAACAGTAGTAGCATCTATTAAGACCCCATTCATATACCAGTAATAATAATCATGATTTGGAGTGGCATACAGGGTATCATTCTGAATCATCAAGACAGCCGCAGTGGTTCGAGGCTGAAACGTAATAACTTCGACATTCGAGAGTTCTGACTCACATCCTGTGCTATCCGTATATTTTAATTGATAACTACCATTTTCAGTTACTAAGAGAATGGAATCCTGTTGCCCAATAATTTCGACTCCATTCTTATACCACTGAAACTTTAATGAGTTCACTTTTTCACACAAGCGCACAGGAATGGTATCTCCTTCACATGGCTGCTTAAAAAATTCAGGGGAAACAATACAGGCTGTATCCTTAGGCTTGGATTGAATTGTAAATTGAGATTGATACAAGCATTTATTATAAATTACTTTCAATGTGTAATTCCCGGCATCTAAATTTTTAAGTTCCGGCAAGGTATCCCCTGTAGACCACTTAAACTGAGCTGCAATTCCACTTTGCAAATTTGTTTTCGCAGTGCCATCCGCTACCCCTGGACAACTTGGATCCGTAGTGATCATATTGAAACTGAATCTACAGGTATCCCCGATTCTGTAT
>JBGAWX010000374.1:0-2326 GCA_044227375.1 Saprospiraceae bacterium
CAGTTTCCCAATTAAACCCATCTTTGGATACTTCAATCATTCCTCCATCAAACCCATTTTCGGTATTGTAATAATGATAGAAATACAATGAAGGCTCGGGGCCATTCAATTTAATCGGGAGTTTTTGAAAGAGAACAATATCATTTGGCGAACCCACTTTCTCCTCTGCAATCCATGCCTTGGATTGGTCCACACCATATTGTTCGGCGACATACCAAAGACTTTCTCCAATTTTTGACTGACTAAAAAGATCAGATATCCAATTGAGTGTATCTGCATTGGGTTGTTCTACGTCATCAAACCAAAAAGTTGAAGATGCCGTATTAATATCTGATTTTAGTTTATAAGTAATTCGTTTTGATTCGATCGATTTTAACTGGGAAAACGTCCATACCAAAGTATTGCCATTCACTTGTGGCGCAGGAACCCCCGAACCATTAACATAAGAACATCCTGCAGGAATATTATCGGTGACTACCACATTATTCACTGCGCCGGGTTTATAATTATTGATATCGAGAGTAAATGAAAACTGATCGCCGGGTTTTACTACATCATTTTTAACAAAAGTGGTTGCGTCTTTATAATACCCTGCTTTTTTATTAACCAGGACTTTATTGATACAAACCAATGCAGGTAAAAAACTTTCTATTTCATCATGGACCATATTATTAGATCCCTGATTTGCAAAGAATCCCATTCCCCGTCTTGCAAATACTTCCCAGATCAGGCATGAATTCTTTGCCTGATTATTGATAGAATCGGCTTTCAAAATTGCATTTCGTCCATCGAGAAATCCGGGACTGCAGGGTTGCAACTTCATGCCATCCATGACTAATTGAATTGCAATATTATTTCCCGCAGTTTTATTTTTAAAATTCTGGTCAAATCCATATTTGTCGGAAAGCGCCCAATACATATCCCACAATACAGAAGTCCATACTTCCCCAAGATCATGCGATTCTGCTTCAATGTTTTTGTAAGTGAATTCATTAATATTCATGTCCGTACTGTAACGTCTTCTTCGAATTCCAAATCCATCTGGTTTTTCATTGATCACATAAGTTCCAATTCCTCGAGGAGTTGCACCATCGTCTCCATTTTTAGCTTGCATAATCAACGCCATAAAATCACTCCATCCTTCTCCCATTTGCTCCTGATTGCCCAGGCAATTTGAATTGGCAGGACCTCCAGTCAAACGATTGGAAATGCCATGACCATATTCGTGTGCAATGACTCCATTATCAAAATCACCATCCAATGAATCAGGACCTGAATTGGATCCCGGTTCTCTGATTTCTATTTTTAACTCTCCATTGGTGATCATGAGTTTTAATCTATTGCAAATGGATTTTGTAGTAAAATAAGCGGGTATGGTAACCTGATTACCAACGGCACCTGCACCCATGGTCACGAAAGCATCTTCGAAATTGCAGATGATTACAGCGACTGCACCAGCTTTCTGAGCGTTAAGTGATTTGAGTCCAAACTCACAGGTTCCCCGATCGATCAACACAATTTTTCCTTCCACTTCTGATCTTCTGAAACCGTTTGTCGCACATCCCAAGGTGGGTGCTCCGGAATGATCATTTCCGATTACTGCATCAGCCGTAAATGCTGGAGGAGGAGCACCGCCCCATCCGCTTGCTCTTCTTGAATCGATACTTCCGATTAATGAATCCGGTTTTGCTATATACGTTTCAACACCTGATGACAACCACAAAAACATCTGCATCCTTCCATTGCCACCATCAGCTGGTGTTGCAAAATTTGCATTGCTCGTACCACTTCCATCCTGTGCTTCAGCATTTACATAATCATTTGCAGCTCCGCCCTTACCATAATTATTGGCTTGAAAATTTCCTGCAACCTCATTGAATCCAAAACCATGCATCACATCATGCATCATGTTATTCATATAAAATAAATTCACGGTAGCCGCAGGTACATAATTATCCGGTTCTGCATTTTCATTAAAGGGGAAATCGAAAATGAGATTCGTTCCTCCGTTAGCGTTATTCTGCTCTGAAGCATTATCCCCATTGCGGTCAGGATATGCGTGTACGTTATTACCCCTCGTGATGGTATATTCATTTCCTGCTGCACCATTGGTATCATGCCATCCATAGGGCGATGCCGTTGGACTTGCAGGATCTACAACGAGTTCTCTTGAATGGTGTTTGGGACTTTCATAAGGAACCGGTATTACATTGTATGTATTCGGAGCGGCGGGAGCATTCAATACCGCTGCATTTTGTTGCCTGATCGCTTGTTTAACGGAAATATCTTTAGACGAAAACATTTTTTGATTTTCAACACAACGAGT
>JBGAWX010000375.1:0-2258 GCA_044227375.1 Saprospiraceae bacterium
ACAATGACTAAATTATTGAAGTTTAATTTTTGTGAAAGCGATATGGAAATCGTCCTTTGTATTTTTCATAGAATCCATCGAGTAATATTTCATCATCGGCTGAATTCATTTGAGCTATGAGTCCATCGACATTGGTTACTTTTTTGCCATTCACTGAAGTAATTACATATCCAGGAGCCATGTTTGTTTTATCAATAATGCTTTCACGATATATACTTAATACTTTTATACCAGACCTGCCCAATTCATTTTTTTCTTCTGCTGTCAGATCTCTGACTTCAAAACCCAAATCTAAAAGAATGGGATCTCTACGGGTGCTGATTAAAGATGTAGTGTTGACTTGATTCTTTAATACAGCTTCTGTAGACATGGACTTGTTGTTCCTCCAGTATTTGATATTAATCTTGGATCCGGGTCTCAATCGGCCAATGATTTCCTGAAGTTCTGGTACTGATTTAATGCTCCGGTCATTGATTTCAAGAATAATATCTTCTGCTTTTAGTCCTGCCAATTCTGCTGCACCATCCTTGGTGGTGTTGCTGATAAATACTCCGGTTACCGAATTTAAGCCATATATTTTTGCTCTTTCGTTATCTACTTTTTCTATGACCACTCCCAAAAGTCCTCTTTGCACAGTTCCAAAATCTTTAATGTCCATGATTACTTTCTTGACGAGATTCGAAGGGATTGAAAAAGAATACCCTTCATATCTTCCAGTTTGACTCATTATGGCTGTATTGATACCAATTAAATCTCCCTGAATGTTGACCAATGCACCGCCGCTATTTCCCGGATTGACAACAGCATCCGTTTGGATAAATGATTCGATATTGTATTGTTGGTTGTTGAGAATGTTTATATTTCTTGCTTTCGCAGAAATAATGCCTGCTGTAACGGTGGATTGCAATCTCAACGGGTTGCCAATGGCCAGAACCCATTCCCCAACCATGCTGGAATCAGAATTGCCAAATTCTAAATAGGGCAATCCGGAATCCTCAATTTTTAGTAAGGCAATGTCTGTAGTGGGATCGGTCCCTATCAAACTGGCTTCATATTCTCTGTTGTCATTGAGTTGGACCTGAATCTTTTCTGAGTTCTCCACAACATGGTTATTCGTTACGATGTATCCATCCGGCGAAATGATTACTCCGGAGCCGGTTGCAAGTCCCCTGTTTGGTAGCATAAAAATATTCTCAGAGGCCTCTGAAATCGACTCAATGAAAACCACTGCGGGGGTCCCTTTTCGGGATGCAAGTATAAAATTTCCCTGAGCGATGGAATTCAGATTCGCTAAAGAGGATAATACTTCATCAGAAGAAGATACCGGTGGATTGTTGACCTCATGGATAAATTTGGAATCAGAAACCAGGCTTCGAGACTTATTGCCGGTATATTGTATTGTCATCCAAGTAGATAGACAGCTTATGATCGCACAAGCGAGGAGCGTGAAAACGGTGGATCTATTTAGATGTATATTCATATTATAAAATTTAATAATGTATAATTTTATACAAAAACTGTGCCCTGATCAAATAATTAAGTAATCTTGCCGAATGAAACGCTTAATTCCATTTGAAAAATATGAAGCCACAGGCAATGACTTTGTGATTTTAGATTTTTTTGAGTTCGAATTAATGGATCTAAATGATAGTGTTTTGATCAAAACACTCTGTGACAGACATTTCGGAATTGGTGCAGATGGATTAATTGCCTTGGTGAAAGAAGATGGTATGGATTTTCGCATGAAATACTTCAACAGCGATGGTCGCAAATCCAGTTTCTGTGGTAATGGGAGCAGGGCATCAATTAAATACATGGCAAGTAAACAGTCTAAATCTGAGTTTGGTTTTATGGCAGAAGATGGAAGGCATGTGGGCCGGTTAATGAACGGATTGGTATCCGTTAAAATGAAAGATATTGATTCGCCGGAATCCACTTCGCATGGCACGCTGATTCAGAGTGGTTCTCCTCATTTAATTATTGATGTTCAAAATTTAGAGAACATTCCAGTTGTCGAAGAGGGTAGAAGATTGCGCAACCTATTTGGAAAAGATGGTGTAAATGTGAATTTCATATCAAAATCCCATGACGGTTTGCAAATTGCAACCTATGAACGCGGAGTAGAATGGGAAACTCTTGCGTGTGGTACCGGTGTTACTGCTGCGGCATATTATCATTGCTTGAGGAATCATTTAAATGGTCACCATAAGATTCAGGTGAATGCCAAAGGCGGCGATCTTACTGTGGAATTGACCATT
>JBGAWX010000376.1:0-2172 GCA_044227375.1 Saprospiraceae bacterium
ACAGGCTTCATTATTGGAATTCCAAACGCCAAGGTAAAATGTATTCGGGTTATTATGGTCCGCTTCAATTCCGAAAAAATTATAGGTCCTGTCGTAAATTCCAAATGTTGAATTGTCATTATATTGAGAAGTGTAATGATGATTATTTCCGCCTGCGGAATTATCAAATGATACATTCCAGGTATTGCCACCATCAGTAGATCTGAAAATTTTTCTACCAAAACTTGCTAATACAATTGAAGTAGTAGTTGTGGATAAGGCAAGGAAATAAGGACGCAAGGATGCATCCGAATTTCTATTTAATTGAGGACACAAAGTCCACGTTGTACCTGAATTGATGCTTTTTAATAATCCGGCTTCCGTTGCTGCAAATATTAATGCAGAATCAACTTTACTGGCTTCAATATCTCCATAATAATAATCTCTGTTAGCATACGTATTGGTTCCATTACTGAATTCAGCATCTTTAAGATCCCAGGTTTTTCCCTGATCAAGACTCACCCATAAACCACCATAAGAAAATCCTGCAAATAAATTGTTCGTGTTTTTTGGATTGATATACACCCGGTCACAAAATCCTCCCGATAAAGATGAACTGGTTCCACAAGTAGTTTTTGCAGCAAAATTTGGTCCGATCATTCGCCAGGTTCGGGTAGATCTCAATTTCAATCCAGAGTTTTGATGTTCAGGTAAAATGGAATATGGAATGTTAAATCCATCTTCATCCATACTTAATCTGGCCGTTTCCAGCCAGCGAATGAATGCTTTTTTCTGTTTGCTGGTTTCTTCCGGATGTTGTTCAAAATATTGATCAAATTCTTTTTCTGCTTTTAGAATATTTGGGCGCAATGATTTCATTTCAAGATACCAGGGAGTCGTTGTGTGATCCGATTTGATCAGGGGAAAGGGGTTTGCTATGGGTTCTTTTAATTGGATGGTATGCTGGCTATAGACTGGCAAAATGAAGAATTGCAAGAACAGGATTGTAGAAAAAATTATAAAGTATTTACTTTTCATTGGGTTGAAATTAGTGATCCACTTGAAATGATAATTTGCAAATACATTGAAGCCGGAATGTTTAATTAATTCCATTCGTTATAAAAGCTGTCTGCAAAAGTAAAGGAATATCTTTAAGTAATGGGTACTCTTATTGAATCATATAATCCAGGTACTATTTAAATAGTAAGTGTTGATCCCAAAAATCTTTTTGATTTTATTTATTTATAATGATCTTTCTGGTGAGCATCCCATGAATATTGATAAAGGAGATGAAATATTCTCCCGGATAAATGGTTTGGGTATCAAAAAAAGCAATGGTGCTTCCCTGGTATAACTTTGTCTTTTGAATGTAATTACCAGTGATGTCGCATAAGCGAATTTCCACATCTTCCTGATTCAGGTTATTGAATTGAATTGCGATTAATTCGTTTGCTGGATTTGGAAAAATAGAGACGTCAAGATTAAAAGTATTTGAATGGATAGTACTTGTAGGATTGGGTGTGTATGTTGTGACCGGTTCATTGATAGAACTCACTTTTGCTGCAGTGCGAGTACCGTAAAAAGTAGGTCCTACAACATATGGATACGCGGAGTTCCATTTTGAATCAACCGTTGCGAAATAACAGTAAATTCCATTTGGATACTCCGGCGTGACGCAAAACCGGCCGTTGTGTTCATCCAAATAGTCAGGAGTAGCGGCTGAAGTCGGGATGTATTCATAATCTTCGCGAAAATATCCGAGTGGATATGCAGCACTCACATCTGGGCCTGCCGTTACAGAACTTCCGTTAGCATATTGGTTTCTTTTAGTGATGTTGCGTATTGCATAACTGGATTTCATTCTTACAATTCCACCTGTGCCATCGGTATTTTTATAAGCATAGGCACCATAAATCGGGAAGCCATCATATGCAAATCCAATTAACGGTGAATGCACATTGCTGTCAATGGCGTAAAGTCCATCAGAATCATAAAGATTGCAAATTGTTGAGATCACATTCAAGTCTAATTTGAATGCACTGGGGTTTTGGTGATGATGATAGTTGCCCATTGCAGGATGTGCTTTCGAACAATCAAATCCACCTCGCACCGCAACCACAGCATCGCGGTTCCATACCATGTCACCCATTCCACCAATAGGTCCGCCCTTTAATGAGTTCGTTGAATTCTGCC
>JBGAWX010000377.1:0-2059 GCA_044227375.1 Saprospiraceae bacterium
GTTTCGAGACCAGCGTAATTTTCACAAGCATCATCATAACTCAAATCGTCTTTGCAGTTCTGAAAATCAAATGGAGTTACCGAAAATATCAAATAGAGAATTATGTTTTTGATCCGAAACCAGAACCAAAAAGCATTTATAAATCAATGCACTCGAAATTGAAAAAACAAGTTGGCTCACTCTAGATCCTTTTATAAGAAAAGTCTTAATAGGATTGGGTCCCGCCATCAGCTTTTTATTTTGGTTACAATTCACTACCGCATTTCGTATCTTACACTTCGGATTTCTCATGTATTAAATTTTTCTCAGCTATATAAAACATGATCTTTCAGTATAGATTAAAGTGTTTGACAGTTTCTGTGATGGCTCTGCTTGCGATTCACAATCAGGCATCTTCCCAATGCACCGGCATTGACGCTGACGCCGGACTGGATATTTTCACCTGTGATCCAAGTCAACTCATTCAACTTCAGGGTTCGGTTCAGGGCAATTATTCAAAAATTTATTGGACCCCTGCCAATGGCTTGAACGATGCCAATATTTTGGATCCGATTGTGACAAACAAAAAACCAGGCAAATACACCTACAAATTAACCGCTGAAGGATTGTCAACAGTCAACCTCATCATCAATGGCGATTTTGAATCCGGTAACACTGGATTTAGTACAGGCTACACCTATACCACTATCAATACTACAGAAGGAGAATATTTTATTGCAACCAATCCCGCAACATGGAATGGTGGATTCAGCTCCTGCGGAGATCATACCACTGGCAGTGGAAATATGTTGCTTCTCAATGGTCACCCTAATGCAGGAACAAATTGCTGGTGTCAGACCGTAACAACCGTCGTAGGAAGAATGTACCAGTTTGAATTCTGGAGCATGTCCGTATACCCCACAAACATTGCCCAACTCAATGTCAAATTGAATGGAAACCAAATTGGAGCAACTCAAGCTGGTCAATTGTGCGACTGGCAACGGTTCATCGTATCATTCACAGCAACCTCCACTTCTACTACACTTTGCATCAGCGAAACTTCCGGGATACGTGCTGGAAATGATTTTGCCTTGGATGATATCGCCTTATTTGAAAAGTGTTTGGACACCGATGATGTCATGGTCGAAATTGTAAACCTGATTGCTAAAATTGATATACTCGTAAAACCAAGATGCTCATCTGATCCATTTGATCTTACAGCATTTGGCTCTTCTGCCGGTCCGAATATCCGTTATGAATGGTCAACTGATGTTGGAACCATTTTATCGCAAAATGGATTGCAGGCAAAAGGAAAAGGTTCGGGAATTTACACGGTTAAAGTAATTTATGCCAATGGCAATAATATCTGTGAAACAGAAGCGTCTATTGAATTCACTGCACCTGAAATATTTCTTGGGAATTTGGCTGTTTCCGGCAAATTGAATTGCAGTAATGATAGCGTTCACATTAACGCGTTTTTAATTAGTGGCAGTGGACTTTATAGTTATAAATGGGCTCCGGATACTAGTATTCTGAAAGGTCAATTCACAGAATCCGTTTTGGTAAACAAAGCCAGAAAATACACAGTAACTATTACAGATCAAAATTCAGGTTGCATACTTGTATTAGATTATGATGTAAAAGCGGATACCCTAAAACCCCGTGCAGAAATAAAAGGAGATTCTTTACTCGATTGCAGAAAATCAAGTGTGTTACTCAATTCTACACTAAAAGATAGTGTCAAATATTTATTTAAATGGATTGCACCGGATCAATCGGTTGTTCAGAACCGTTCAAGTCTTCTACATTCCCTGAGTGGAAATTACAAACTCATTATAGAAGATACTTTAAATCATTGCAGGGATAGTTCGCAATGGAAAGTTTCCATCGATACGCTTCATCCATCTCTGGATCTTGGTAATGATCTGAATATTGATTGTAATAACAATGGTGTTCTGGTTACAAATCAATTAATGAATTCATCTGGAAATATTTCATATTACTGGACGATTGATACTACACAACTGAACAAAGAAAATAATCTGATTGATAAATCAATTAGTAAGTCTTCAAAAATTTT
>JBGAWX010000378.1:0-1881 GCA_044227375.1 Saprospiraceae bacterium
GCAACCACTAGCCGAAAGAATGCGCCCTAAAAAACTAGAGGATCTCATTGGACAAGAGCATCTTACAGGAGAAGGCCAGGTTTTAAATTTAGCTTTAGTAAACAAACACATTCCTTCTTTAATTCTTTGGGGTCCACCCGGAGTTGGCAAAACCAGTCTGGCCCGTATTCTTTCCACTGAATTGGGACGGCCATTTCATGCATTGAGTGCTGTTCAATCCGGCGTCAAAGAAGTGCGGGAAGTCCTTGAGAAAGCACGAAACCAACGTTTTTTTGATCAGGCCTCTCCGATCCTCTTTATTGATGAAATCCACCGTTTTAATAAATCACAACAAGATGCTCTATTGTCAGCAGTTGAAAATGGAACGATAGTACTGATTGGAGCCACAACAGAGAATCCATCTTTTGAAGTGAATGCCGCTTTGCTTTCGCGTTGCCAGGTGTATGTATTAAAACCCATTACAGAAGAAGATCTGTTGAAGCTTGCAGTAAAAATTATTCAAACGGATTCTCTTTTTAAAAATAAAAAAGTAAAGCTTGTTGAAACTGCTGCTCTTATCCAATTATCCAATGGCGACGCTCGTAAACTTTGCAACATACTTGAATTGGTTGCGAGCCGCAATGAAGAAGAATTGAATATTACGGATGAATTGATCAGCAAACTCGTACAAGAAAATCCTGCGATCTACGACAAAGGAGGAGAGATGCATTACGACATCGCATCTGCATTCATTAAATCTATAAGAGGTTCCGATCCGAATGCAACATTGTATTGGATGGCAAGAATGATTGAAGGCGGAGAAGATCCAAAATTTATAGTGAGACGAATGATCATCTCTGCAGCGGAAGACATCGGACTGGCAAATCCAAATGCATTGTTGATTGCTACATCTTGTTTGCAAGCAGTGCAAATGATTGGATGGCCGGAATCGAGAATCATTTTATCTGAAGCAGCAATCTACCTTGCCTGTTCACCAAAATCAAATTCTGCATACATGGCAATTGAATCTGCATTGAAACTCGCCAAAGAACATGGCAATCAACCCGTGCCTTTGCATTTGAGAAATGCTGTAACCGGATTGATGAAGAAAATGGATTATGGAAAAAATTACCAATACGCACACAACTTCGAAAACAATTTTATAGAATTGGAATTTCTTCCGGAAAAATTAAAAGGGACTATAGTCTATGATCCCGCCGAAAATTCTGCTGAAGAAAAAATTAGGAATACATTGAATCTTTTGTGGAAGGAGCATTATAAATATTAAGGTTACTTTTGTAATGAAAAAATTAATTACATTTTTATATTCTGTTCTTTTATTGAACACATCATTAGTGCAATGCCAAAAATATGATTATAATATTTTGGTAGGCTTTAGAAGTAATGATACTGTTTTTAATGACTACAGGGGAATTACAAGATTCAATTTTAATACAAATAGCTTAAATCCAGAGATTTTATATGACAGCTTCAAACTGATCGATTTTCATTGGACGGTGAATAATCTATCGGACTTTCATGGAAATTATCTTTTTAGTTATAATGGTTATATCATTGAAAATTTTAGAAATCGAATAATACAAAATGGAATTGGAGGATTCACTAGGCAAAATGAATTTGGTGATGTAGTATATCAGTCTGGTTTGTTTTTACCATTAGATAAAAATGGTCCGTATGTATTATTTCATGAATCTGAATATCTCTATCCTGAATTTGGTGGTGCGTACTTTTCTAACGGACTAAATTATTCAATAATTGATATTAATAAAAATTCAGGAGACGGTGAGGTTATTTATAAAAACATTGCTCTTATTAAAGATACATTAGATTATGGCAGAATATTAGCAATTAAGCACGCCAATGGTAGGGACTGGTGGATTT
>JBGAWX010000379.1:0-1730 GCA_044227375.1 Saprospiraceae bacterium
ATTTTTTGAGTAATCATATCTGTTTTTTTTGTTAAATTTTGATCGGATATTGTTTTCATGTTTTTGTTTTGGTCTGAATTCTGCGGAGAATCTCCGCAACTCATCAGACTGGCTATTACCAATGTAGTCAAAAATTTAAATTTATTCTTTTGCATGGTTTTATTTATTTAATGTCGGTAATAAATTTCCTAATTCGGTTAAGGTCATGGTGAAGCCTTCTTTGAAGCCCATTTCAATCATTTTTTCCATTCTTTCAAGTGATTCGTTGTAAATGGAAATACGGACTATGGTTTTATGGTCTTCTTCACTGAAATTCAAATCCCAGTTTGAACCCGGTAAATGAGGGTTTTCATCTTTATCAGCAAACACACTAAAAAATTTGAAATTGGTTTTAGGAGTGATGGAAGTATACTGTTGTAGCTGCCACATCTCATGTCCTTCAGGGCTGACCATGGCATAAAACCTTCGGCCACCTACCTCAAAGTTCATTACTTTTGTTTTTGATTCGAAAGGTTTTGGGGCCCACCATTGGTCCAGAATTTCTGCTTTGGTAAATGCGTCCCATACCAATGAAGGTTCAGCGGCAAATTCTCTTGTGATAAAGACCGTTTTCGCTGCTTTGTCAACGGTAAAATCAAATAGCAAATTGTTGTTCATTTTTTCTGTTTTTTTAGTTTAAACAATACATTGTCGAGTTGATTAAATTGAGTTTGCAAAACCTTTCTGAATTGTTCAACCCATTTATCAACTTCATTTATTTTTTTTGCATTGATGTGATAATAAATTTCTCTTCCTTTTTGTTCTTGCTTCACCAATTCACATTCGCTAAGTATTTTAATGTGATTGGATACTGCTTGTCGGGTCGAATTAAAATGTTCCGCAACCGCATTTGGTGTCATTGCTTGTGAGGCAAGCAAAACCAGTATTGCTCTACGTGTTGGGTCGGCTATTGCCTGAAAAACATCTCGTCTTGTTTCCATTCGTTTATAATTACGCAACCATTTGATTGCAAATATATATGCAATTATTTGATTGCGCAATTTTTTAATTATTTTTTTTTGATAAATTGTTTTGTGCAAAAAGAATAACTATTTGACGATATCTGAATTTAAGATTTTAGACCATTGGGGGTCAAACACTACTTAAGTCAGGATTTTCAGGCATATATACAATCCAAACTGCTTCACCAACCTGTTTTAATTGATTTGTTGAACTAAAAATATTTCCTACATTTCCTTGATAGTTTCGTCCACCAACGGCAAAAGAAAAATTAACAGTTAAGGGATGCCTACCATTAATTGTTTTCGAATAGTCATACTCAACAGATGTGATTTCGCCTTGAGCAATACTACCATGCTGCAATGGAATTAATTCATTACTTGCATCCTTTAATCCTTTGCGCCAACAAAAAATCCCAATGATTGGAAATATTACTGACCAGAAAAAGGGAATAGTAAATATAATACCTATCATTGTATACACATTACCAGTGTACTTAATTCGTCTTACAAATTTCGAAGGAAGTTCTCTGGGTGCAATAAGTGGTTTGGGCCCCAGTTCGTGGGTGTTTTTTTGGTACTCAATAGTTCCGCCACAATTTGTGCAATTAGAAAGAGTAACATTTGAAAATTCAGTCCTACACCAAGGACATTTAATTATATAACTATTTTGCAGCATAAAGTAAATTTAATAAAAAAAGCTTGGCCATTGAATTAATCTCTTGTCATTAC
>JBGAWX010000037.1:0-18005 GCA_044227375.1 Saprospiraceae bacterium
GATAAAAGTTTTAAATCTGTTTTCATGGATTCCTGCAAGCATAAACACTGAATATCCACCAAAACTTGCTCCGACAGCACCTAACCTGCTTTTATCTACATAGGACTTTGTTGATACCTGATCGATTGCAGATAAATAATCTTTCATGCATTGACCACCCCAGTCTCCAGAGATTTGTTCATTCCATGCAGATCCCCAACCGGACATGCCACGACGATTCGGTGCAACAATGATATATCCATTGGCTGCCATCAATTGAAAATTCCAGCGGAAAGAATAAAACTGGCTCAATGCGCTTTGAGGGCCACCCTGACAATACAACAGCGTCGGATATTTTTTTGTCGAATCAAAATCAGGAGGATAAATCACCCAGGTCAGCATTTGCTTGCCATCCGTAGTTTTTACCCATTGTTTATCAATTCTACTCATCTTAACACCATTGTAAGTTTCAGTATTCACCTGGGTCAATTGAGTAGCATTTCCGGTGGCAATATCAACAGCATACAATTCACTGGCATGATTCATATCCGTTCTTCCGCAAATCAATTGATTTCCGCTTTGTCCGACGATATTGTAGTAATCGTAATTGGTATTGGTGATTTGCCTGAATTTAGTTTCTTTAGCTTTTTGTATATCACCTGGAATTATTATTTCAAACAACTGAATTAATCCGCGATAGGGCACATTGCAAAAAATGGATTTTGAATCTTTGCTCCAATACAGTTGATTAACCGTTTCATCCCAATCGCTTGTAATTTTATTTCTAACATGAGTCTGCAGGTCCATGATGTAAACATCATTTTTGTCAGATTCATATCCATCGCGTGCCATACTGGTCCAGGCTAGATATTTTCCATCAGGAGAAAAGACCGGGTTTTTGTCATAGCCTTTCAATCCATCCGTGACATTAATAGTTTTTCCTGTTGAGAGCTCATAGAGATAAATATCCGAATTGGTACTTAGTGCATATTCTTTTCCCATTTTCTTTACCGATACATAGGCCAACCATTTGCTATCTGTACTCCAGCACATGTCCTCAACACCACCATCTGGCATGGTCGGAGAATCAAAAGGTTCTTTGGACAAGAGGTCCTTTTCCTGGTCAATTCCTGCAGGAGACATTCTTCCTATAAACACGTGATTTGCATATCCGTCTTCCCATGTGTTCCAATGGCGAAACATAAGATCGTCATAGATCAGTGCAGTTGATTTTGTAAGTTCCGGATATAAATCCGCTTTCGGTGTATTGAATTTAACAGACCTTGAAAACGCCATCCATTGACCGTTTGGAGAGGGCAGCAGGTTAGAGTATTCTTCATTATCCTGACCAAGTGATTTTCTGAGCAGGCTGTGAAAAACAACGCCATCTTTCGAATAGATCAGGTTGCCTCCACCATCAAAACAAGCATTATAAGCATTGACCCCATCTTCAGAAATGCGAATCGATTCTCCGCTTTTAATATTGGATACATACAGTTGAGTGTTTCCTTTGTTTTTTTCCAAGTCATAACGTGTAACAGTATAATAGACCCGTTCACCATCCCTCGATACCGCTTCTCCGTTAACACGGCCCAATGACCACAACAGTTCCGGACTCATTACTTTTTGGGCGTTGAAAATCAAGGGAATTAAAAACAGAAGCAGGAAAAGAT
Organism: Saprospiraceae bacterium; assembly: GCA_044227375.1. Classification (GTDB taxonomy): domain Bacteria; phylum Bacteroidota; class Bacteroidia; order Chitinophagales; family Saprospiraceae; genus Vicinibacter. The sequence continues at coordinate 1,653 of JBGAWX010000037.1, forward strand.
TAAATTTTTGTTTCATTACTAAATTTTTTGTAAAAATAGCTCAAACCCCCGAAGTTCAATGTTTTCCGTTGACAGGAATACATAATGCAATTTGAATTCAAATGAGAAGATGTTTCAGGAGGCTTTGTCAAATGAAAATAGCGAACTGCAAAGTTCTTTTTGGATCTTTGCATTGAAAAATATCGATCAGAAATTCAGCCACTTTGTACCTAGAAAGACTTTCTATCATACAATTTAAAAATTTTGCTCATGCCGTCGCATTATTGGAACCGGGCTTTCATTTCATTACAGGTCCAAATGGAAGCGGAAAAACAAATTTTCTTGATGCCATTTATTATTTATGCATGACCAGAAGTTTTTTAAAGAGCCCGGATAAAATGCTCTTGCAACATGGTATGGATTTTTTTAGACTGGAGACGGCATATCATTCAGGTCATAAATCACATGAATTAAACATTAAGTATAAATTACCAGGAGAAAAGGAAATTGAACTGGATGGGAAGAAGTATGCAAAATACACAGATCATATTGGAGTATTGCAGGTGGTGGTGATTGCACCGGATGAAGTATACACTCTAATCAATAGTCAGGAAGAAAAAAGAAAATTCCTGAATCAAACTCTGGTCCAATCGGACGGGGATTATTTTGATCATTTGTATGCGTATAACAAATTGCTGAAACAAAGAAATGCTGCGCTGAAGTTAATGAGGAAGGCATCGAATCTGAATCATGAACTTCTTGATGCTTTAGACTATCTTATGGTGCCCCATGCCTTAGCGATTTACAACAAAAGAAAGGAGCTTGTCGAAAAATTGAATCCCGGAATTTCTGATTACGTGAATAAGATTAGTGATCAAAAACAGAATGGACATATCGGTTACGAATCCGAAGTGGATGAACATTATATAGATGCACTTAAGCAATCTAGGGAAAAAGATTATTTCACGGTACGCACGAATGTTGGCATTCATAGAGATCATGTTCATTGCAAAATGGAAGATCACCTACTCAATGATATCGGCTCGCAGGGACAAATAAAAAGTTTTGTTGTTGCAATGAAATTGGCACAATTTAATTTTTTGAGACAACAAAGCGGTTCGACGCCTCTAGTATTATTGGACGACATCTTTGCAAAGCTTGATGCGACGCGCGTTGGCAAGCTCTTGGAATTATTGCAGTTTGAGCATATAGACCAATGCTTCATAACCGATACGCATGCAGATCGCGTTTCAGATCTTATTCAAAAATTACCCGGAACGGCCTATCTTTATAAAATTATTAATGGAAACCTGAATCAACTATGAAACACCGGGAATTAAGTCTTCAGGAAATCTTAAAAGATTTTACTGCTCAAAAACATTTAAAAGATAAACTTCTTGATAAAAAACTGGAAGAGCTTTGGAAGAATCTTTACCATAATATGGCGAAGTATACATCAAAAATTCAGTTTAAAAAAGGATGCTTATTGGTTTGGATTAGCTCTGCTCCATTAAGACAAGAGCTGATGTACAAAAAAGATGTTATTATCAAGCAATTAAATGAAGAGCTTAAAGAAGAGTTAATTGATCAGATTGAATTCCGTTAAAAGAACGTGGATGACACGGATGGATTACGGATGACGCGGATGAATCACCGAGGTCACGGATGAATAAATCGATGAGACCGAGAATATAGGTGAACTTGAAATTTAACCAGATTCTCGAACTATGATTGTTCTTGTTCGGAAATGTTTCTTTGTAATAAAAACCAACTGAACAAAAAACAGAGGACGCAGGTAGCAGCAATAACCATAATTTTCTATTTTGATAGTTCCTTAATCCCACAAAGATAAAACATATTATTAATTTTCATAATATATAAGATTTATTATTTTTGCATCCATTTTAGAATTTTGTTGTTAATCATAAAAATTTAGCCATATGAAAAATGCATTGATCTGTTTTTTAAGCGTAGTCTTTTTGCCTTTATTTGGGCAAATTTCAACGCCTGCCCCAAGTCCTGTGGGTAAATTAGAGCAAAAGGTGGGTTTGGGTACTATCACTATTGAATATTCAAGACCCAGTAAAAAAGACCGAATTGTCTTTGGGGATCTGGTCCCTTATGGTAAAACCTGGCGTACCGGTGCAAATGCCTCTACCAAAGTTACTTTCAGTGATGATGTGGAAGTTGGCGGAATTAAGGTCGCCAAGGGAACCTATGCTTTATTTACCATACCGGGAGAAAATGAATGGGATGTCATTTTATATTCTGATTTAACGAGCTGGGGTGTACCCGAGCCTTATGACGTAACTAAGGAAGTTGCGCATATCAAAGTGACTCCCGAGTTGATTCCGTATACAGTTGAAACATTTCTCATTGATGTAAATGATCTAAGAAATGAATCGGCATCTATTAATCTGGTTTGGGAAACCACTATGGTTACTATTAAACTCAGATTCGATACGGATAGCAAAGTGGTAAAGAGTATAGAAAAAGTTATGGCAGGCCCATCCAGTAATGATTACTACAATGCTGCCCGATATTATTATGATACCAACAAAGATTTGAATCAGGCAATAACCTGGATACAGAAGGCAAATCAAATGGATCCGCAATTCTGGAAATTGAGAGTTGAGGCATTAATCCTTGCAAAACTTGGACGCAAACCCGAAGCGATCGCGGTTGCTGAAAAATCCAAAGCCATGGCCATTGAAGCCAAGAATGATGAATATGTCAAAATGAACGAAGAGTCCATTAAGGAATGGAGCAATTGATAAATGGGCAATAATCAAGTGGCAAAGAGCAAGTCGTAATTTGAGATAATTTATTAATTAACCTACTTCGAATTGATTTTTAATAATCCACTTTTCACTTTTCACTTTTAAATTTTATTAGGCTCATTTTTTCAATAAGTAAGGATAATGTAACTACCATGGTACATGCAATGACATTGTACCAAAGGAATCCAAGATCGGTAAAAGAAAATAGCAGTATAATTGTTGTCTGTGCCATGATTGCAGCATAAAATACTGCGTTTCCTTTTACCGATTTTACATAAAAGCCTGTCAGGAAAATTCCCAATACCGTTCCATAGAATATTGAACCGATAATGTTGATAAACTGAATTAAGTTTTCAAACAAATTCGCATACAATGCGAAGCCAATGACCACGACTCCCCAAAATAAAGTAAGCATTCGGGTCCAATAGATATCGGATTTTTTTATTGCAAAGTTTGGGAAATGCCTTTTGAGAATGTCAATGGTTGAAGTACCGGACAAGGCATTCATTTCAGCAGAGATTGAGGACATGGCTGCGCACAAAATGACGGCAATCATTAAACCAATGAAACCCTGAGGCAGATAATGCAGAATGTAATGTAAAAAGATGTAATCACGATCATTGGATTCCTGATCTGGCAAATGGCTTGCAACATAACTTTTGACTTCCTCGCGCAATTGTTTGCGATTGTGGTTCAGTCCCAGCAATTCATTTTTTAATAAAGAGTTTGCGCCAGCTCCTTCTGTCCAATGAACCAGATTGTGAATGCTGTCATTTCGAAAATTCCATTCATTAAATTTTTCGGGATGATGTGATTTTAATTCCTGACTTACTTTTTCATTAAAATGGACCGGCGTTTTTTGAAATTGAAAAACTACAAACAACATGACGCCGCAAAGTAATATGAATATTTGCATCGGAATTTTGAGAATGCCATTCATGATCAAACCCATTCTACTTTCAGTGATATTCTTTCCGCTGATATATCGTTGCACCTGCGATTGATCCGTGCCAAAGTAGGCCAGCGCAAGAAAAAAGCCACCACCTATACCTGACCAGACATTATAACGGTCATTTAAATCGAAATTAAAATTTACGGCTTCCATCTTTCCAGACCAACCTGCAATCGTGAGGGCATCATTAAAACTTATGCCGGCAGGCATGGAATGCATAATATACCAGAAAATGAAAATCATTCCGATAAAAATTACGGCTAGTTGATGGAGTTGGGTTTGGGTAACGGCTTTTGATCCTCCCGTAACCGTGTAAAGTATCACAAGGATTCCAGATAGGATATGGGTCCATTGTAAATTCCAACCAAAAATGGATGAAAGAATGATGCTTGGTGCATACAAAGTAATGCCTGCAGCAAGCCCTCTTTGAATCAGAAAAATTACTGCGGCAAAGGTTCTTGTTTTGACATCAAATCGCTGCTCGAGATATTCATACGCAGTATATACCTTGAGTTTATAAAAGATTGGAATAAATGTAATGCAGATTACAATCATTGCCAATGGCAGTCCGAAATAAAATTGGACAAATCGCATTCCGTCAGAAAATCCTTGACCTGTTGTTGAAATGAAAGTAATTGCACTGGCCTGGGTCGCCATCACCGCAAATCCAACCTTCCACCAGCTGGATGACTGATCTCCTAAAATGTAATCCTGAAGGTCTGTTTGTGTTTTGGTTTTGTACATACCATAAATGACAATGAAGCCAATAGTAAATGCCAGGACCAACCAATCGTATATGCTCATCTATTACGGAATTAATTCTTATCCATAAGGAAGTTAGAGAAAGAGGGTTTTAATATATTTATGAACAAGAATTTTAGAGTTTGAAAATTAAAGAAATCAGTTTGAATAAATTTGAGTGAAGAAGTAAAGCAAAGCGATATAGAAAAGCAAGAAAAAAACTACCCAAATGTAGTATCGGTTCCAATTGATTTTGTTTTCCGGATTCATTAGAAACAAATGAGATTGGCAAACAAACGATATGCTCCGGGTACCCCTGCTTTCAATTGTCTGAACCAGGCCAGTGAAGAGTATACAAACCAACCCTTGCCTTCTTTTTTGACGAGGATTCCCGATTTCAATTCTTTTTCATTCGGATCATTCATGCCGAGGATTTCATCGTAACTCGTACTGTAATTATTCGGAAAATACAAACCACGTTCCTGAACCCAATGATCAAAATCCGCGGCATTTATTTTATTTGGAGAATTGAGTAACGGATGATTGGGTTTTAAAATTCGGACCTGAGCATTTTCATCAGTCACCCGATCTCTGGAAATTTTTAATTGAGCAGGAGCAAAATCATCTGTGATTAAATCCGCAGTAGTGTTGTATTGAAAAATTACTTTACCTCCCTCAGACATGAATCGTATTAAATGTTCTTTGCAGGATATTAATTCCTGTTTGGTGTTTAAAGCCCTGATCCCGAAAACCAACACATCGAATTGTTTAATACTCAAAGATTGCAATCCGGAGGGATGAATGGTTTTTACTTCGAAACCCATTTTTTCTAATGCTTCATCGATATAGTCTCCCGCACCTTCTATATACGCAACTCTTTTTTTAGTTTTTAATATCTCTGAATTGATCATTTTTATTTTAGCCGGTAACATGATATTCTGCCAGGGAATGTGTGGATATTTTAAAGTCTCCAGAGTATACGCTGGTCCTGAATTGATCTGAATCGGAATTTCGATCAGTTTATCAGAAAAAGAATGATTGGTGATTTCAAATTCCATTTCCTTTTCCTGTCCTACCAGGGCAAAATCAAATCGGATGCTATCCGGAGAAGCGCTAATATTTGGTGGGCATTTTAATGATACAAATCCATATTGCAAATCATAATTTGCAATGATTTTGATTTTGCATTTTGTTTTTTTTGAATTTGATAGAATCAGGTGATCATCAGGAACGACAGTTGCCAATGGAGTTATGTCCACATTTTGTTTGACTTCCCCAAGGACGGGATCATCATTTTTATAAATGATTTCTTTTTCGATGACATAAGATTTGCCATTGATTTGGAATTTAAATTTGGCAGTAAACAGCCGCTTACTCATAGGGGAAGTATAGTCAGACATATTGTCAACCAAATACATTCCTTTGGGTCTGCCATTCCAAAGCCAGAATGGACAGGTAAAAGGCAAATGGAAATTCAATAGAAAATTGGTGTTCCAGGTATAGGACTGATTCGGTCTTAAAGATAAGTTATACGTGGTATCCTTCCCGGCGCTTGGAATGCTGATGGATACCAAATATATATCAACAGGATTTCTTGCAATGCATTCAGCATTTGTTGTTAAATATGGATTTGAAAATGCCAGATAGCGATCGGTGTAACATTCAGTGAATAATCCGGCACAATCGTAAATTAATCTTCTGACTTCATCAAGTTTGACTCGTTTCCAATAATCAGTATTTAAATCTTGGATATAGTCTTCTATTTTTTGCAGCAATGGAATGCTCAGCCATGGTTTTTGATAGTCGTAATTCTGAATTAAAGTGTCAATGAGTTTGTCCACATTCCCTCCACCATTGATTCTGCTCCAACTCAAATTCAATCCGTCAAATGGACTTTTATGATCGCTGTCTTTTGCACCATCAATGCGTTCAAAATATTCCATCATGCTGCCTCTGCTGCTGTTGATTCCGAATCCCTGGGATTTATGCATGCTCCTGCTTTGAGCCGCAATTTCTGTTGTGGAATATCCATAGGCTGGTAAATAACTTCCAACGTCAAGACTGTATAAATTCGATTTATCCATGGCATCAAATTTTTCCTTGCCGCCATAGAAGAACCATGAGGTATTAAAGAAAACGCGTTGTACAATATGCATATCGGTACCCTTCAATGCATCTTTCATAAACAAGGGACTGTTGGCGCGTTGTGCAGCTTCCAATCCCAATATTGCGGATGCCGTATGGTGTCCATGTGTCTTTCCACTTGTACGGTGATCAAAGCGGGTAATGACAACATCGGGTTTGAATTCGCGGATGACACGAATCACATCGAGTAAAATGCTGTCCTTATTCCAGAATGAAAAAGTTTCCTCAGCATTTTTAGAATATCCAAAATCATTTGCCCGTGTAAAATATTGAATGCCACCATCAATTTTTCTGGCTTCAAGCAACTCGTTAGTCCGGATGACACCAAGGTATTCATCGAGTTCCGGGCCAATCAGATTTTGTCCGCCATCTCCGCGAGTCAGTGATAAATAGGCTGTATTGAACTTTTGATCTTTCGCCAGATAGGTAATCAATCTTGTGTTTTCATCATCAGGATGTGCAGCAATGTATAATACAGAGCCCAGAACTTTTAGCTTTTTAAATCCCTCCATAATTTCTGCACTCGTTTTTGTTTTTTGTGCAGAAAGGGAAGTATTGAAAACAAAATAAATTGTAATGCAGAACCAGAAGCATCTCATTTGAATAATTTATGCCGGCAAAGATCTTAAAATCATGGATTAACAGCCATCAAAATCCAATTACTTTTGTTACTGGTACAAAAAATCAAAGATGCTCTATCCGGCTATAGAAAGGAATGGTGGTGAAAAGGTTTTGATTCTGGGTCCCTGCAGTGCCGAATCATTTGAACAATTGGATGAACTGGCACGTCAAACATTGCACCTCAAACCACATTTAATCAGAGCCGGTATCTGGAAGCCAAGAACCAGGCCAGGCCACTTTCAGGGTATGGGGGAAGCTGCAATTCCCTGGTTGTTAGAACTTAAACAGAAATATGGATTGAAGATCTGCACAGAAGTGGCAAATAGCCATCATGTTGAAATTGCTCTTAAAGCCGGTTTCGATACTTTATGGATTGGTGCCAGGACAACGGTGAATCCATTTTACGTACAGGATATTTCTGATGCATTAAAAGGAGTTGATATTCCGGTCCTCGTTAAAAATCCATTGAATCCGGATTTATTCTTATGGCTTGGTGCCATCGAACGATTGATGCAGTCCGGCATTCATCGCTTGGCAGCTGTTCATCGTGGATTCAGTTTTTATGGCAATTCCATCTATCGCAATACACCGCGTTGGCAAATACCCATCGAATTGAGAAGGCGAATGCCAAATCTTCAATTGCTCGTGGATATATCGCACATCAGTGGCAATCCGGAACACTTACTGGAGATCGCCCAAATTGCCTATGATTTAAATTATGATGGATTGATGGTTGAAGTGCATCCACATCCCAATGAAGCCCTGAGCGATGCGGATCAACAAGTCACTCCGGAATTTTTGCAAAATGAAATTTTGAATAAATTGATTTACCGGGAAGTCAGCACGGATGATGAACATTTCAATACACAAATCAATACCATGCGGACGGCAATAGATGATATTGATGAAGACATCATCAAGTTACTTGCAAAAAGAATGAAGCTCGCAGAATATATCGGTTTGGAAAAGAAACAAAATTTAATTGCAATCTTTCAACCCCAGCGCTGGGATGAGATCATCCATAGACTTTTAGAAATAGGCAAACGTGAAAACCTGAGTGAGGAATTTATTTTTTCTCTGATTGAAGCAATTCATATTGAATCGATACAACACCAGAGTCAGAAAATGAATAAATAAGGAGGGGAGAAGGGGGAGCCCTGAAGATGCTTAAATCTTCACACTGTCAAACGATGTGTGGATTCATAAGCTAAAGGATGAAATTCAAATGGATTCAATATTTTAATTGAGCATTTAAATGATTCAATAGAGTCACGGATTAAAATTTTGTAAAATTCGAATTTGCTCTGGAAAAATGAAAATCCCTTCTAAGACAGAAAGGATTTTCATCAGGTTGGTTTTAACAGATACAATAATTGGTTTCGTATGTGCTTTGATTTATACAAAAGCTATGCCACAAATCAAACCAGGTGAGCATTGCGCTTGGCCATATTGATTTTCATGTCCATCCATTTCTTTCCTAATAAGTAATTCATACCTCTGTCCACTGCAAGATGTTTGGCAATGTGGACAGCGCCTTTTACTTTCAATTCAATAGTATTGTTGGCTCTTAAAGATATGGAGTATCCGCCATCAAGGTATTCGATATGGTGCCAATACATGCTCGGTATAAAAAGAGTTTCGCCATGTTCCAATATCGTTTCATAACCATTTACATGTTTTAAACTCGGATATATGGTTTCGTCTGGATTTGTCATATCCACCAGACAACCGACGGTAAAAGGAACATGATAGAGATATTTAGATTGTTCCTGATCAAATAACAAGACTCGCTTTCTGGACTGAAACTGATTTAGAAAGACATGAGAACAATCGATGTCGTAATGAATTTTGGTGAACGAACCCTGGCCGCCAAAAAACATGAACGGAAACTCCTTGTAGAATCCATCCATGATGGTCAATTCTTTAATGTCATTCACCAATGCCGGAACATGCTTAAAAATATTCCAAAGAAAGATTCGCAATTGTGTTGGTCCTTTCTGGATTAAATCCAGGTAATCTCCGAATTTCATTTTAGCCGTAGGATTCATGTAGGTTCTTCCGCCCTGGCTGAAAGATGTGTCATAAACAGGTACCATGACATGGCCATATTTCGATTTAAAATAATCGAAAGTCCAAAGGTTTTTGGCCGGCCAATCATCCATGAGGTCTTTGAAAGCCACCGGCTTCAAAGGATTCAGGAAGTCTTTCTTAAACTGCTCTTTACTTAAACCAGAAACTTTTTCGATGGGCGTAAGTATCATGGGAGTAATGATTTTTAAATAAACTTACAACCACAAAAATAAAATATTGTTTAGAACATTTTCAGCACATAAAAAGCTAAAAAATTTCTTGACATTTCTTTAGAATTCAGGCAACATCGGAACCGTGTATCACATGGAGGACTTTGGATTGATAACCGTTTTATTGAGGTTCAGGATATTCCCTTAACTTTGGGCTGTATATGTCAAAACGATATGAATCCCTTGGTGTGTCTTCAGGAAAAGAAGATGTTCATCACGCCATCCGAAATCTCGATAAAGGACTTTATCCGACTGCTTTTTGTAAAGTGCTTCCGGATCTTGTAGCTCATCATCCCGGATTTGTAAATTTTATTCATGCAGATACTGCAGGAACTAAAGGCAGCCTGGCTTATCTGGATTGGAAGGAAAATAACACGGATTATGTTTGGAAAAATATTGCTCAGGACGCCTTGGTCATGAATCTCGATGACCTGGCATGTGTAGGATGCATCAATGATATCGTAATTTCTTCTACAATAGGCAGAAATAAACAGTTGATTCCTGGATCTGTTATCGAGCAGATCATTACAGGTACTCAGGAATTTATCGAAGCCATGAAGATGTATGGAATAAGGATACATTCCGGAGGAGGAGAAACCGCTGATGTAGGTGACATTGTACGGACGATCGATGTCGGCATTACGGCATTTGCCCGAATGCCAAAAGAAAAATTAGTCATCAATGATATTCAGGCCGGGCAAGTGATTGTAGGATTGGTTTCTTACGGTAAAGCAAATTATGAAAATCACTACAATAGTGGAATCGGATCCAATGGATTGACTGCGGCGCGGCATGATATCTTAAACAAAACTTATCTCAGTTTTGAAGAATCATTTGCACCTGAAACCAATAAGGAATATGTGTACACAGGAAAAAATAAATTAGCAGACTTCTTTATTGCTAATGGAATTCCATACCGGATTGGAGATTTATTATTGTCGCCAACGCGAACTTATCTTCCGTTATTGAAAAATTTACTTGAGCAATTTCATTCTGAAATCAAAGGCATTATTCATTGCACAGGAGGAGCACAGACCAAAGTTAAAAAATTCATACCCAATGTAAGAGTCGTAAAAAATAATTTATTTGCACTGCCACCGGTTTTTGAATTATTGAGACAACACAGTTTGTGTTCGCCCAAGGAATTGTATGAAGTATACAATATGGGCCATCGTATGGAAATTTATACGGATGAACTGACTGCGAATAAAATTATCCGTGAATCTGAGAACATGAATATTGATGCAAGAATTATTGGATTTGTGGAAGCTGCAGATCAACCAGAAGTAAAAATCATTTCATCACTTGGTGAATTTATGTATTGATTATGGCCACGGAACCCGGAAAAGAATTGCTTTGGAAATATGCATTTGGTCAATGCGAGCCTCATGAAATAGCCTTTGTGGATGCCTGGTTGAAGGCAAATCCTGAAAATCAAAAGACCCTGGACAGAATACGATTGTATGAATCGATGGATGAGACCAAGGGAGGATCTCAACTGAATGAAGACGAAACGATGGTAGAGTTGAAAGAAGAAAAGCCATTAGCAAATTTTGTAATTGCAATTATTATCATTTTATTTGTTTTTATATTATTGTTTATTTATTCTTTTATGAAGAATTGATCAATTTATAACTTTAGCAGGGTATACAAGGAAAATCTAATGATTTTGGATTCGTTGTGAATTAATGGTTGAGTCTTGAATTATAAAACATTTTTTAATAACAGAATAGATTTTTTAAATAATCTTTCAGGATGATTTTGATAGAATAAATGCAGCCAATGGGGATCATAAAATACATCCGACTATATCAGACCACAAACCGGAGAGTATGCCGGGCAATTAGGCCCCTGGACAAAAGTAGTTGAAAAAATAGGAATTGACCCGATGTCCAAAACAATGAAATGCATTTTTGTCTTGTTTGGTGTTACAGGATTGATATTGACCACATGCTTCGCGATGAATATGAGTTGGGCATGGAAAGCGATGATGATTTATAATGCATGTTGTATTTGGAATTTGTTTTTTGGAACTGCAAGTAGTGTGTTGCAGATTATTTTACTAACGATCATGAGGCTGATAAAATAAAGATGAGGTATATTAAATCCTTAGCATATCAACTTCCTAAATCATCATTCGCTAATCATTATTCAAAATTCTACGCAATGAGTATAATGATCCTTTTGAAAAAATCGAAGAATGAATACCATTCAACCAATGTTGAATTGAAAGTAAATTCGAATACACTTAAATCTATTTCACAACACCAATATAAGTCTCAGGCCGAAGAGTTTTCAACTCAGTTTTAAGGGTATCGGAAATTTTCAATTGATCAATGAATTGATGTAAATCCGATTGGGTGATTTTTGTTTTACCTCTGGTGAGGTCTTTCAGGATTTCGTAAGGATTTTCAAATCCTTCCCGGCGCAATATGGTTTGAATGGCTTCCGATAATATGATCCATTGATCGTCGAGGTCTTGTTTGATCCTGGACTCGTTCAGTACGAGTTTGGATAAACCGGATTGTATCGAAAGCAATGCAAGATAGCTATGACCTATTGGGACCCCGAGATTTCGCAACACCGTACTGTCGGTCAGATCTCTTTGCAATCTTGAGATCGGCAATTTTTCTGCGAGGTGAGAAGCCAGAGCTGTAGAAATTCCGAGATTTCCTTCTGCGTTTTCAAAATCTATAGGATTGACTTTATGGGGCATGGCTGATGAACCGACTTCACCCGCTTTCGTTTTCTGTTGAAAATAATCCATGGAGACATAGGTCCAAACATCTCTGCAGAAATCAAGCAGGATCGTATTGATCCGAATCAATTGATGACACCATTCTGCAATTTCATCATAATGGGCGATTTGTGTAGTGTATTGTTGTCTTTTCAAATGAAAGGCGTGTTGCAAAAATCCATTTGCCCACTCCGGCCAGTCGATCTGCGGATACGCTGCATGATGTGCATTAAAATTGCCTGTTGCACCTCCGAACTTTGCTGAATAAGACATATTTTGAAAGGACACGAATTGATGGTTCAACCGCTCAGAAAATACCAGAAACTCTTTTCCTAAAGTTGTTGGCGATGCTGCCTGGCCGTGTGTACGGGCAAGCATGGGAATTGGTTTCCACTGTACACCCAGCTCATTAATTTTATCCAGCACTGCAGATAATCTGGGTAATAAATTTTGCAAGGTAAAATCCCGCAACATAAGCGGTGTGGCCGTATTGTTGATGTCCTGGGAAGTGAGCGCAAAATGAACAAACTCTTTTAATGAATGAAGATTTAATTCTTCCAATTGATTCTTCAGATAGTATTCAACTGCTTTTACATCGTGATTGGTTGTTTTTTCAATTTCTTTGATTTTTCTGGCTGAATCCAGATTGAATTCAGAGTGGATTTTTCTAAGTGAAGTGATTTGTACATCACTCAATTTTTTGGTATTGGGCAGCGTATTGATCAGATAAATGAAATACTCAATTTCAACATGAAGTCTGTATTTGTGTAATGCAAATTCTGAAAAGTAATCCTGCAAGAGTTCCAGCTTATCCTGGTATCTGCCATCTAAAGGTGAAATTGCTTTTAACATAAGGTGCAAGAATTAAGTGTTTGTTTTTACGAAATTAAGTTTTCTGGTCAACCAGTAGATGAAGACTATATGCAGTGTTCCGAAAAGTTCAAATCCCAGAAGGTGCATGGGATAAGGCCCGAGAACCATAGGATTGTTGGCTTCCGGCGCACGCATTAGATAGATGTAATTTGAATCCAAAAGAAGATTGATAAAATAAACGCTAAGTAAAAGAAGGTTACTAAAAATGAACACACGAAGCCATGATCCGGTTCTCGGTTTCATTTTTAAAACAAATAATCCATAAAGTGGAACAAATATGATCCCGCCATGACTAAAGTAAAAATCGATGATAAAATATTCAGAATAACCATGAGTGAGTTCCGGAGTGATGAAGCTTTGAACAGCACCTGCCAAACTCAGCATGAGTAAAAATTCAAAAAGAAAATAATTTGGTTTGAGTAAAAAGACAATCATGAACAAGTAGGAGATGTTGCACAAATGTAATGGAAGGGAATCCTGAATGGTAAATTGACCTTCCCGAATGATGTAGGCATATAAGAACACCTCGCGGATGATAAAAATAGCAGCTAAAAATAATCGATACCGAATTTCTAATCCTTTTATACTGGCTTGCAAGCCTATCCAAATTAGAAAAGCAAAAAATAAAATTCCACAGATGATGCCCAAAAACCATTGTTCGGAAAACACAGGTACAATGTAATGAGGATGCATGGGAATGGCGATTAATGTAATGCGGGTCTTATTATAAGATTTTTTACAACATCTGCTTCGATATTCATCCAGCGGTCCAGGCGTTTGTATACTTTGTCTTCATCGAAATAATTTAAAGCCATTTTTACATAAATATGCCCGTGTTTGGCTTCAGACACCCAGAGTATTTTATAAAACTTTTTTAATTCCATGTCTTCAAGATGATCTGAAACCAGACTGAATCGCTCTGCGCCCCGGGTTTCAGCAACTGAAGCAATCAGCAAGCGATCCAGAAATCGCTCTGTGATTCCGGAATGGCAATGGATCAGCAATGCTTTGATGTAAGGGTCTTCACTCATTCCGGAAGGTAAAGCGATATTCCGCTTTTCCATGAGTTCATAAACCAGTTTAAAATGTTCGAGTTCTTCAAGTGCAGTATCTATGAGTTCCGGAATGATTTCCTTGCGATCCGGATATTTTGCCACAAAACTAAGTGCCATTGCAGATGCTTTGCGTTCACAGTCTGCATGGTCTTTCAAGAATTCATCAAAATTTGAAATCACCGAATGAATCCAGGCCTCGGGACTTCGATAACGAATGTCAATATTTAATTTCAAGAGTTCCTGGTTAATTTAAGAAGTAGCAGTAAACATGAGATACATCAGTAACATCAGTACTAATGCAACTATGATTAGTACATAGAAAAATTTTTTTTCGCTTTGTTTGGGATTGACTTTATGAGGTTTATTATGATGGGACATAGAATATAATTTAGATGCCCAAATCTAATACTATTCAGGTCGCTTTGAAAATGATTTATTGAAATTGTCTTATAAAATCAATAACCCGATCATCTGTGCGGATGTCTTTCCATTGAAGGCGTTGCGCTAAATTAATGCCTTCCAGGGATTTGCACCGGCTCAGCGCAACATAAGCCTGACCGTGTTCGAATGCTCCGCGTCCGAGATCGATGATAACTTTATCAAAAGTTTTCCCCTGGCTTTTGTGTATCGTCATGGCCCAGGCCAGTCTTACAGGAAATTGGCTAAAGCTTCCTATGACTTCTGTTTTGATTTCAGCGTCTTTTCCATCGGTAAGCTTATACTTTATGATTTCCCAGTTGAATCGTTCCACTTCTATAGATTGCGTTGCACCTTCCAGTTTAATTTCAATGCTTTTTTCATTGAGCTTCGTGATGATTCCAAGCGAGCCATTGACAAATCGTTTGGCGGGATCATTGCGCAATATTATGATTTGAGCGCCCTCCTTCAATACCAGGAGTTCATCTGCAGGAAATTGTGAATTGGAAATTTGCCCGGTGAGAATCGCTTTGTAAATCTTTGACTGTGTTTGCAGTTGATTCAATCGTCCTGCATTTATTATTTGAGAAGATTGATTTGTTGAAGTCAGCGTTAAAACCAAATGTTCATTATCATCATGGATGCTGGATTGATACCGCGCGTTGATTTCTTCTAGATCATATTCATCGACCTCATTCATGCGGATTTTGTGAAGCAGATTGAGAAACGATCTGTCTTTCTGACGGAAGACTTCTTTCAATTCGATCATTTCAAAATGATTTAGTGATTTGAATGCTTTGGATGAAAAAAAATAAGGAGTTTCATAAATTTTAGAAAAATATTCTTTCTCTTCTGCGCCACTTAATACCGGTGGCAGTTGAAAAAGATCACCGGTCCAAAGCATCGGTTTACCACCAAAGGGCAGGGGATTGCCGCTCGAAACACGCAACAATTGATCCATATGATCGAGCAGATCTGCTCTAACCATAGAAATCTCATCAATAAAAATAAGATCTATTTTATCCAAATGTTTTTTTGGAATCAATTTGTAATCCTTTGCTGAAATCCAGTTTGGAGGGAATTTGAAAAAACTATGAATGGTCTGCCCTTTGATATTGACCGCCGCAACTCCTGTTGGAGCTAAAAATATGACTCGTTTTTCGGTTAACTTTCTAAAGAGTTGAATGAGTGTTGATTTGCCGGTACCGGCTTTTCCGGTAATGAATAGGCAGCCCTTCAGAACATTCATCTGATCCAATGCATAATGATGTTCTGTCTTTAAAATTAAAGGGGTGGTATTGAATTCAAACACTTAGCAAGATAATGCGAATTATTCAAAATTTGAGAGTGGATAACGGAGACTGATAATATGAACTTCAATTAAGAATCGTGAAGGATCACCTTGAATACCATTTCTTATTATATTTATAGCCAATTTATAATGTAGAAAACAGATTGGTGATATCAGCAGGAGATAAATTGAAGTGTTATGTAAAATATTTTAAACTTGGAAGAATGCCCGGTTAAAAAATTATGAATCTTGATTGTTTGATAATATTAAAATGAAAAAAAAGAAAAAAAAGATACAAACATCTAATCAAGAATCAAATGATCTAATCAATGAATTGAATGAATTAAATGATAATAACTGTGCACAATTAGATCCAATATTATTTGCCAAACAACTTGAATATCTTAAAAAATTTATAATTAATGTTTTGGATAAAACATGTTTAAATGAGATTATGCATTT
>JBGAWX010000380.1:0-1526 GCA_044227375.1 Saprospiraceae bacterium
CCTTGCCAATTCAGAATTAAAATTTATCCAATCAAACTCAGCCTGAAATCCGGCCGATAGCAACACATCTCTTAGTTTTAAAACCTTATGAAAACTTGGCTTAATAAAAGAATGTCTTTCCAATCCCAATTCATCCTGACCGATGAGCATGCCTGCAGCAGACCCCAATTTATATACTGGAAAATGAATGGATAAATCAATTCCCTGGGGATGACCTGGCAAACTCTGCCATTGATTTCGGTATACCCCTGAGCCCATTAATGTTCCTTCCATTCCGGCATAAGCAGGAATGACTCTGTACCTGTCTTTATATACCAATGAAGAAAGTGGGCTTTGTTGACCATAGCCGGAATCTAACAAGCATAAAAAAACTATACTATAGATATATATCCTATTCCTGATTTTCAAACTGAAGTTTGTAATTTGAAAATAAAGATAGTACTTCTTGCTTTGAATGTATAGGTTGGTGGCACATCCCTCCGAAACAAAATACCATTTCCTCTGAAGCCAAATTATCTTTAACCCGGATCAATCCAGGAATATGATATTCTTTTAAATTACGGATCGCCGAATCATTTGCTGCGGTCTTCAATACAATGTAGTCCATCTCAGAGTTAATAATCTGCTGCACCCATGATGCCATAGATAAGGGATGCTGCTGTGCCCTCGACCTTACAGTGGCAATCAATGATTTGGAAATGGACAGGTATCGATGATCATGCGAATATTCAAAGAAGTACCTGCAGGCCCAACTCAGAATTGCATTTGGATTAGGATATGTGGTTTCAATCCAATCCGTTTGTTTCATATTAAAGTCTTTGTATTTAGAAGAAGACATGGTGTATAAGTCGGAATTCTCTTTTCTGAATTCCTGGTGCATCAATTCGAACACCTGCATTGCTTTAATCATAAAGTTTTCTTCCAGTGTCACAAAATACATATCCAACAATGCCTTGATGCTATATGCATAATCTTCCAAAAATCCAAATCCTGAACGCTGGTCTCCAATGCGGTACCTGCAAAGTTCGACTTCTCCCCTACTGCATAATTCAAAAATTTTATTAAGCAACTCTTCAGCCTTCACTAAAAATTCTTTTTCGAGACTGACTTTATACCATGATACATAGGCAGAAACGGTCATGGCATTCCAACAAACAATCATCTTGTGATCGATTGAAGGTAAAGTCCTTTCACTTCTCACACTTTGAAGTTTATTTAATAAATGAATTGACGAATGAAGTTCCTGGTCAAGTTGCAGGTAATCCCTTTGTGTATTTTTAATTCGCAATACTTTTTTATCCGTATGGACATGATCCAGACTACTCCATGAAAATACTTTACAGAAATCCTGGTATTCACTACCCAAAACATCTTTCAATTCATTTTCCTTCCAAACATAATAGCTTCCTTCTTCACCATCGGAATCCGCATCCATTGCAGAATAAAACAACCCGGACCTGTCTTTCATTTTGGTTTCAAAAAAATTCAACGATTGAATGAGGCATCTTTTAAATAAAGGATTTTTG
>JBGAWX010000381.1:0-1126 GCA_044227375.1 Saprospiraceae bacterium
TTGTTTCAAACAAGAAGCATCCCTGCTTCAAGCATGTTGTGAAAAAGAAGCATCCCTGCTATAAGCAAGCTGTGAAGAATAAACACCCTGGTATAAGCATACTGCGTAGAAAAAATATCAATGTTACAAGCATCTTTCGAAGAAGAAACATTCCCGCTTCAAGCATTCTATGAAGAATAAACACCTTTCTGCGTAGAAAAAATATCCCTGCTACAAGCATCTTTCGAATCAGAAGCATCCCTGCTTCAAGCATGCTGTGAAGAAGAAACCCCAACTTCAAGCATGCTTAGAATAAAAAAATCATCATTGCAAGCGGGTCACGAAGACGAATTATCGCCGTTCACATGCTTTTGCTTAATTTTGAGCTTAATTATTAAATTTATGGATGTCTTGTTTGAAATTTTGAAATATGTACTTCCTTCTGCAATTGTATTTCTTACCGTGTACCTGTTGTTGAAGCAATACTTCGAACAAGAGCGATTCAAAATGATGTCTTTGCAGCAAAAGTAAAGATATCAAATCAGTTTGCCACTAAAGCTTCAGGCTTATGAACGACTGGCTTTGTTTTTAGAGCGTATTCGCATTCCGGTCTTGATGATGAGATTTCCTTTGTCCGATGCAAGTGCAAAAGAATTGTGTGGCACTCTAATGCTTGGAATACAACAGGAATTCGAACACAACATGGTTCAACAAATCTATGTCAGCGAAAAACTTTGGGAAATCATTGTCCTTGCCAAAGATGAAGTATTGCATGAAGTGGATGCAGCTGCAACACAATTTGAAGATGGTGATCGAACAAAACAATTCCTTTTAACAAAGTCGAATCAAAATGCATCTCGGGTTATCGATACCGCTTTGAATGCGATTAAGAAGGAGATCCAGTTGGTGTTGTAAGACGACCGCCGATTATTTCTTGAATTGAGTATTTAGCATTGCACATTGTTTATTGAACATTTGACATACTTAAGGAAGTACTTGAAAAAATGTCAATGAATAATTGATAATAGTTGAAGTATGAATTAAATTATTTTATTGCCTATTGTCTCTTATCTTCTAGCCGCTTTCGCGGTTCCTTCACTTAAAGCACTGTCGTGCTTTATCCCACTTTGTGGGAATCGTTCAGTCA
>JBGAWX010000382.1:0-1121 GCA_044227375.1 Saprospiraceae bacterium
ATTGGATCTGTTACAGTAATGTTTGTCAATGTGACATTTCCGGTATTGGTAACTGTAAATGCATAATTGATTTGATCCCCAACATTTGCAATTCCATTGGGCGATACAAAATTCATGTCCAGTGTTCCGATCTTAAGCAAATCGATGGAAGGATTTTTGGGTATATTGGTGGTTTCATCATCCCAATCTGATACATTTTGATTTTGCGGGTCTTTTCCGATTGTTACTGCAGTATTGTCTTTGTACCCTTGGTCAATATCTGTTTGCGTCAATGTATATACTCCGGTGAATGCAATACTGTTAGAAGCTCCCGGAGCTAAAGTGATTGGCCCCCCAATGACCGTGACTATCGGATCATTGATAATAATATTGGTTAAAGTAACATTTCCTGTATTGGTTACTGTAAATGCATAATTGATTTGATCTCCAACATTTGCAATTCCATTGGGCGCTACTGCATTCATATTCAGCGTCCCTGTTTTTAATAAATCTATCGAAGCATTCTTGGGAATGATTGTGGTTTCATCATCCCAATCGCTGACATTTTGATTTTGCGGATCCTTACCTGTTGTTGTTGCTGTGTTGTCTTTAAAGCCTGCATCGATATCCGCTTGCGTTAAAGTGTACACTCCCGTAAAGGTCACACTGTTCGACGCACCTGGCGACAATGCAATCGGTCCACCTACAACAGTAACTATTGGATCTGTAATTGTAATGTTGGTGAGTGTTACATTGCCTGTATTCGTTACCGTAAATGCATAATTGATTTGATCTCCAACATTTGCTATTCCATTGGGTGCAACTGCATTCATATTGAGCATTCCGGTCTTTATTAAATCTATCGAAGCATTCTTTGGAATCACGGTGGTCTCATCATCAGAATCTGTTACAATTTGATTTTGAGGATCCCTTCCCGTAGTTATAGCAGTGTTGTCTTTGAATCCTGCATCAATATCCGACTGTGTCAAAGTATAGACTCCTGTAAATGCAACACTGTTCGATGCTCCTGGTGCTAAAGTAATCGGTCCTCCAACAACCGTTACGATTGGATCTGTTACAGTAATGTTTGTCAATGTGACATTTCCGGTATTGGTAACTGTAAATGCATAATTGATTTGATC
>JBGAWX010000038.1:0-13739 GCA_044227375.1 Saprospiraceae bacterium
TATTTTTAATCCACTGCCAATCACTGTTACTTTAAAATTGTGATTGGTGATGTTGCCGCAATTGTCCTTTGCTGTATACACCACATGGGTCGTGCCTGCAGGAAAAATATGACCGGGTTTGTAATTTGAAGTAACTTGTTTGATTCCACAATTGTCTGTTGCAGTGGGTACATTCCACCAGGCTTCTTTTTCACAATCTCCTTTTGCATCTACAGTAATATCCGGTGGGCAATAGGTAAATACAGGTGGAATGGTATCATTCAAATCTATGATCTGGATACAGGTTGAATACAAACTCGTATCATGTGTATCGGTTGCTTTCCAGGTTCGTTTTATTTTTTTTGCATACAAGCAGGAATAATTTTTTATCAATTCATCTTTATATGTAATTACAGGGGAGCCGCACGAAGGTGAAGAACTTGCAGTTGCAGTTCCGGAAACAGTCGGTTTGCAATCCGCTTGCGGACAACCGGAATAATCTTTTGGGCAAGTGATGACCGGTGGTTTATTACAACAGGTTCCGGTTACCACAACTTTGAATGAAATCGTTTTTGTATTTCCGCAAATGTCTGATGCTGTATACATGATGACTGTTGTGCCGAGTGGAAATGTTGAACCTGAAGAATAGTTAGAACTCAATTGCACTGTAGAGCAATTATCTTTTGCAACAGGTTCCTGCCATGTTGCTGTTGCTGTACAATTGCTATCCACAGGAACATGGACATCGAAAGGTACCGACATAAATTCAGGTGCAATGCTGTCTTTTAAATCAATAACCTGAACGCAAGATGATTTGATGTTTGCATCAATGGGATCCTTTGCAGTCCACACACGAAGTATTCTTGTCGCCCCCGGACATGGTCCCGTTTTTGCAATAATATCCTGAAAGGAGAGAATGGGTTGTGAACAATTTGCAGTCCCGGGTTCTGCAACTGGAATCCCTGTAACGGTTGAATCCACGGATGATCCTGGACAACCCACATAAGCAGATGGACAAATGATTTTTGGATTTACATTACAACATTCAGAAACCGTAATGGCAAATGTACAGGTTGCAGTATTGCCACATGGATCTGTAGCTATATAATTAATTGTTGTTGTTCCAACTTTAAAAAATGTATTGGGTTGAATGTTTGAAACCAGTGTGGTCCCCGAACAATTATCAACCACGGTAGGATGATTCCAATTTACTTTAGTCATGCAATTCAGTCCGGGACTTACGGTGATGTCAACAGGACAGAAAAGCAGTGTGGGTTTGATATCATCATTCAGATTGATGAGCTGCATACATGATGCCTGCATGGTGGTATCCACAGGATCCAATGCAGTCCATATTCTAATGAAAGTAATTGCACCTGCACAATTGCCTTGCGAAATAAGTGAATCGCGATACCGGTACACGGGAACATTGCACAAAGGCGAACCGGGTGCAACAGAAGGGAATCCGGTTTTTGATGGATCGATACCATCATTCGGACAACCGTAGTATTCAGCGGGGCACTGAATCAATGGTGGCATATCGCAACATGATCCGGTTATATTGATATTAAAACTGCAACTGCTTTTATTTCCACAAGGATCTTCTGCGGAATAGGTAACGGTTGTAATTCCAATCGGAAAAATATCTCCAGATACATGACTCACTGATAAAAATAATTTTCCACAGTTGTCTGAGACATTCGGCGAATTCCAAAACACCGTGGCGTTGCAATTGCTGTTGGCCATGACATTGGTATCTTTTGGACAATTGTTGATGATGGGAGCTTCATCATCTTTCAATACAATTTTTTGAAGACAGGATGATGTAAGTCCGGGATCCTGTGGATCGGTTGCCGTCCAGACTCTGTTGATATCGATACTTCCGGTGCAAGGTCCCTGGCTGATGATCACATCGGTATGACTAATTATCGGAGCACTGCAACCCGGGCCACCGGGAGCGCCTGTTGCAAAACCTGTATTGCCCGGAGCCGTGGATACACCGGGACATGCAAAAAAATCTGCAGGGCAGGTAATTTTAGGGGGCACCGTACACGCATAAAAATTGGTCGAAGCTTTGCGGAACTTCTTTTGAGGTTTTACCTGGTTGAATCCTGTTTGCAGGATCAAAGAAAACAGGAATACAATCATCCATACCGGACGAGCGGAGTGTAAAATTTTGTCCATAGTTTTTTATTTAGTTTTTCGACAATAAAAGACATGGAGCAAAAAATGCCTGAAATGTACCGGGAACTTTGTGACGAAGAATGCCAGTTTGAACTGGCCATTGATGAATCGATCAATGAACGCTCAAAGCTAAGGAATTAATCATAAACTTAGAAATAAAGTGAAACCCGGATAAAAATACCTATGCCTGGGATTTTCCGCTTTGCATCCACAGGTAGGCAGTGAGCAGCACAATTCCTATTTGAATGGCTAAAGCGGGAATGGGGACATTGATATGGTCTATCAATAGATGTTTCAGACTGACGATACACAGGAGGCTAAAGCCAATTGCATAAGCCCACAACACTTCCGAATTGTTGCGCACGGTATAAGTAATCAATCCAACGATAATGGAAATTGCAGACAATACCTGCATGAGGTTGGTTGCTGCAAATTTGCCCGTTTCATCCAGGTTGGGAAACGCATCAGAGACAATCGTGCCTCCCATCAAATAAAAGAAAATCCCTTGCAGTATAAGGATTGCGGAGATCGCTGTAAAAATGTTTTTTTGATTCATTTGATTTGAGTTTTAAGCTTATTAAAAAATTTCGTTTTGAAATTCATGCTAATTTAACCATTAATGCGAGGATTCAAGCAAATATAATTATTCTTTAAAACATTTTTATTTTTTAAAAATTAGTCGCAACGAGACAGGATTTTTAATCCTTATAAATTTGATAGCATTTCATTATGTTCTATCTTAAGGTCTTTTGGAATTTTATCTATTCCATTTAATCCGGCTATATTGGTTAAATTCCGATTCAAAAAAATGAAAACAGAAGTGCCAATATGTTTGACATTTCGTAAGCCATCAAGATTTTTAATAAGATAGTTTTCTGATATTCTTAGTTGTGTTCCTATTGATTGCAATCCTGAAATTCCATCTAAAGTGAGTAATTGGTCGCTATTATTTATCTCCAGATATCTACCTACTGATTGGATATTGTGCAATCCATTCAGGGAAGCAAGTGCAGGATTAAAATTGATTCACAAGTGTCATGAGATTTTAGTAATTTGTTGCAGTGGTTTTAAGTTTGTAATATCCAAACCACTCGCAATGGTTACATCACCAAGAATATGGCCTTAATCTGGATGAGAAACCGGAAATGTCTCTATATCAGATTAATTAGAAAAGTTGATTCCTCTATTGAGACAGGTTTGGGCAGAAACCTGGGAAGATGTGAATGCCATGATAATTAATAAAGTACTTTTCATTTTATTAAAATTTAGGTTTATAGAAAATTGTTATAACTAAATTGGTTCGTAGGCCAATTTGATTTTCACTTTCAGATATCCATTCTCTCCGGTGGTACCTAAATGATCGACCACATGCATCAGTCCATAAACACGCCTGTTATTCATTTCCGTTTTAATGGCAAATACTTGTCCTGTAAGTTTTACTCTGGTAAAATATAATTCTTTAAATCCAGGCGTTTGTTTTACCAATGAAATTAATTGTTGTGGTTGTTTTAATTTTTCAAAACGGACTGAAGTTAAATTGGTCAAGGCGATTTCACTGTCATTCAACTTATCCCAGAGTTTGACAGGAATATTGTGGTCTTTGTATGTGGTTCCTCTGAAATAATAGTTTGCCGTAAATTCTCTTTTTGCATAAGCTGGAGTCAGCAATGCATACATGGGTTCTGCACCATAATGATTAGTAGCAGTATAGATGAGATCCACTTGGTCCGTTTTGTCTATTACATCCACATCATCCATAATTAATCCTTCTATGATATTGAGGTAGCAGCCGAATTCTTTGTTATTCTGATTTCCAAGATTGGCTGTACCATCTTTATTGTAGGCAATGCTTTCAGGTTCAAATTCTTCGGGTACAAGTTGTTTGGATGCTGGCTCGTTAGTTTCCGTATCCTTATTTAAATCCATCTTCGAGTTATCGGTATTCTTATTTAATTGTGATTTTGAAGGATCATTAATTGAAGATGTTTCAATAGATTTTTTCTTTTTTAGTCTGAATTTGAATATGGGTTCCAATACTTCTGCAATGGATTGAATTTCTTCGACTGTGTTTTGAACATTTGCGGATGCCTGTTTAACTTGTTTGCCAATTTCGTGAGTGTCTTCCTGAATTTCTTTTGTCTTTTTGTTTATGGATTCCGTTGTTTTTACTGCCACTGATTTTTGCTGACAAGTTGACCAACGCGGAATTAAAATACAAATAAGGAATACTATAAGGATGAATAAGGTATTTGATTTCATGATATTCTTCTTTACAATTATGATAAAGATCAGGATGAAATCATACGAATTCATCAAAAGTGTACAGCAAAAGATCTTTGTCTTCTTATTGTTGATATGGTGCCAACATTTTTTCAAATGTTGCCAGGACTGTCTTACTGAGTTTGCCATAGATGATGATTACAGAACAATGAGGACATCCAGGGTCAATGGGATTGGGTTTCACGTTTAGTGAAGCCGGCCAACTACTGATGCTTCCCGAACCTGTTTCAGGTTGATAAGTTTCCTCGCTTAGAGGTGGAATAATGGGTGGCCTCCAGCTTACCAAATCTGCAGGATCAGAAGGGCGATTGCCGGTTATCTTAAATATAATGCCACTTTCATCTACAACATGAACTACTCCTTCCACATCATTGATAAGATAATTTCTATGGAAATCCTGCATACGTACCCAGTCTTCTTTTAAAATGGGTTTGGTAAGTTTAAATTCGATTTGAGCTTGCAGATTGCTTACGCTTATTAACAATCCAATGAATAGTAATAAATTTTTCATACGTTCAATTTTATTTTGATTTTAAATAATTACAAAATGAGAGTGCTTAAAAGATATTAATGATTAAATCAATTATCATTAATTCTTAATAATCCGTTTTATCGTAGTATTTAACTCGTCCTGAATAACAAGCGTATATAAACCAGAAGGGAAATATCTTAGATCAATTGACTCCCTTACTTTTAATTCCTGGTTTAAAATTATTTTACCTTCTGAACTAATAATTTTCAAATTGGCAGGTGAGGATAAGTATTGTAAACCATCGATATAAAAGTAGCCATCATTTGGATTTGGGATAACGACCAAAGGATCAAGAGAATTTTGGGTTTTACGGCTTCGCCCAATAAAACAGTTGTCGAGGATTTCAGCGCGGCTGTTGCAATTAGCCATATTTCCACCAACATTAATAATATCAAATTCTGAAAAATTTGTACAGATATTCTCTATAGAGCAATTTGACAATCTAGTATTCCAGACAATTTCTAATTCTGTAGGATTATTTATTCTTGTATTTGAAATGGCAGATATATCATCGAGTGTGGTGTTGTTTCTAAATCTTATGGTACGTTCTATTGCTAATAGTGATTCCAAACCTGAAAGATTTGTTATTCCTGGACAATTCATGATCTCCAGGCTGCCAACATATTCCAGATTATTAAGTCCGAATCCCGAGATTAATACTGGATTATTATCTAAAATAAAGTAATCTTCTACAAGTCGTAAATTCTCAAGACTTGTGAGAGAAGTCAGGCCTGCATTGGTTGCTATGACAAGTGAATGTGTATAAATTAATCCATTCAAACCATTTAAATTAACCAAATCAGAGGAACCGGTTATCACAATTGCATTATTAACCAACTGAAGTGATTCCAGGCCCATTAAACTGTTTAAACCAAAATTTGACCTTAATTCGAGACCTCCAGATCTATTTAAATGATTAAATCCAGACATGTTAGTAACTGAATGGTTAAATCTTATTATGATGTTCTGAAGTACTTCAACTAAAGAATTCAATCCTGTAAATGTAGTTAAGGCTGTTTCATATATAAAAAGGTCACCATGAATTTTCCTGATATTTGACAATGGTGAAAGATCCCTAATATCCGGGCCCCAAAGGCGGAGATTACCATTTATTTCTTCACACAAAGGATATCGTAACCTAAATTCATCAAGATCAAATTGATGGAAATAGTCAAGATCTCCAGGTGGTGGACACTGTGCAATGGTACTATTTCCTATAAATAAGCCGGAGATCAAAAAAGAAATGCGGATAACTAAATTTTTCATTTCATTTATTTTTAATAAATTATGACATTTGAATTACATAACAAAAATCATTGCTGAAACAATACCTTAAAAGGCCTATTTAGCAAGTGGTAGATTGGATTATTATTTGGTAGTTTAGAGTAGCAATCTAATTTAGTATTTTTCATTATACACCTGGACCTTTACATTATTAAATACACCCTGTTTAATAATTACATCCTGACAACATTCGCCAAACTTCATTTTCAATCCAGGCAATGTGCCTTCTATTGTTCCAGAAATCAACCCTCCATCCGAATTTATTTGAGTCCATTCAGTAATATTTACAGTAATATTTGAAAGGGATTTGTTTTTGAAATTATTCTGCACTTCAACTCTGTTGGAGTCTCCGGTAGCAGAACCCGATAAACCTACGTCAATATCCTTTGACAGGTATGTTTTCCGATTCGGATTGAAGTTTACAATGCTGATGGTTAGTTGTCTGTTATCGGGCAAATTATTTGCTTTAAATGATATGGTCAGAAATGGTTTGTTGTCATACATTTGCCTCATTCCTTTTGTATAATATAAGTGTGAACCATAAAAACCAGAACCCTTCCAGACATCATCATTTAATAAGCATGTGAATGATGCCTCTGAAATTTTTTGTGTTTGACTGGATTCATTTAATTTATTCGTGGTAATGCTTAACATTTCTGATTTATTATCTTTACTGGTTCCAGATTGGCATGAGAAAAACAGGAAGCATAAAAAAGAGAGGTAAATATGAAATAGAATTGACTTCATAGATAATTTGTTTTAAAATGAATTAATAAAGCAAAATTGAAACTTGGACAGAACTGTTTCAAATGGATTTGAGAATTTGACGGATTTTATTAGTACCTAGATTTAGTACTGATTATTTGCTTGTGACAACTAGCAAAGACGCATTTTTTTGAAGAGAATTACAGCAGCTATAGTTTTCAAATGAACTTGGCAATACTTTTTCAGAAATAAAATATCCTAATTAAATCTTAAATTAAAAACTCATATCTTTCGGAATTGCTCCATAAATTCATCTTTTTTGCTTCTACTTACTGCAATATTGCTCCCGTCATCCATTATTAAATAAGCTCCTTCTCCTTTGTAAAACTCTTTGATGTGGTGCATATTGATCAAGTGAGATTGATGCACGCGGAAAAAAACCAAGCCGTTCAGGGTTTCCTGAATCTCTTTTAAAGTCTTTGCTACCATTATCTTTTTACCTCCTCTTAAATGAATGTGTGTATAATTGCTTTCACTTTCGCATCGAATAATTTCATCATAATGCAACACCTGCATAGCTTCACCAACAGGTAATGCAATTAAATCTTTAGATGCAGACTTGTATTTTTGGAAAAACAAATCTACTTTTTCATTTAAATTATTTTCTTGTTTATTTGCCCTGACTTTAGAAACAGCAGCTTGTAATTCAAGGATATCAATTGGTTTTAGCAGATAATCCAATGCGGAGTATTTAAATGCTTTAATCGCAAATTGATCATAGGCTGTAGTAAATATAACCTGGTAATTTAAATCTTTTGTTTCTTGCAAAACATCAAATCCATTCTTATGGGGCATTTCAATATCTAAAAATACCAACTCTGGCAGATATTTATTTATTGATTCTATTCCCTTTTCACCTCCATTTGCGAGTGCAATAATCTGAACATCCTTGCAATATTCTTTCAATTGCATTTCAAGAACTTCGAGAGCATTTTTTTCATCATCAATAAGGATAGCTCTTATCATATTCGTTTTTATTGAGCAACAATTTTAAATGGAATATTTAATATTACTCTGGTTCCAATTGACTGTTCGTTTTCTTTAAGGTCCTGAATTTCACAACTGGCATGAATCAGATTAATTTTATTAATCAACAAAATCCTATCTTCTGTGATTTGCATGCCATAAGATTTCTTCTTAAGTATTTGTTTGCTTTTCAGCTCTTTTGCTTTTTCCCGACCGATGCCGTCATCTTCTATAATTACTTGTATTAAATCATTCTGAACATTTTTAAATTCTATGGTTAGATTACCCTGAGTTTCTTTATGTAGCAATCCATGCCAGATCGCATTTTCCACATAGGGTTGAATTAACATAGATGGAATTTCCAGTGTTTCTACAGACAATAACGGGTCCACTTTAATAGAATATTGAAATGCGTTATCAAAACGCAAGCTTTCCATTTCGATATACAAATTTAATAATTCTATCTCACTACTTATTGGAATGTAATTTTGATTTGAATGATCCAGTATCAATCGGATCAATCTAGAGAATTTTGTTAAATATTGTGAAGCAGCAAAATGATCATTTTTCAGAATATACTTTTGGATACTGTTCAAAGAATTAAAAATGAAATGAGGATTCATTTGGGCCCTCAAAGCCCTCATTTCCATATCGGTAATTTGTTGATTAAAATCCTGCTTAAGTTTTTCTTCATGTTTTATGGATTCAATTCTGTAGCGGTAGAAGCTAAATATTCCTCCTGAAAGGAAAAGCAATAATATTAATCTGAACCACCAGGTATTCCAAATTGCAGGATTAATTTTAAATTTGAAAACAGATTCCGCATAAGACCATACTCCATCATTATTAATAGCTTTCACTTTAAATAAGTAATTTCCTGGTTGCAATCCTGAAAAAGAAATATAGTTTCTTTTGTCATTGGAAACCCAATCCTTATCAATATTTTCTAATTTATAGAAATAACGGGTCTGGTTACTGTTATTAAAATTTAACGAAGCAAATTCAAATGCCAAGAAGTTTTCAGTGTGATTTAAAGAAAGAGAAAGCTTTGGATTCTGTAATTTGTTTATCATTTCGCGGTCTTGCACCTTGATGGAGTTAAAAACTACAGGAGGGCTATAAGAATTAAATTTATACTGGTTCAAATTTACAATGTCCAATGCACCAAAGTGAAGCGCAATCAACAAATTATCTTTTGTGATTGTGAACCCATATCTCATATCGTTGGCAGATAATCCTTGTTGTTTTTCAATAATGGAAAGCAATCTTTTTTGTTTTGGATCGAAGCGAAACAAACCAGAGGGACTAGCAATCCAAAGCGTATGATCATGAAGATCCTTTTGGATTTTAAGCAAATAGTCTGTTGGGAGTCCTATATTGGATTCTTTATTATAGTTTGATATGATTGGTTTGTTATCATCAAAGTATAATTCAAACAGTCCGTTGTTTATGGTGGTGATCCAAAGGTGTCCTCTATAATCTTCTTCCATGTAATATGCGGTTTGGATAGCTGGAATATTTTGATTATTAAAATGTGTCCAAGAATTCTTAGATGGGTCGTAGCAGTACAATCCGGGGTTTGAGGTAAACCAGATATATCCTTTTGAATCAACAAGACAAGGAATGAGTGTGTTATCACTTTTGTCCGCAAACTGAGGATCTATATCCCACCTATTGATATGTTTCAGTACACCATTCTTAGTATTCCAAATATAGCAACCGGATTCATAAGAATGTATGTAAATATAATCTGTCTGATCATAAACAAACTTACCTATATTTTGAATGGGTTTTCCAAACTGATCATGAAGCACAAGTGGAATCAATCTCTGCTCTTTATCTAAATATCTAAAAAAGTTTCTATCATCGGATGCGTAGATAATTTTATCCTTAGTCTGTACTAACCTGACTATAGGACTATTTAATTTGTTTGAGTAAAAAGGATTTGATATAATTTTTAGTTTTTTATTTCCCAAATTAAAAACTGCTAGCCCAGATGTGCTAGAATTTGGAATAAGTACTTCGTTAGTTTCTGGTAAAGAAATAATTCCTAAAGGTTCTATAGGCTGTTGCGTCTTTTGTTCTGTTAATTTGAAAGTTTGTATTTGTTGATTTTGCCAAGGCAGCATGGACAATCCGTTATACGTACATAACCAGATGTTTTTTGATTTATCAATAAAAATATTTCCAACTTTGTAACTTTTTAAGTTATAGTCTGAAGTGTAATCAGTTGCTATAAGCTCAGTTTGAAAAATAGCCGTAGTGATTTTAAACATTGGATAGGAACCTACCCAAAAATTATTTTTTTCGTCTTTTGCTATACTTAGCAAATGATTGCTAAGTAAATTTTTATCATTGAATGGAGAGCTATTATATTTCTTAGTTTGTAGATTAAATTCCACAATACCTTTATGATATGTTGTAAGCTGGATCTTATTTTCTAAACTGTCATACATTGCATTTGTAAACTGGTTTCCGGGATAATTGTAAGTATTGATAAGACAAGCATCAATATTAAATTCATAGATTCCTTCATTGTGAATACTGAAATAATGGCCATCCTTTGATTCAATTATTTTGAAAACGCCTTTCGAAGCTTTTTCCGGGAACAAATCACCATAATGAATAAAGCTAGAATCAACAGCATTAAAACGGAATAGAAAATTATTTGCAGTGCAAATCCATATATTGTGTTTGCTGTCTTCAAAAAAATTAAAAATGTATGAATTTGAAACATGATTTAGCTTTTCCTTTCTGTATTTTGGTGTCCAGAAGACATTTTTCTCCGGATTATACCATTGTAGATCGTTTAGGCTTCCAAGCCAAAGAATTCCTGATCGATCACAATAGACAGATTGCAGAATATTCCCGATGGTTCCACCAGGTCTGTTAGCAGTGCTTTTAAAATACTTGAAGGAAACTCCGTCATACCGGTATAGTCCGGTAAATGTACCAAACCAGAGGTAGCCTTTCAAATCTTCTGTAACACTATAAATATATTTTTCAGGTAATCCATCCTGAATTCCAAAATTAATGAAACGGAAATTGCCAGAAATCTGTGCATGCGAATGTCCAGTGCATAAAAAAAATAAAGCATATTGAAAAATTCTCATGCTACTAGGTAAAAAATGTGATCGCTAAGCTACTCAATTATATTCCAGTATAATAGTGATTGAGTAAAGCTTGGTGCTGATGAGAATTTGGCAGATTAATTGAGTATTCGATTTAAATTTCCTACCAATAATATCTAAGGCGTTGAAAAAATCTGAATTTAAACCATCTAAGTTAATAATAAAAGGTTCGTCAAAGTGACGAACCTTATAATTGATGGTGGAAAATATAACTATTAAAGTATCCGGTTTTATCAGTGAACATCCCTGCCTGTCCGTCAGGCAGGCGCATTATCCACGATCTAGTGACGACCCCACAGTTCAACAACTGCCCGGGCTTTTCTGATATTCTTTGTATCGTACCAGAAGACAACTTTTGTAATTACTCTTCTGTTACCGGCAAGATCTATCACACGGCTTTCTTCACCGGCTCTAAAGGTATTTCGCATTTCAACATCCTGAGTGGTGCCATCACCAAAATGGATCACCATTTTATGCATATTGAGTGCAGAGCGATCGACTTTTAATTTTAATGCAGTAAAAAATCCTTCACGTGCAGTTACAGAAATTTCATCGCGATCTAATCCGAAGTTGACCGTTCTGGTACCCAATTGTTCCCACTGACTCTGCATTGGTGCGGATTTGCTGCTGCCGCATGCTGCATTGCCAATCAGGAACGTGCTCACGATAGTTAATGTCACAATAAAAGACTGAATCAGGTTTTTCATAATTTGAATTTTTAAAAGTTTACGAAATATAAGACGATATATTTATTTGCAGGTTTAATGGGTAACTAATTTTTTGGAAATTCTTTCCTTTGTGTTCAATCATTCTATGTGGTTCGTTTTTATTTTCACTACCACATAGGCACATAGAGCACATAGATAATATATGCTTAAACTTATTCAATTAGATTTTTGATTTGTATAAAAAAAGCCGGTAATGAAGATTGCAATTTCTCCGGATACATTACATAACAATAACAAAGTAAAGCATAATGATTTGCGAAGGGTTGTCTTAAATAGTTCAGCAATGTTTGGGTGTCGGTGGATATAAGTTTATTGATTACTTCCCAGGCCAGCGCCGAATCAATTGAAATCTTTTCGTCGATATGATATAACATGACAAAGATGCAAGACCATTCATACAAAGCCGTATTAAAAAACTGACCGGGTTTGAGATAAGCAGCTTCCAAAGCATCGGTTGCGAAAATCAGCGCCCCATCTTCGTGTTGCGTTTCACTTAAATGTAAATATTGTTGATCCGGGCTTGCAAAAGCATGATGATAAAATATAATTCTGCTGTAGTGTGCCGCTTTTTTATCAGTATACACCAAGCGCAATGCTACTGCAGGTGCTAAAGCCATAATCTTGAGTTCCTCAGGGATGTCTTTTTCCGACATAGAAATGAATTCCCGTTCACGAATTTCGAGTGCAAGTTGATTGCAAAAAGCTTCTTTTTTGGCTGCAGGCATTGAATCATAAAACGGAACAAAGCGTTTGACCCAGTTTTTTTCATAGTCATTTAAGTGTGGTGGATGCTTGCTGTACCAATAGGTATTGACCAGTGCTCCAAGCGTAAAACTTGCTGCCACAAGGATGCCAGCCGGAATCAATATCCAAAGGCTGTCCACTGTGGTTTTGTCTACATAATAGAGTATGATGAGAAATAAGGTAGTGCAGATCGTTTGAACAACACGGGAAGGCATATCGGAATATCAATTTTATAAATCTCTGGCATCCACTTATTTAACCGGCCATGCGATCCGGGAAAGTCCGCCATTAAGCACAAGATATAAAGCCGGAAAACTATATCGGTGTTTTCTTTATAAAATTCTGAATTGGCTTATATTTGCAGCCCAATTCCAACAAAATCAATCAAATATTATTTCATTGATTTTTGGATGGTACCTTAGCTCAGATGGTAGAGCAACGGACTGAAAATCCGTGTGTCCCTGGTTCGATTCCTGGAGGTACCACGAATCCGGGATGAGGCTGAGTGTGAATGTGGGTGTGTTGATGAATCCTCAAGTCGAATAAGAATTTATAAAAGCCACTTCATCAGGTGGCTTTTGTATTTTTATTCATTTCGTTTTTCTGTTCCGGAAATTTGAATCCTTCAGTTTTAATTTGGTAAGCACAATTTGTTTGTTGATAACTCTCCACTTGGAATAGGCCAAATATAATTATTCGCAGTTGGAGGAACTTCTGGTGCTGTTCCAATGCTGCCTTTTTTAGAAGGCAAGGTTTGTACTTTCCTTTGCAAATCCTGCAGCCTGAGTCCTTCACCTAAAAATTCGATACGCCTTTCAGTAAAAATTGTATTTAATAATTTTTCCTGTGTGTTGATTTCATCATCTGGAAATGTATATGCGGGATGCGCACGATTTCTAACTGCCTTTAATAAATTAGAAGCTGTTACCAAATCGTTGAGTTGTGCTGCAGCTTCAGCATAATTTAGCATGACCTCAGCATATCGGATTACGGGAACGTAATCTCGAAATGGAGCTGTTGTTATGGAAAACTTTTTCAACACTTTTTGATTGGCAGAATTTGTGGAAACTAATGCAGCGCGAGCATCTTCAACAGTACTGAATGCTTTATTACTTACAATTCCTGCCACGGCAAGAAAGATAATCG
>JBGAWX010000038.1:13749-17814 GCA_044227375.1 Saprospiraceae bacterium
GCCAGCTAATATTGCGAAGTGGGAGTTTCTGTATTGGAGTTGGCAAAAGGAATGGAAAAAATCGCTTCGGTTCCTGTATAACTTCCACTGAATACATTTGCAAGATTCGGTTCTAATGCATGAACCAGAGATCCTTTGTTGTATTGGTAAGGGCTGGAAGCAGGAACCAATTTTGAAGCCTCTTCTTTTACTTTTAGATAATTGGATTGGTTAAGATATACTCTGGTCTTTAATGCAATGGCAGAAGCCTTGTGTACCCGCGATGTATTTAAATAGGATGTGGGATAAAAATCGGGTAAAGCCGCTTCTGCTTCATCCAAATCTAAAATGATTTTGTTGTAAACTTCATCCACTGTACTTCGGGCAAGATCGTTGTGGCCGGAGCCCGTAACCGGAATCAAGCGAAGAGGTACACCCAAAGCGTTTTTATCCAGATTATACGGCTTTGCATAAGTTTGCACAAGAGACAGATAACTTAAAGCGCGGATACATTTCGCCTCACCGATGTATAAGCGAGCTATGCTGTCACTGATTACCGTGGTGTTATTCAATTTGCTGATCAGGATATTGGAAGCATTGATTGCTGCATATGCTGCTGCCCATACATTGTTGATGTATTCACTCGTGGAGGCGACATTCTGATTCCACACCGCAGAGCCTGTGGCAGCATTTCCATCATTCTGTCCAAATTCATCTGCACGTTGTTCATTAAAGATGATAAACCGGCCACCATACAAATTGGGATTCTGCATTTTGCTGTACAGGTTGTTGACTTGCGCCAATATTTTATTGGGTGTACTGAATGCTTCTGCTTCGTCAATGCTGGTCTTTGGTGTGGTTTCCAATAAATCTCCTTCGCATGATGTAAAGCAAGTAAGTTGGATAAGGCAAGCTGCAACGAGAATGATTGAAATGTTATAATTAGATTTCATGTGATTTGAATTTGAATGGTGAATTGAATTTTAGAATCCGAGATTTATTCCAAAAGCAAAGACCTGGGCATTTGGTGGAATGTTTTGATCCTTTCCTGAATGTATAGAATTTCCGTTGATGGAAACTTCAGGATCGGATCCACGGTATTTTGTAATTGTAAAAACATTCACTGCCTGAACATAAACTCTGGCTGAAGCAATCTTGCCTTTTAAAAATTTGCCTTCAAGAGGAATGTTATAGCCTAATGATACATTTTTTAATTTCAGATAGTCGCCATTTTCAACTTTGGAAGTTGCGGAAAAAGAAAAACCAGCAGACACATTATCCCCATAATATAATTTTTGAATCTCTGTTTGCTGTCCCGGCGTGGTCCATCGCTCCTTGATAAAAGTACCATTGTTAAAATACCGTTGATCAGAGTTGGTTGCTCTCGTTCCATTGTACAATTTGTTTCCACCTACAAAAGTCAATTGAATATTAAGATCAAAATTTTTAAAGGAAAAGCTATTGTTGATTCCTCCAAAATATTTTGGCAATGAAGGACCTTGGATCACTCCATCTTTATAATTATCAATTGCCGGAGCAGGGCTTCCATCCAAATAAGTCCATCGCGGCGAACCGATGTGATTGTATTGTACTGATTTGCCTTCACTGTTGATAAATACCATCAAGCCATTGTCAGGATTTACACCAACTGTAGGTACCGCGAATATTGAACCGATAGAATATCCCACACGGGTCATGTTTTGGACACCAAAAATACTGGGCACATAAACATCACTTACCAACGACGTGACTTTGTTGGTCAGTGTTGAGAAATTCAAATTCAGGTTCCATTTAAAATCCGGTGAATTTATGATGTTTCCATTAATTGCCAATTCGATTCCTCTATTGTACATGCTTCCGACATTGGCATTGATGTAATTGCCCGGAATGCCTGCAGAAAGAGCCTGAGGAGCTTTTAGAATCAAGCCATTGATTAAATTATTGTAGTAATCAAATTCTACACTGATGCGATCTTTTAGAATAGTAAAATCAACACCGATATCCAGTTTTGTACTGGTTTCCCATTTAAGATCCGGATTGGCAGCCTGTGCATAGCTTAGTGTTGGAGATCCTCCATATGTGGATGAAACATAGGAGCCGATTGCAGGATAATCTCCGATTTCGCTGTTTCCCACCACACCATAGCTTGCACGGAATTTAACATTATTGATCAGATTTTTTATTGAAGAGTGGGTATAAAAATTTTCTTTATAAAAATTCCAGCCTATAGATCCCCCGACAAAATTTCCGAATTTATTTCCTTCTGCCAATGCAGACAAACCGTCTCTGCGAAAATTAAAACTCAGCAAATAGAGTTTGTTAAAATCGTAATTCAAGTTGGAGAAATAGGACAACAATGCATTTTCGGAAAAAACATTACCGATTGGTGAGATATTGACAAATCCTCCCTGATAGTTTGTATAGTAGGGATCGGTAATGTTGGATCGTTGCGCACCCCAGGAATCAATGGTTGTTTTAATCCGCTCATAACCGGCCAGTACACTCATGTTGTGGGCTTCACCGAAGTGCATGTTGTAGCTTAAAGTATTCACCCAATCCATGCGGTGATAACTGGAAAAAACATTTGTTGCAACACCGTTTGCAGAAGCACCACCTCCATGTAATGGATTGAGAAAAGAAGTATTTTGAACCTGAAGGTTGTTGATTGCATAGCTGCTGCGGAATAGAAGCGATTTCGAAATTTTCCATTCCCCGAAAACATTTCCAATGAGTGTATTATTTTCTGAAGTATTCACATCAAGTTTTTGAACCAGTGCAAGATTGTAAGCATTGATGGTGCCAATCGTGGAAGGATTGTTTTTTCCGTAGCCTACCGAAGTTCCATTTTGAATGTTGTACGTTCCATCGGGATTGTAAACAGGAACATTGGGAGGCAACACATAGGTCATCCGGCCCAAGGGTTCGTTGGTGATGTATTCTGAATTGTAGGAAGACGAAGAGAGGGAATTGCTGGGAATGGCACCCGTATTGGGACCCGTATTTAATCCATTACTGTATGATACATTGCCGCCGATCTTAAGATGATCATTTATCTGATTGTCTATATTGAGACGGGTAGAATATCTCTCATAGCTGTTGTATTTAATAAAACTGTTTTGCTGATTGTAGCCGAATGAAAAGAAATAGTTTGTGGAATTGTTTGCACCTGATACACTGATGTTGTGATTGTGAGAGTAACCCGGTCTGTAAGCCACATCATACCAATTTGTATTGACAACAGTTCCATCAGGATTCTTCATGAGTGCATAACCCGGTTCGCGACCCGAGTTGACCATCGCTTCATTTTTTATCATTACATAATCTTCGGCGCTTAACAATTCGGGTAGATTGTAAGGTGTACTTCTACTCACCCAACTGTCATAGTTTACTTTAGCCCTTCCTTTTTTTCCTTTTTTTGTCGTGATCACCATGACTCCGTTTGCTGCCCTTGATCCGTAAATCGCTGCTGAGGAAGCATCCTTCAAAACATCTATGGACTGGATGTCATTTGGATTGATATCGGATAATGGATTGTTGCCGATCATACCACCAATATTTCCTGTAAACAAACTCACGCCATCGAGAATCACCAGAGGAAATAGACCGGAAGTAATGGTATTGATGCCGCGGATGCGCATCACCGGAGTGTTGTTGAGCACATTAGTTGGTTGGATGATGTCAATACCCGGAGCCTGACCTCCTAGAAGTTGGTCAAAACTTATGGCAGGTCTGCTTTGAAATTGCTTTGCGGAGATGTTGGAAACGGCACCTGAAAATTCACTTTTCTTTTGAACGGTATACCCACTGACAATGAGTACTTCGTCGAGCTCTGTGGTTTTTTCCTGCATATTGATCAGAATGAAATCCAATGAATCCACCCGGATTTCCTGTGTTTTATATCCGATAAAACTCGCGACGAGTTCTGTGGTTTTTTTCTCAGGAATTAATAGCGTAAATTCTCCAAGTACATTACTTATCGTAGAAATATCAGAACCTTTTAACTGAATGAGGACTCCTTCCAGAGCGGCATTATTTTTTGCATCTTTAACCAATCCTTTCAGGTTGACTTCCTGTGCAATTGTAAAA
>JBGAWX010000039.1:0-17733 GCA_044227375.1 Saprospiraceae bacterium
GAAACCGTCAATAAATAATTTGAAGTTTTCAATCTTGGAAGTATCGTGGCCATCAAAATAATTTTTAAAGAATGCATTGTTGTCAATACTGTTATGAAAAACCAGGGAAAAGCCAAGGATCATCAGAGCCGGAAAATTAATGAGGGCAATACTCTTTCTTGAGAATGCAATGTTGTTTCGGCACAGTTTAATTTTGATTGGATCTCTCAATGTTTTCCGGGCAAGACATTCCTGATACCACATCAATCCATCAGTGATTGTAAAAGCGATAAATATGATTATGGAAACATAGCGGTTGTAATGAATGATTTCATCATAATTGGTGGTTCTTAGAATAAAAACAGGAATCCCAATCAAAACCGCAAGGTCTATTATCAAAGACAAAATATTTAATTTTTTAAACAAGGTGTTGCTGCCCCGGTAATTGTATGCTTTAGATTCTGTTTCGATTAAGTAAATAAACAAGTTTGCAGAAAGTGAAAAATATGAAACAATGATAAAGAGTAAAAGAATATTATTGATGTGGTATTGATTATTCCGGATGCCGAATTTTTTAAACCAATCATCAAATGGCAAAACGCCAGATGAATAGTTTAAAAGAAAAAACAGGCACAACCCGATGGGGAGTAATGTAAAAACTACAGTGAATGCCAATTGAAACCAATTCTCCCTGATGTATGTATTTCCGGTTTTCATTTTAAATAGATTAAAACAACCGATTGCGGTATCTCTAATGTTTGGGTTTCAATCATTCGCAATAAAATTGCTTAATTGTATTTTACTTTCATTTTGTATTAATTTAGACTTTCTATAACCGAAATTCATTTTACTATTTAATGAGTCAACTAATATACAACAAACGAAGCAATTTAATAAACAAAATATGATAAACAGGTGACAAGAAATGTTCGACTGTGATGTGAAGATTAATAGAAGTATTTTATTTTACTTTGTTTAGAATAAATGACACATTAGTCTTTTTATATAGAAAAATGAGGTGATCTACTTAAATCTGTTTAATTTTAAATCGCAATAGGAAAGGGAATTGAAGATGAAGGTTATCAGATAGGGATGAAATAAAAAAAGCCATGAAATTCCTCTCATGACTTTTTAAATCTTTCCAACATGCCACACGCTCCCGATTTTTTACGGGGACTCACTCACATGCTGGATTGTTGACCCATAAGGATTCGAACCTTAACTGAATGAACCAAAATCACTTGTGCTACCGTTACACCATGGGTCAATTCCAAACGGAGGGCAAAAATAAGTAGATTTATGGATTATGCACCCAAAAATTTTATGGATTCATGAAGCAATAGATATCGGATAGATCCCGACCGAGCTCATTATAATCCATACCAAATCCAACAACAAACTCAGGTTCTATTTCAAACCCCGTAAAATCGGGATTGATGGGATATTTCAATTGTTGTGGCTTGAGTAATAATGTGGCTAAATGGATGGTTTTTAAATCTTTTTTCTTTAATGCTTCAATTAACTTATGGGCTGTAAACCCGCTATCAATAATATCCTCCAGGATTAGAACCTCTTTGGATTTCAACTTCTTAAACCAGGATACATCAATGTCAAAGGTCGAATTTGATTGCATACCTTCATAGGTTTTAACAGTAATAAAGTGGCATTTATAGGGGAATGAGAAAAGGGGTAAAATGATATTTGATAAAGTTCTTGCACCTTCCAGGACGACCAATATTTCAATTTCCCGGGATTCAAACTTTTGATTGATCTCGATGGCCATATCCCTGATCCTGTCGAGAATCTGAATTTTTGAAATCAGCGGTTTGAAGTGTTTATCACCTAGGGTAATGTACATCTATGCAGCATGTGAATTCTAAACATTGATTAACGAATAATGATTTTAGAAGTGTTTAATTCATAATTCTAAAATCGTCAATCGTCGTTCATTATTCAATTAAAACATTATTTTTCCTGAAACATACTTTAGTATGCGTTAGTCCGCGAGTCCATATTTATCTATTAGATAAACCAGACTGGCCATTGCAGCTGATCCGAGCACCAATTCTCTTGGATGGACCGTATTGATGCGATCAATTTCTGTATGGTGAACATCAAAATACCGCTGTGAGTCAGGGCTGAGTCCCAATAATAAACCCTTTTGACTTCTCAGTTGACCAACATCGGCTCCAGATCCACCTTGGTCAAACCGGAGGTTGTATGGGGCAAGCAATTCAGCCCATTTAGGGACATTTTTTGTGAGTTTGGCAAATACCGA
This sequence comes from Saprospiraceae bacterium, assembly GCA_044227375.1. Lineage (GTDB taxonomy): Bacteria > Bacteroidota > Bacteroidia > Chitinophagales > Saprospiraceae > Vicinibacter. The sequence continues at coordinate 2,258 of JBGAWX010000039.1, forward strand.
TGAATCGGCATCATAGCTAAATCCGATTGGAGTAAATCCACCGGCATCAGATTCTATAGCAGCCAGATGAAATTCTTTATTTTCATTAGAAATTTTTGCGTAAGTCTTTGCACCAGCCAAACCATTTTCCTCATTTTGAAATAAAACACAACGTATGGTCCGCTTCGGTTTATAATTCATGACTTTAAACAAGTACAATACTTCCATGGATTGAACACAACCTGCACCATCATCATGTGCTCCGCCACCCACATCCCAAGAATCAAGATGTCCTCCAACTACGATAATTTCTTCCGGTTTTTCGGAACCTTTTATCTCACCTATCACACTATAGCTTTGTTTAGGACCTCTCTGTTCACAACTGGTTTTAATATTTAATTGTGTTGGTCCGGATTGTACACAAGAACTCAATAGATCCGCATCTTTTGTTGAAATGGCAAGTGCTGGAATAGCATTTACCGTCGAATCAAAAATGGTAACTCCTGTATGAGGTATGTAGTCAGACCTTCCTGTCATGGACCGTATGACTACCGCTTTTGCCCCAAACTTGGCTGCGGCATTTGGGCCGAATACTCTTTGGTCTACAGCACCCCCATAGGAATGAAAAGTTCTAAACTGTTTCTGATCAAATGGCCTGTTATAAAACACAATTTTTTCTTTTAGAGCTGAACCTAATTTCTTTACTTCGTCAATCGATTTTACTTCTACCACTGATCCCGAAATGCCATATTTCGGTGTTGCACCAGATCCGCCTAAAGCGAGGCAATGTAAACTTTGATTGCCGATCAAAGGATGATTTATAATATTGACTTCTTCCTTTGCTCCCCGATACCAATAGTTAATTGTACATGGTTGCTTTATGACCGTATCGGTACCTACGGTGTCCAGAACCTGGGCTGTAAATTCGATGGCAGCCATATTTTGGGGAGAACCAGCTATCCGGTGACCAATGGTTTCTGATAGATAATCCAACCAGGTAAAAGACATCTGTCTTTCTAATGCTTCATCATACATTTTTTTAATAAATATTGAATCTGTATTGGGCTCCTTGGATTGCGCGATAAGCGATTCAGCAAATAAGGTCAATAACAATATGCTACAAAAAATAAATAATGGTCTTGATAAAACTACCCGGTTCATATCTTGTTGATTAATTCTGTGCATTTAATAGTGATCTTAAATTGAAGTGAATAGCACAAAAATAACTTAATAATTTAGTTGATTGGTTGGATTCCTTATATTTCTTAAAATTTCTTATTTTATTTAACTTAAAAATTTTGTATGAAAAAGATTCTCCTGTTTTTATTGATGTTTATTGTTACAGATAATGCTTTCACTCAAATCAGTGAGCAAAATGCAGCACAGGAAAAAAAGCGTATGGACGAGATGAATACTGCGATGAAGATGGAAAATAAAGAGGGTTGGAGTGGCAAAGCTGGAATCGGACTCGATCTGGGTCAGCTGATCAACATCAATCCATACGTAGGATCCGGATCGGACAGGTTGGGACTCGGCGGTGCAATTAACTATAAAGCAAATTATCAAAAAGGATTGTTCAGTTGGAAGAATGACTTTTTATTGAATCTTACGGTGCAACGTGTTGGATCCGGTACTATCAGTGATTCTTCAAATCAGAAAATACCATTTGAAAAAGCATTGGATATGTTCGTGTTTAATTCCAATCTAGCCTATTTAGTAAATGAAGGTTCACCATGGGCATATTCTCTGGATCTCGGATTGAGAACCCAATTGCTGAATTCATACATTGATGCAGCATCCAAGAAAATTTATTTGAAAGAACTCAATATTGATTCATATCACACCAGCCTGGTTTCCAAATTATTTTCACCTGCATTAATAACTCTTGCACCTGGAATGAAATATTCCAAACCAAAATACCAGTTCTTTCTCTCCCCGGTTGCAGGGCAAATTTTAATCATCTCTGATCAGAACATTGCTAATCTTGGTTTTCATGGAACAAAATTGAAGGAAGGAAGTACAACGGAATATGAGACTAGTAAATTTTCATTGGGTGCACTTGCCAAAGCCTCTTATGCTAATACCTACTTTGAAAAACTCAATGTGTCAAGCGAACTCGCATTATACTCTGATTATTTGGACAATCCTCAGAACATCGATGTAATCTGGACAAACAGCTTTGGAATTGAAATCTTAAAAGGACTCAATTTAGGATTGCATCTGGATCTGTATTATGATGACAACAAAACAAATAATATATCAGATTCAAATGCAATCGGGGGAATATCCGGTACCGGAAAAAGGATAAATTTTATTGAGCAGTTGTTGGTATCCTATAATCGAAGTTTTTGATGGAATTGAATTGTCTTGTGATTACAATTGATTTAAATCAATTGTAATAGTAAAGGAGAAGAAATAACTCCAAATCACATTTCGATAAATGACTAAAGTCAAGTAGGCTTTGATATCAAAGGAGAAAGGACCGGAAAGGAAAGCTTGTATGACTTTAGTCAATTCCGTGAACGATTTGGGGAAGAGAACGACTTCAAGATCGCGTTACAATTGATTTAAATCAATTGTAATTTAGAGGAGAAGAAATAACTCAAAAGTACATCCCGATTAATGACTAAAGTCAAGAAGGCTGTGAAGTCAAAGGAGAAAAAACCGAAATGGAATGCTTGTATGACTTTAGTCAATTTCGTGAAAGAATTGTGGAAGAGAACGACTTCAAGAGGGAGTAACAATTGATTTAAATCAATTGTAATTTAAAGGAGAGGAAATAACTCCAAAAGCACATTTCGATTAATGACTAAAGTCAAGTAGGCTATGACGTCAAAGAAGAAAAAAACCGGAAAGGAATGCTTGTATGACTTTAGTCAATTCCGTGAAGGAATTGTGGAAGAGAACGAATTCAAAATCGCGTTAGAATTGATTTAAATCAATTGTAATTTGTAATTAAAGATTTAAGGGTAATTTTTAATTCAATCATCAAAGCATATACTTAGATCCTGACACTCATCATCAAAGGATTTGGTTTTATGGTGTTCTTCTTGATTCCTAATGTATCTCCAAACTCTGGAAAGTTCAGTAATGCCTATGGAGGTTCCCCAGTAATCATTCTGCCATTCAAATTTTGAGTCGCATAATTTTTGCATGTTTATCCAATGGGAGGATTCTCCTTTGATTAACTGGACGACTTGAGAAATGGACATAGTAGAATTTAATGAAACCAAACAATGGCAATGATTGGAATGTCCATTAACTTCTTCAATGAAATACTTTTTATTAAAAGAATTTTCAAGAATATGATTCCAAACAAGACTTCTTAGTTCAGGAGTGGCAAGGATGGGTTCGCGATTTTTGGTTGTCCAAACAAAATGGACATAAACCTTTAAATAGGGCATGATCTGTAGGTGTTAGAATAAAAAATTAGTGTTACTGACTGCCAATTATTTAATTCATAATAATTAGCTGCTCAAAAATAATATTCGAAATTGAATTCAGTTATAATTTTTCAATAATTTAAGGTAATTGTTAAATTTAGTTATTTAAATATTTCCATAGCAATCAGCGCATTTCCGTGCAATCCGTGATTATCTTCACACCCTATTTTAATTATGAATAAACTTTTTCTGCTCGATGGTCACGCTTTAGTGTATAGGGCGCATTACGCTTTTATTGCCCGGCCGCTGATTAATTCAAAAGGATTGAATACATCGGCGATTTCCGGATTTATAAGAACGCTTTGGGATATTATCAGTAATGAAAAGCCCAGTCATCTTGCTGTTGCATTTGATTTGTCAGGTCCGACATTCCGTCATAAGGAATTTCCTGAATACAAGGCGCAGCGTGAAGCACAACCGGAAGACATTACTATTGCTTTACCCTATATCGAAGAATTGATAAAAGCTTTCAATATACCGATTATTACTATGGAAGCCTATGAAGCAGATGATGTCATCGGTACCATTGCGAAACAAGCTGCAAAAGAAGGATTTACAGTTTTTATGGTAACTCCTGATAAAGATTATGGTCAGTTGGTTGAAGAACACATCAAAATGTATAAGCCATCAAGACAGGGAAATGGTGTTGACATCCTTGGACCAAAAGAAATAACAGAAAGCTGGGGACTGAAAAGGGTGGATCAAGTGATTGATTTGTTAGGTCTCATGGGTGATGCAGTGGACAACATTCCGGGCATTCCCGGTGTCGGTGAAAAAACAGCGGTCAAACTTCTTGCTGAGTATGACAACATTGAAAATCTGATTCAGAATTCAAATCAGTTGCAGGGAAAATTGAAAGAAAAAGTTGTGCAATATGCAGATCAGGCCAGGTTGAGTAAAAAATTGGCAACGATTGACATTCACGCTCCCATTCAATTTGATGAGAAAATGTATCGCATTGAAGGATTTAATAAAGACCGGTTGGCTGAATTATTCAGGATTCTGGAATTCAGGACGCTGGCACAAACCATCCTGGGAGCAGCAGCTACACCGGTTCAGGGTGCACTATTTGGAGATCCTGATAAAGAAGTAGAACAAAAAGAAGAGAAGGAATATAAAGTAGCAGATCATGACATTTATTCTACTCCACATCATTATGAACTCGTTCAAACAAAGTCAGAGATTGATGCATTAAAAACAAAATTGCAAAATGCAACTGTGATTTCATTTGATACTGAAACCACCGGTATTGATGCGAATCAGGCGCAACTTGTAGGCATGTCGTTTTGCATAAAGGAAAAAGAAGCGTATTATATACCGATACCTGCAGATCAAATTCAGGCCAGGGAAATTGTGAATCAATTCAAACCGATACTTGAAGATTCTACAAAAAAATTCATCGGTCAGAATATTAAATACGACATGTTGATGATGAAATGGTATGGAGTGCAAATTCCGGAACCTGATTTTGATACGATGATTGCTCATTATTTATTGGAGCCGGATTTAAGACACAAACTCGATTATCTTGCAGAAGCATATTTGAATTATAAGATGGTTGCTATTGAAGAACTGATCGGAAAGAAAGGAGTTTCCCAAGGAAGTATGCGCGATGTGCCATTGGAAAAAATTAAAGAGTATGCTGCAGAAGATGCCGATGTGACATTGCAAATAAAAAGTATTCTTGAAAAAGATCTAAGGAAAGAAAACCTTGAAAAATTATTCAGAGAAATTGAGTTGCCTTTGGTCTCAGTACTCTGCGATATGGAATATGATGGAGTTAGAATTGACGGAGATTTTTTAAATGAGTATAGCAAAACACTTGAGAAACTTATAGCAGAAGCAGAAAATTTGATCTATAAAAAGGCCGGGGTGCGATTTAATATTGCAAGTCCAAAACAAGTTGGAGATGTACTTTTTGAAAAATTAAAAATTCCTTACAAGTGGAAGAAAACCAGTACGAATCAATTTTCTACGGATGAAGACAAACTGAGTGAGCTGGCGGAAGAGTTTGAAATAGTGAGAGACATTTTGGAATTCCGGGGACTGTCCAAATTAAAATCTACTTACGTTGATGCACTTCCTTTGATGATTAATCCCAAAACCGGCAGGGTGCACAGTTCATTCAATCAAGCCCGCGCTGCTACCGGAAGACTGGCTTCAGAAAATCCGAATCTTCAAAACATACCGATCAAAGATGAAGCCGGGAGGGAAATCAGAAAGGCGTTTATCCCAAGAGACCATGAACATATACTCATTTCAGCAGATTATTCGCAGATAGAACTCAGGCTTATTGCAGAAATCGCACAGGAAGAAATGATGCTTGATGCGTTTATCAAAGGTCAGGATATTCACAGGGCCACTGCAGCAAAAGTTTACAATGTCGCTTATGACCAGGTAACTTCGGATCAGCGAAGGAATGCAAAGACTGTTAACTTTTCTATATTGTATGGTGCTGGCTCAACAAACATTTCAAGGCAATTGAATATTTCCAGAAATGAAGCAAAGGAATTAATTGATCAATACTTCAATACCTATAAGGGTCTAAAATCCTATATGGCCAATGTTGTAGAAAATGCCAGGACCAATGGATATGTTACCACGATGCTTGGCAGAAAGCGGGTACTTCGAGATATCAACTCGAAAAATGCATTGGCTCGAACCAATGCGGAGCGTGTGGCAATTAATACTCCGATTCAGGGAACCGCTGCGGATATGATTAAAATTGCAATGATCAATATTCACAGAAGACTCTTGAAGGAAAAATTAGGTACCAAAATGATTTTGACTGTTCATGATGAGTTGGTCTTTGATGTTCCAAAATCAGAATTGGTAAAGGCAAAAGAAATTATCAGTTATGAAATGAAACATGCACTTCCTAATTTGAAGGTGCCAATTGAAGTGGGCATCGATTCAGGAAATAATTGGTTGGAAGCACATTAAACAATTACAGATTACAAATTACGAATGATTTGTTATTTTGAGTATCAATTGCGATTAGTTATTCAGCGGTGGTCGGTGATCGACCTTCATCGGTAAATCTTTTTTTATGAAACTCCACAATCCAATTCCAGTACGAGATCTAGCCAAGCGATTCAATATGAAATTGATTGGCAATGAACATCAACTGATATACGGGATCAACGAAATTCATAAAGTCGAAGCCGGCGATCTCACTTTTGTGGATGTAGAAAAGTATTATGATAAATCTATTCATTCCGCTGCTACTATCATTTTGATAAATAAAGAAGTGAAGGTACCTGAGGGGAAAACATTGCTGCTCACCGAATCGCCTTTTGATATTTATAATCAACTGGTATTGGAAGCAAGACCAATCGTTCCACAATTGGTTTCGATTTCAGAAACAGCGTACATTCATCCATCTGCGATTATTGAAGCTAATGTTTCAATAGGACATCATGCGGTGATTGGTGCAGGTTCTCATATTCAGTGTAATAGTGTAATTGGAGAGTTTAGTGTAATTGGCAACAACGTAAATATTCAGCAGGGCGTTGTAATCGGGTCAGATGCTTTTTATTTTAAAAAAACTGCCGAGGGTTATAAAAAATGGAGATCCGGCGGGCGGGTAATTATTCATGATCATGTTGAAATCGGTGCTGGCTGTACAATCAACAAAGGCGTGTCAGGAGATACCATCATTGGAGAAGGTACAAAGATTGATTGCCAGGTTCAAATCGGACACGGAGTTGTGATTGGCAAACATTGCTTAATTGCTTCTCAGGTTGGCATTGCTGGTAAAACCATTATAGGAGATCATTGTGTGTTTTATGGACAAGTGGGCATCACGCAGAATTTACTTATCGGTGATCGGGTTGTAGTCCTTGCAAAATCTGGTGTCGATAAGAATCTTGAAACGGGAAAAACATATTTCGGAATACCAGTTGGCGAAGTGAGAACTAAACTGAAGGAGATGGCTACTTTGCGCATATTAGCACAACAGTCACAAAAGAAAACATCAAAGGATTAGTACAATCATTCGTGCTTCCCAATGCTTCGCGCCAACCGATGGCTTGGCTTTTCAATAATGAGATAAAAAATGTAGGATCCTAAAATAGCAGCCGCGACACTGTAAATCAAAAATTCAACTTTGTTTCCGTGTGGATATTCTCTTAATAGAGCATCCAATACAAGCCAACCAATTTGAATGTGTATCAAATAAAATGAATAGGATATCTTTCCAAGAAAAACAAGGGGCTTGATAAAGAAATCAAAATAGTAGATAAACAACACTCCAAAAAATACAGCAGACAAATGATACCCATCAAAACACCAATAGGTCAATCCAAATGTTATCAATATACTGCACCATAATTCTTTCGCAGTAATTTTTTCTATAAAGGCATTAAACAACAACAATCCAAAAACAAAATGACAGCCATAATAAAAAACCGTTTGATCCCAGTTCAGCCATCTGCCCATACAAAACGCCAGCAGGAGTAAGTAGCTGATATATTTGTTTTTGAAAATAAGATATGGAAATACAATCGCCATGAGTATATAAAATTGTACTTCAATCGCAAGACTCCAGTAAATTCCTCTAAGCCAGGGTTTGTCCAGAAAGTCATTGAGATGCAGGACGTGATAGAGAAGATCCCTCCAGTTGAATTCTATCACTTTATCCTTGTAGAATCTGAAGAACGTCGAGATGTAGTCACTTAAAAATATCAGAGCTATACTGCACCAATAAGGCGGTTCAATTCGTGCTAACCTCCTGAGCATAAAGGTACCTGCATCCCGATGTACATAGTTACTTTTCCACATTGTATAAGGAATCACAAATCCGCTGATCACAAAGAAGATCTCTACACCGAGGTATCCTCTGGAAAAAATAAATTTCAAAAAATGACCATCCGGGAAAAATCCTTCTGTCAAATGGTACAGGCACACAAGCAATGCAACGATACCACGTAACATGTCCAGCGAATACAGATGTTTCTTTTGCATGAATTGCCCAAAAATAGCAGGAATCTAATATCTTGCTGCGATTAATTTAGTTGTACACAGGGATATGAGTTATTTTATAAGGAGAATCTTATTCAAGCTTTTTTTTCTAATCTCGTTTGGATATATCAGGATGTTTGCTGCGGGAATCGATACCATATCAGTTCCGAGTGCTTCAATGGCAAAATCTTTTTCAGCATTGGTTGTGCTTCCGGATTCACATCAGGTTTCAGAGAAAAAATATCCTGTATTGTATTTGCTGCATGGACATAGTGGACATTTTACAGGGTGGTATGAAATTGCAAGTCAACTTAAACAATGGGCAGATCATTATCAGATGATTATTGTCTGTCCTGACGGGGATTATGACAGTTGGTATATCGACAGCCCAACTCAAAAGAACAGAAAATTTGAAGCCTTTATAGCGACTGAGCTGATCAGGTATATTGACAACAATTATAAAACGCTTGCTCAGAATACCTCAAGGGGTATAAGCGGGGTGAGTATGGGAGGACATGGAGCAATGTATCTTGCTCTAAAACACCCGGACATTTTCGGGGTTATCGGTTCCAGTAGCGGAGTGTTGGATCTCATTCCATTTTCCGGTTTTTGGAATTTGCAAACGATAATAGGAGATCAAACTAAAAATAAAGAAAAATTAAAAAAATACAGTTCCTATTATTTGTTAGACAACATCAAGACAACAAATCAGAAAATTTGGATGGATTGTGGTACTGAAGATTTTTTACTGGAGATCAACAGAAAATTTCATCAAAAACTCCTGGACAAAAAAATTGAACATGTCTACCTCGAGAAACCCGGAGCACATACTCTGAATTATTGGAAAGAAAGTTATAAGAAACAAATACTTTTCATGAATGAAAAACTGGAACATGACATGCATTATTAAGCATCTAACTCTACCATTCTCATAATTTAAACAATCATCTTTTGTTCTTGAATTCCGTTTATTATTCCTTACAAACTCGGGCATTAAATTGCAGATATTATAAATTCTTTACATACTTTTGTGGTCAATGTCAACCATAACTGAACTCAAGCGAATAGCTTCTCAGATCAGACGCGATATCATTCGTCAAACTTCGAGATGCGCCAGTGGTCATCCGGGAGGATCTCTTGGGTGTACGGAGTTTTTTACAGCCCTTTATTTCAGGATACTTCGCAAGAATTTGCCATTTAGCATGGAAGGTAAAGGAGAAGATCTTTTCTTTTTATCCAATGGTCATATTTCTCCGGTTTTCTATGCTGAATTAGCCCGTAGTGGATATTTTCCTTTAGAGGAATTGAATACGTTTCGCAGAATCAATTCAAGACTACAGGGACATCCGACTACACATGAAGGATTGCCCGGTGTCAGGATGGCCTCCGGATCCTTGGGTCAGGGCTTGAGTGTTGCATTAGGGGCAGCTTTGGCGAAACGATTGGATAAGGATTCCGGGTTGGTTTACGCACTTACCGGAGATGGAGAATTGCAGGAAGGACAAATCTGGGAAGCGGTCATGGCTGCCGCACATTATAGAACAGACAACCTGATTGTCACCGTAGATTGGAATGGTCAACAGATTGATGGACCAAATGATAAAATCATGTCCCTCGGTGATCTTCCAGCGAAATGGGAAAGTTTCGGTTGGGAAGTCTTGCAGATGAATGGAAACGTTATGGAAGAAGTCATATCGACTCTTGAATTGGCAATCACAAAAACCGGTAATAAAAAACCCATTGTGATACTAATGAAAACCATCATGGGCTTTGGAGTTGACTTTATGATGGGCACCCATAAATGGCATGGAGTAGCTCCAAATGCCCAACAAACAGAAATCGCATTGGCGCAACTTGAAGAAACTCTGGGAGACTTTTAAATAATGAATTACGAATTACAAATTGCAAATTGTATTTTCTTAAACTAACAACTAACAATTAAAATGTCCTGGGATAAATATCAATCAAGTAAAAAGTCTGCAACCCGCAACGGATTTGGGGAAGGATTTTTAGAAGCAGGAAGAAATAATCCTTTGGTTGTTGGATTGTGTGCTGATTTGATTGGTTCTTTAAAAATGGATGCCTTTGAAAAAGAATTTCCCGAACGATTTTTTCAGGTTGGAGTTGCTGAGGCAAATATGATGGGCATGGCGGCAGGTCTTGCAACAGTTGGAAAAATTCCTTACACCGGTACATTTGCAAATTTCAGTACCGGAAGAGTTTATGATCAGATTAGACAATCCATTGCATATTCCGGAAAGAATGTAAAAATATGTGCTTCACATGCAGGGGTTACACTTGGTGAAGACGGTGCAACACATCAAATATTGGAAGACATTGGTTTAATGAAGATGCTTCCCGGGATGTGTGTTATCAATCCTGCCGATGCTGCACAAACAAAAGCTGCTGCTATAGCTATAGCAAATTACAAAGGACCTGTGTATTTGAGATTCGGAAGACCGGACTGGCCGGTATTTCTGGAAAACGAACCATTCATAATTGGAAAAGCGCTTACCCTAAAAGAAGGAAAAGACCTCAGCATCTTTGCAACAGGTCATATGGTCTGGCAGGCATTAGAAGCAGTTCGCGAATTGGAAAAAGAAGGGATCGATTGTGAATTGATCAATATTCATACGATCAAACCTCTTGATGAAGAAGCCATTCTAAAATCTGTTCGTAAAACAAACCGGGTTGTCAGTTGTGAAGAACATCAGAGAAATGGAGGGCTTGGAGATTCTATAGCCCAATTGTTGGTTCAGCATCATCCATGTAAACAGGCATATGTTGCAGTCAATGATTCTTTTGGTGAATCGGGTAAACCTCTTGAACTACTCGAAAAATATGGGCTCGGAGTAACCCATGTTATGGAAGCCGCAAAAAAAATTTTGAATTTGGTTAAAGTATCAAATTAAGTCCTTATAAAATTTTTAAATTCAGAATTTATATTTAGATTTGTTTTACAGAATTCCCTTTCCCTATACTCCCATAAACATTTTACTTCAAATTTTGCATTCATTTAATTCATTTAAAATAAAATGTCTATGAAAAAACTTTTTACTCAAGTTGGATTTACTTTGCTTCTTGCCATTCTATTCTCTCCAAAGGATTTGAAAGCTGAAAACGGGCAAATGATGTTTGTTGCTATTATGCAGGGTTTTGATGTGTTGCCTCCAAATCTAAGTGATGGGAAAGGACTTATTACCTTGTTGTTTTCTGAAGACAGGAAGGAAGTATTTATACACGGGGCCTTTACCAATCTTTCCGGACCCGCTAAGGCCTGTCATATTCATATCGGTTCAAACGATACTACTGGTCCGGTGGTTGTTGATTTGTCCGCACTAATTTCAGGGAATCGCATCAAAGGCGCGTTGCCACTTCAGGCATTAAATGTTTTGCAGTTTGCAGCGGCAGGACAAATGTATATTGATGTGGAAACTGAAGCTTTTCCGGAAGGTGAAATTCGCGGTGAATTGGTCTGGATGGCTGAAATCATTATTCCAGTTCTTGCATCTGCTGCAAATGAAATTCCACCAGTAAGTTTGAATGCAGGAGGATTGGGTACGCTTCGTTTCTCACAATACTTAACCAGAATGGATTACCAGTTTTTGCCAGTTGGACTTTCAGGTCCGGCGATCGCGGCACATATTCATGCAGGTTCTTCAGTTATGAATGGCTCCGTTATAGCACCATTAAATGTAGGGCCATTTATTACCGGAAGTATAACAGATCCAACCATGGTTGAGGATATCTTATTTGAAGCAGTCACAGGTGGTGCATATCTCAACGTACATACTGCAGCAAATCCCAATGGTGAAATCAGGGGTCAATTGGTTCTGGATAATCCAGTGAATGCCTCAGCTTTACTCAATGGAGACCAGGAAGTTCCTCCGGTTACTACGACTGCAAAAGCTTATGGATATGCTTCTTTGGATTATCCTTTAATGGATTCGATAACCTATGTGGTAGTTTATTCTGGAATGGTACCCACCGCAGCACATATTCATAATGGAAAGCCGGGAGTTTCCGGTGGTGTCATCATTCCATTAGCGGCATCAGCCAATCCGGGACTGTACTTTGGACGAGCAGCGATGAGCAATACAAATCTTACCGCATTCTTAAAGGATGAATTGTATTTCAATATTCATTCAACAGCGCATCCTTCCGGAGAAATCAGAGGCCAGTTGCAAAACAATTTATTAAAGTCTTATGCATTTGATTTGTGCGGTGACCAGGAAGTACCAAAGAAAACAGGAAGTGGTTATGGCGCATCTTTTGTTGCCGTAAATAAATCGAATACTGAAGCAATTTATGGCTTGCTCGTAGATGGATTGTCCGGAACAGCAATTGCTGCACATTTTCATGATGGTGCTTTTGGGGTTAGTGGACCTGTTTTGCTTGGTTTGACAACTCCTGAACCATTATGGGCAGATGCGATTCCGATTACCGGAGTGCAAGGTGGCAAAATAGATTTGGATGGAGCTTATGTCAATGTACATACTTCTGCGAATCCAAGTGGTGAAGTTCGCGGACAGATCAGGAGGAGTTTATCATGCAGCATTAATGTTGCAACTGTTGAAAGTGCTATTCACGATGTTACTTTAAGTAACAATTTAATTTCTGATGTCTTATGGTTGAATGCTGATTCAGATAAAAATGTGAATGCAGATATTTATGTAAGTGATATTTCAGGTAAGCAACTCATGCATTGGAAAAATGTTTTCCTGATTCCTGGTAGTAATTCCGTTAGTTTAAATTTAGAACAATTGTCCTCTGGATTGTACTTGCTGAATGTGGTGGATGAATATAAATCAGTACAATCTTTCAAGTTTGTTAAACAATAAAAAATAACAACCCAAACGAGATTAATCATTAGATAATTTTTGAAATTTGGCAGATAAATAATGAGTTAAAGGCATCTCATTAAAATCAAAAAGAAATGGCATGTTTATGGTGATCAATTGGTGGTCATTTTAAACATGTCATTTTTTTATTCAGGTTGTGTAACCGTTGAAACATCAATTCATGGGACATTCAATTTATTTGGTTAAGAATTCAAGGATTCTTTTTTGTTTAATACGTTTTAATTTCCTTTTTAAATTTTTGACCGCTCATTAGGCGAAAACCATTAAATTTGTTTTTGACTCAGGTATTCTGATTTTCAAATCAGGTTTTCAAGGATTATAATTTTATTATTATTTAAAAAGATGACTATGAAAAAGTTGTTATTGTCTAATGCGCTCTTATGTTTATTGATATACATTATCAATCCTGCACAGTCGTCGGCAGGCAATGGCCAAATCATGTTTGTTGCAAAACTCAATACCAGTAATGAAGTGCCATCAGTCAGAGGAGATGCATTGGGATTGGTGACTTTTTTATTATCGGAAGACCGAAAAGAGATCTTAATTCATGGTTTGTTTACCAATTTGACAGGACCAGTTATCGGTTGTCATATTCATATGGGACAGACAGGCATGAATGGCCCTGTATTGTATGATTTGACGACTTATGTCGCAGGGAATCGAATTAAAGCTTCGCTTCCATTGCCCTCTGGACTTTTGCAATTGGCACAAAGCGGGCAGCTATATTTTAATGTCCATTCTACAGTCCATCCAACAGGGGAGATCAGAGGACAATTAAAAATGATGACCGAATATGAGGTGCCTGTTATAGCTTCCGGTGTCAACCTGGTACCGCCCGATTCCAGCAGTACAGCATATGCATTGGGTGCAATGAGGTTTTCAAATAATCTCAGCAAGATGCATTATGAGATTCTGCCTCTTGGTCTTTCGGGTGCTTTGATATCGGCAAAGATTCACGAAGGTGCACAGTTTACAAATGGACCTGTGCTTGCAGATTTAAATGCAAGTGAATTTATTTCAGGTACCCTAAATGATTCTTCATTAGTCGCAAAGATTTTCGCAGACATTTATTTAGGACAAGCATATGTCAGTATAAATACAAGTACCAAACCTGATGGAGAAATCAGAGCTGACTTATCACCAGGAATTGGAATTAGTGGAAGTGGTATTTTGAATGGCGACCAGGAGGTTCCACCCGTAAGCACAACCGCTTTGGCATTTGGTTATGCAACGATGAATGCATTAATGGATTCAATTACATATCTGGTTGCTTATAAAGGAGTAGAGCCCATTTCAGCACATATTCATCAGGCTCCGGCCGGTGTATCTGGTCCTGTAATGATCTCTTTGAATTTGCTAGTACCAGGTATTTATTCCGGTAAATCTGTGCTTGGGGAAGATCAGGTAACCTCCTTATTAAAGGATGAACTGTATTTTAATATCCATAGCGCAAATAATCCGGGTGGTGAAATCAGGGGACAAATTCAAAGTGTGCTGATGAATTCATTTGGTTTTGATTTATGCGGAGATCAGGAAGTACCTAAAAAAACAGTGAATGGATATGGAGCTGCTTATGTGTCTATTAATAAAACCTTATCTGAAATGGATTATGGTATGATTGTCGATGGAACGAATGGCGATGCCACTGCAGTCCGTTTATATGATGGAGCATTCGGAAGCAATGGGACTACTTTACTTAATTTGGAATTGCCCATACCTTATATTTCAAAAGTAATTCCAATTGCAACAACCATATCACCAAAATTGGACACGGACCGGGGATACATCAACGTTCATAATGCGGCGTACCCTACCGGTGAGATCCGAGGGCAGGTGCGCAGAAGCTTGTCCTGTAAAATAAATACTAAGAACCAGCAAACGAATTTCTCAAATATCACAATGGTTCAGAATTTAACTCATCAAATGATTTCAATTGAAACAAATTTTGATCAACCCAAGAATGTTCAAGTGATCCTTATGGATGCAACGGGCAGTCCGGTTCAACGATGGGAAACAAATGTTCCTGCAGGACAAAGCAATGGCAATTACAAAATTGAATCATTAAGCTCCGGTTTTTATTTGCTGAATGTTATGGAAGAAAATAAAATCATTGGGGTGTTTAAGGTTGTAAAACTTTAAGATGATAATGGATTGACATGACATTTCTTAAATCAACGTCATGATATGATCAGAATCAGAAATGTCATGTCTTCTTTTCACTCGTCTGGTA
>JBGAWX010000003.1:0-34773 GCA_044227375.1 Saprospiraceae bacterium
TTTTATGAACGTCAAAAGTTCTTGGCTGAATTAAATTTTGCCATAAAGCAAAAATCCCAACATCAAAATTTTAATGAATACAAAAAACTATTTGCATTCAATACAGTTCTTGAGTCCAATGATCCTGAATTTATTTTGCAAAAGGGCTATTCATTATCCTATTGGAATGAGACTTTGATTTCCAAATGCCATGAAATCCCTGAGGGAAGTCATATCAAAACAATATTTTCCGGAGGAATATTAACCAGTACAGTCGATAAAACATGGGATCCAAAAAATTAAGTTACCAGGAAGCCTACAATCAGCTTCAAAAAATCTGTGAACGAATCAAAGAAGAGTTGATTCCGATTGAGCAGTTGCCTTCGGAGATCCAAAAGGCAAAACAATTAGTACGGTATTGTCATGATCTGTTGCGGAAAGTAGAACTGGAATTGAGTGATTCTGAAGAAGAATAAAAAGTCGTTCTATGTCTTTATTTTGCTACCGGTAATTTTCTTTATAAATAGTTTTAAGTCATCAAATGCATTGCGATCCCTCATTGCAGACCAACTTAAAAAGATACCAGGAATCATAAGAATTATGCATGGAAGCCATGCTGCCCATACCGTTGGAATCCTTAATCCTTCCGTCAATCGTTTGCAAAAAGTATTTAATAGAATATAGGATACAAAGACCAGAATGCAAATAATTAATGGATAGCCATATCCGCCCTTTCTGATAATTGCACCTAATGGGGCACCAACGAAAATAAAAAGCAGGCAAACTGCCGCGAGGGAGTATTTGATATACAACTCATACTCAAATTTAGCTTTCTGCACTTTTATGTTCTTTTTTTCATCTTCTTCTGACTTTCTTTGATTCGCTATGATTTCAAGATTGCTTTTAACCTTAGGGCCAAGTTTCTGACGTAACTCTACAGGATCAGATTCATTCCATTCACAGATCAAACTATCCATTAGTCCTCTTGAAGTACTGGAATAAAAGTGTTGGTATGCAAAACTGGATTGCTTCGCTTTATCTGCAGCAGTTTCTCTTTGAATAACATTACCAATGTAATTCATGACTCCTTTGTTTTTTTTCCTTAGAGTCGCATTGATACTGTCTATTTCAATTCGCAGTTGCTGACTATTTTTCATTCTTTTATCATTTTTAAATAAATCCTCATCGGTCCTGTCCAATGCAAATTCACTTAAATCAAAAACTTTTGTCAGTTCTTTAAATTCTGTTCGGATAAAAGGAAATCTGGATTTGGCAGATTTATTTCCACCGGGGTCCTGATAAAACATGCCGTTATACAAAATCATCACCAGATATTTTTGATGAGGACTTACAAACATGGTACCTTCCTTTGCTGAAATAATAGATTTTTCTCCGTTTGCATCATTATTGCTGTGGTCGTATATCAGAATATCCTTGATATCTCTTCCATTGGAGCTTTTATCTCCTATTCGAATGGTATAACCATAAAAATCCTCATTAAAATTTGTTTCCTCCAAACCTAAGGTGGGCTTTTGTCTTTTAAGATCATGTAAACGGCTAAGATATTTTAAATTGGATCTTGGAATGATGTAATCAGAACAAATCCACGAAAAAAGTGCAACGGTAAAAGACAAAAGAATTAACGGCCTCATGATTCTGAATAATGAAATGCCGGCGGATTTCATGCTGGACAATTCATAGCGTTCTGCAAGATTGCCAAATAAAAAGACGCCTGCCAACAATACGCCAATGGGTAAAGCCAGTGGTGTCAATGAAAAACTGAGATAAAATAAAAATTCAAGAATCACAAAAATCCCTGCCCCTTTACCCAGAATGTCATCGATGTACAACCAAAACACCTGCATCACAAGCACGAATAAAGCCATGAGAAAGGAAACCAGGAAGGGAGGTACAAACCCCTTCATCAGCATTCCATCAATTTTCTTTATTCTGAACATTTTTAAGGAAGACAATTTGCTTATTTCAATTTTGATGCATCACTAAATAATTTTTAGATAAAAAGATTCAATGAATGCAAGTATCAGTAGCTTTTGACAAAAAACGGAACATTAAACTTTTTAAGTTGTTCTAAAAGACCTGTATATTCAATAGGATTTTTGAAAGTATCAACGACAACAGAATAGAATTCCGATTCCGGAAAATTAAATTTATAACTTTTACGAAATCCAAGTTTATTTAATTTTTCCCGTTGAATCTCGGCATTACTTGGTATTAAAAAACTTCCCGCAATTACATAGTACATAGTTTTCATTTTTGGGGTATCCGGTGATTTTGTGGTGTCTACAAGATATATTTTTACAGTTTTGGATACTGAATATTTAGTATCTGCAGGAATTATAAATTCCTTCTCTTGATTTATATAGATTGTATTCTGAATATTTAAATATTGGAATAAATAAATTGAAAAAAATAAGTGCAATATCATAATACTTTTAAATATTCGCAAATCTATACTTAAATTGATAAATATGCATTTATTTTGTTCAATAATCTATTGATGCGATGAAGATCATTTTTATGGGAACTCCTGAATTTGCCTTGCCCAGCCTGCAGACACTAATGGAAAAGCATGAAATCTTAGCAGTGGTCACAGCTCATGATAAACCTGCCGGTCGCGGACATCATTTAAACTGTTCTCCGATAAAACGTTTCGCATTAGAAAACAACATTCCTGTATTGCAACCTAAGAATCTTAAAAGCAATGCCTTCCTCGATAAATTGAAATCCATTAACGCTGAGTTATTCGTTGTTGTTGCATTTCGAATGTTGCCAGAATTAATCTGGTCATTACCCCGGTTCGGCACGATCAACCTGCACGGTTCATTGTTGCCTAAATATAGAGGCGCCGCACCCATTCAACATGCTATTATGAATGGAGAAAAAATTACCGGTCTTACAGTTTTTAAGTTGAACAGCCAGATCGATACAGGAGACATAATTGCTAAATCTGAAATTCCTATTGGAGATGATGAAACAGGAGGTGCACTACATGACAGGTTAATGATGCTTGGCGGACCGTTGTTACTGGAAAGTATAAGTAAAATAGAATCAGGAAATGTGAATTTTATTCATCAAGATGACCGTGATGCATCATGGGCACCTAAACTTTTCAGGCCTGATTGTGAAATAAACTGGAAGCGGAATGTCGATGAGGTATATAATCATATCCGGGCATTGAGTCCTCATCCTTGCGCATGGTTTGAACATTCAACCCAGTCGTATAAAATTTATCAATGTAGAAAATTAATTGGGAACCCTATTGAATTTCCAGGGACATTAATTATTAAGGATTCAAAATTTCAGATCGCTTGTCTTGACGGTTATATTGAAATTCTGGAAATTCAACCTAACGGAAAACGAAGGATGAATGTTATTGAATTTATTAATGGATTCAAGTCAAAGCTTTCAAATCATTGAAGGCACTGCAGCCAGGAGCGATTTGGTATAATCCGTCTTTGGGCGATGTATAATTTCTTCACAACTCCCCTCTTCTACAATTTCACCATTCTTCAATACCAGGATTCTGTCGGAAATAAAATTAATAACAGACAAATCGTGTGATATAAAAAGATAACTCAATGAAAACTTTTCCTTCAGCTCTTGCAATAAATTTAATATCTGCGCCTGAATGGATACATCTAAAGCAGATACCGGTTCGTCACACACAATAAATTTAGGTTTTAAAGACAAGGCTCTGGCGATACAGATTCGTTGTCTCTGACCGCCGGAAAATTGATGAGGATATCTTCCGAAATGTTCCACGCTCAAACCTACGGTTTCTAATAATTGAATGGCAAACTCCTTTCGTTGTTTATCGTTGTTCAGTATATTATGGATCCTCATAGGTTCTACTAGTGCTTCTCCTGCAATTTGTTTGGGATTTAACGCAGAATAAGGATCCTGGAAAACAATTTGCAAATCTTTTCGCAATGGCCTCCACTCTTTGTCCTGCAATGCGGTGAGTTCTATATCTTCATATTTTATGGAACCTGAATTTACTTTTACTAAATTGAGAATTGCTTTTCCTATGGTCGACTTTCCACTTCCAGATTCACCGACCAGACCCAATGTTTCTCCTTTTCGCACTTTAAAGTTTACATGGTTTACAGCTTTGAAGTTTGTTTTGTTGCGGTTGAAAATGCCATGTGACCTGGAGTACTGAACATTTAAATTATCGACCCTGAGGATTTCAGATTGAGAATCGAGCAATCGAAGAGATTGATCTACTTCCTTAGGATTCATTCTTAAATCGGTCCGTTCTGCAAATTGCTCTTTCTTCAATTCATTAAAATCTGAGAGGGTAAGCAATCGCTTCACTTTAAAATTTAAAGGAGGCCGGCAATGAATCAATCCCTGTGTATACGGATGTTGAGGCGCATTAAATATTTCCTCAGTTTTTCCATATTCGACGATTTCGCCCCGATTCATGATAATGACTTCATCGCAAAACTCCTTGATTAAACCCAGGTCATGGCTGATAAAAAGTATTGACAGATTTAAAGTATCCTTTAAAGCTTTTAATAGTTCTATAACCTGCTTTTGAATCGTCACATCGAGTGCTGTAGTGGGTTCATCCGCTATGATCAGTTGAGGATTGCATGAAATGGCAGATGCGATTAAAACTCTTTGAAGCTGACCTCCCGAAAGTTCGAATGGATAGGATCGATAGATCCGCTCGGCATCTTCCAGTCCAACCTTTTTAAAACATTCAATGACCTTTTGCTTCACTTCCGATTTTGACCCATACCGGTGCGCGATTAGACTTTCAGAGGCCTGGAAACCACAGGTGAGAATAGGATTTAATGCGGACATGGGTTCCTGAAAAATCATGGAGATCTTGGCTCCACGGTATGATCTCATCTGATCTTCAGGTAATTCAAGCAAATTGACCCAATGTTTTCCTTCATTCCACAAAATCTTACCCGAGCTGACTTTGGCATTTACATCTAAAAGTCGTAGTATGGATAACGCAGTAACCGTTTTTCCCGAGCCAGACTCTCCGGCAACTCCAACTATCGTATTTTCAGGAATATTGAAATTTAAATTGTTTGCAACCCGGGTTGATTTTTTGTGATTGACAAAGTCTATACTTAAATTTTGTACTTCCAGTAAATTCATAATACAAATTAAAATAGAATTATCAGTATTTACATCATTTCATTCCAATAAGATCAACTAATTTGGGATCCTGTTCGTTGGTAATGCGTAAATATGAAAAACATGAGAAGGATTTTGAAAATTGCATCTTTATTTATTGCTGCTTTGCTTATTTTGGCTTTAGTGATCCCCCTTCTTTTTAAGGGTCGGATTGTTGAAGAACTCAACAAAGCCGTTAATAAGAACATCTATGGAAAAATTGAATTTGCTGATGCTTCCGTTTCCCTATTTAAAAACTTTCCTAAATTGACGCTTACCGTTGATCATATTAATTGTCATTCTTTTGTCCATCAGGACACGAGTCAGTTGTTTCAGGCATCGGAAATCCAATTGGGAATCAACCTTTGGACACTCATTACGGAAAAGGATCAAATCACCATAAATAAATTGATTTTCGTCAATCCGGTTTTAAATATTATTGAATACGATAGTCTGAATGCAAATTATCAAATCGTTCCACCTTCGGATACATCTTCTGCTTCGCAACAATTAAAGCTTAACATTGAAGATTATAAAATAATAGGAGGTCAGATCCAATATGAGAGTGCATTGAACGGGACGATGCTTAATGTAAACAAATTGAGTCATGCAGGAAGTCTTAAATATTCCGAAGCCACAGTCCAAATAAAGACGAGAACAGAAATACCTGAATTGAATTTGGAGCAAAACAATATCGGTATTTTAAAGAATGCCAGGTTTACTTCAGTATTGGATCTTGATTACAAAAAAGCAGATCAATTGTTCAATATTATTAAAGGTGAATTCAATTTGAATGAACTTAAACTGGAATGTAAAGGACTTTTCGGCCAAAAAGATGAGTCTCTGGTAATGGACTTAAACATAAACGCTCCGGGGAATGAATTTAAAGATTTGTTTTCGATTCTTCCCAATGCATTGACAAAAGATTTCAATCAGGTAAAATCGAGTGGAACATTTCAATTTGAAGCGGACATTAATGGAACGTATTCTGCAAAAGAAAAAATCTTCCCAAGTTGGGATGTTAAAGGAAATATCGAAAACGGAATGTTGCAATATCCCGGAAAATCAATTCAAATTGATAATTTCCAGCTTGACCTGCTGTCTCAAAATATTGGGCCGGCATTAGATAAATCATTGATTGATATTAAGATATTTTCTTTTGTACTAAATAATCAGGCATTTAATGGAAGCTTGGTTCTGTCCAACTTAATTGATGATTTGAAAGTTGCAGGTAAAGTGCAGGGAGTATTGAATCTCACAGATTTAAATAATTTTTACCCCTTAGAACAAAATACCAGCATTTCAGGCATTGTACGACCTGACATTAATTTTAAGTTTTCAGAATCTGCTATAAAGCAAAAGCAATATGATCAAGTAGAATGTTCAGGTTCCTTGGCCATTTCAAATTTAAAATATCAATCGGGGAAAAAACCTGGCATTGCCATTCCCGATGCTGATGTACTTATCAGTCCCAAACAACTGGAGATTAAAAAGTTTGATTTGAGATTTGGTGTGAGTGATATGAAGATTGCGGGAATTATTAATGACCCCCTGAATTTTATTTCTAAAGATCTCAAAGTAAAAGGTAAATTAATTTCTAGAAGTAATTTAATCAATGCACAGGAATGGATAGTTCCCGAGAATTCCAAGTCAAAGGTTATAGTATTGGATAAGGGAGTACCGGATTTCATAAGCAATCTTGATGTGGAATTGAACTGTGAAGTGGGTCAATTAATTTATTCAGATTATGACATTCGAGATATTAAAGCAAGTGGATTTATACAAGGCAATACCATACGAATCCTTGATTACTCTTCATTAGTCAATCAAAATTCAATCACGGGAACAGGAAGTCTTAGTGGAATATACTCCTATTTAATGTATGATCAAACATTAAATGGAAATTTAAACATTACATCAAAGTCTTTTGATGCGGATCGTTTTCTAGCAAAAAAAGAGAACGCCAAAAATGGAACGAATTCAAATGATCAGGCATTTGTAGTGCCAAGCAATTTTAATATTGCAGTTGTTTTTAAAGCTGAGGAAGTCTTGTACAACCCAATGAAAATGAATGCTGTCAAGGGTAAATTGTCGATCGTGAAAAACGAAATTCAATTTGAAGACCTCAGTGCCAATCTTGCGGGTGGAAAGATTGCGTTGAAAGGTTTATACAATACTGAGAATGCTTCCCTGCCTTATTTTAATTTTAAATTTGATTTGATGAATCTTCCGTTTTCCGGAGCATTATCATCGTTTGTCACTATGAGAAAGCTGGCTCCTGTCATGCAATACATTCAAGGTTACTTTAACACAAACCTTATTGTGGAAGGAATTTGTGGGCAAGATATGATGCCGATACTGGACAGCATCAAAGTTGATGGACTTTTTGAGACGATTCAGGGTTCATTAAAAGGATTTAAGCCGCTCGAATTATTAGCCGATAAACTTAAAATTAATGGGCTCAAATCCATGAGTTTTAAAAATACCAAAAACTGGGTATCGGTAGAGGATGGAGTGGTCGCCATAAAAGATTTTAATAAAAAAATTGACGAGTTTGATGTCAACATTAATGGAAGCCATAAGCTTTCAGGAATGATGGATTATCAATTTATAGTCAAGATTCCAAAAAACAAAGTATCTGATTTTACCTCAATGATAAAACTGGATCATGCCATGGATCAGTTAAACTCAATATTAAATAAGACTGGGTTTGGAGGTATGGTTCCTTCAAATTTAAATATTCTGGTAAACATGAAGGGTACCTTTTCCAATCCCTCTTACACATTTAAATTGTTAAATGATAAGGGTGATGTGACAAGCGGAGAGTCCGTAACAGAAAGCATTAAATCTAAAGTAACCGACAGTTTGAAATCCCGATTGGAATCAGAAAAAGAAAAGGCTACAAAAGAAATCAATAAAATTCAAGACAGCCTGACGAAAGAAGCCACTAAAAAGGCAGAAGAGTTGAAAAATCAAATTCTGGATAAAGCTAAAACAGAAGCCACAAAAGCCATTGATTCTTCATTGATAAGCAAAACCAAGGATGTTACTAAAGAACAACTGGATACTCTTACCCAAAAAGTATTAAATAAAGATACAAAAAAAGAAGTTGACCAGATTAAGGATAAAATAAAAGATTGGAATCCTTTCAAAAAGGATAAAAAATAATTTATTGATCCGTATCGCGAACGAAAGTGGTTTATAAAACTATTTAAGATTTATCGCGAGTGTTTTTAATGAAATGTCATATCCCATTTGCAATCCAACATCGATACTGGTTCTGAAATGAACAGCTGAATACAAATCTGAATAAGACGCTTCTTTTGCCATTTCACTAAAAGATGCAAAGTATTTTTTGCTATTTTGAATATCAGGCCTTCCAGCTTGTGTGAAATCAATAAATGATGTTCTGTGACCAAAGAAATTTGAAAGGATTTCAGCACTTGCATTGTAAATCAGAGCTTTCTCAGAAGCGAATTCGGGAATTGGAGTACAAGAAAATTCTGGTATAAAATAATGACTGATGTTTTGTTTGATATATGTAGAAGGCCTCAATAAATTGGATTCAAATTTAATCTTCCAGGATAAGATATAGCCATCATAATGGGCGATACTCATTCGAAGTAACAGTTCAACGGATTTATCCAAAGCGAAGTTACTTTCATCCAACATTTGAGTAAGCAATAACAAGTTATGGCAAAGCGGAGTGGAGCGTGCATCCGAACTTTCGTTCCAATAGTTAATAAGATCGCGGTCTTCAGCAGAAAGATGGGTAGTCAAATTGTAAACCTCCAAAGCTTCAGCATACATTATGGATTGTGCTGAGGTACTGTAATCCAAGTTTCTGTAAGGCTGGATTTCAGATACATTGGCTTCATAGGCCGGTTTGCTTTCACCCCAGGTCGGCAGTAAAATCTTATCTGAATAATCAGGAGGAGTGGGTATCCAGCCCCCTTCTTTAACTGGCATGGTAATGTCATTATACAGTTTGAGATAATAGTCTGCTCTTCCATCGGTTTTTGAAAACTCGATCATCTTCCAGCCAATCTCGTTACCGAGTTCCTTTGAATCGTAAATAATGGTTTCATTAAAATTGGCGGAAGCGGCGGCAATATTTTTATCACGCAATGCGGTTACCTTGTTTAGATTTTCAGTTCCTGCAGCCTTAAATAACTCTGAACACATCAATGCTACAGCCTGGTTAGACACAATCAACCAATTGTATTCTTTAGCTGAATTGGGTTGCGGTAAAGTTGTATTTAAACCATTTATTTTAGTTTGCAAAGTATGATATCCTTCCAAACCAGGCAATAGAGATTCATACATGGTTATGGATATGTAAAACATTGCTCGACTCGAAATCAAATCATTAAACCCATTGCATTTTGGGATTAAATCAAGAGATAACCTCGTCCAATCTTTAACCATAGTTGGTTTTTCTGAATTTACAAATTCAGAACGAGGACTTACATAAACTTCCTTATTACATGAAATGCTGAACGTGAGAATCAAGGTGAGGAATAGAATTCCTTCTAAACGGGTTCTTAGATAGATCATACTCAATGGTTTTTAATGTTAATATAAATATATCAACGTTATCAGGCACAAATATATTATATTTATTTATAATACATAGTACTTTGATAATAAAAACCTTTTGTATCCTTTTATAAAGCCTTAGCTTTAATCGTTTTCCTTGATATTCAGCAATTTATCCATAACTTCTGACAATTGCTCTGCTCCTATTTTTTTTGTAAGAATTTTTTTATTCTTATCCAGGATATAGATCTGCGGGGTGGTTTTCAAATCATAAATGGCTTTAAATCTCGAAGAATGACTTGGATCTGAAGCATTTATCCACTTTCCCATTTTCATTTCATCTACACCATCCCAACAGGTTTTCTCATCTGGGCCGACTTTAGTACAAACCGCCAAAATCTCCACGCCTTTTGAATTGAACTTATCATAGAAATCTCTTATAAGCGGCATGGATTTTTTACAATGACCGCAATCTGGTGCCCAAAATAAAAGCACAATATATGAATTTTTTAGATCATGTAAAACTATTGGGGTGGAATCCTTTTTAAAAACCCGGATATTGGGAGCTATTTTATCGATAAGTAAGGGTTTTAATGCTCTGGCATCCGAGGTCATTTTGGCCAAATTTTCTTTATCAAGCCAAGGCGCTTTTCCATTTGCATAATAACTTTCAACCAGATGAACATAGACCCCATCCATGCCGACATATTTCGAATTGGCATAAAAATTTAAATAGTGTGACAGTAAAAATTTGTAGACTTCGGATTCCACATTGCATTTTGCGAATACAAAATCCAAAGCAACATTTATTGAATCCGGATGCTGCAATGTCATCTTTTGAATATACTGGTCAACTTTTTGAAAAAACAATGGAATGCGCACGCAACGATCGTCTTTGAAGTCTACTAAATCAAAGTAATGTTCTTTATAATAATTAAAAAGGATCTGGTCTCTTTCTTTTGCAGGAACATTTTCAAATTCAGGAATATCAACTTCCAAACTCCATTTGATGATCAGACTTAAAAGGCTCTGTGGCTGACTTTTGAGGATCTCTGCTTGTTTTCCTTTTACTTCCTTGTCGAGTAAGTCCAATTGCTTTTTATTCAACTGGATTTTATTTGAGTCCTGCTCGGTTTTGTTTAATGATGAAATAGAATCCGCTTTGATTCTCCGCTCCGTGATAAAATCAATATATTTTACAAAATCATCATTCAACTTGGAACCTTTATATACCAGGTTTTCCGATAACTTATCCAAACTGGTCTCAATACTGAAATTTTGTTTATCCTTATCAATGAGCAACTGAAAGTAATCATGGCTCGGCTGCACTACGACCAAATACATGCCGGGTTCTAATGCAGTATCTTTTGAAAAAACAAATCCGTTTTTCCCTCTGAATGCAGTATCTTTTATGTATTGCCGTTCCCCGAAATGATATCCCAAAAGCAGCGTATCATTCGTGTAACCCTTTATGTTTACTTTTATTTTATAGGATTGGCTGTATCCATTAACGTAAAGTAATAATAAAGATAACGGCAAGCACAGTTTTAGGTAATTGATAAATTTATGGAGCTTCATTTCTTTATATTATGTCAACAAAGTTAGTTGTTCCGGTAAACCGTACTATTTTGGGAATTCTCAATAACAAGATTTTAACTTAAATTATTTATTTTGTAGACATCCTGAATATATTTCAGAGAGTTGAATTCCGATCGATTGCGAACTGAATAAGTGAACAGCATTTTTAGCGATTTGTTTTCTATCGAAAGTTCGTTCATTCCTGAGGACTTCTAGTATTGCATTTTGCAACTGTTGCTGATTTCTCCGCTCCACCAGGATGCCGTTTGTCTCATTTATCACTTCAGGGATTCCGCCTACCCTGGTACTGATCACCGGTGTGCCGCAGCACAAAGATTCTGCTATAACACAAGGCATGTTTTCTTTATTGCTGAATAAAATGAATACATCAGCTTCCGAATATAAAGTGCCCAATTGCTCCTCATTGCATTTGCCATGAAATTGTATGCATTTGTCCAATTTGTGTTTTGCAATGTATGCTAATATCTCTTCCTGATCCTGCCCGTATCCTGCCAGATGCAGCATAAAACGATAATCGCTTTGATGAAGCAACTTGATCACTTCAAGCATTCCTGTGATATTCTTGTGTTCATTTTTAAATTCTGAAACATGTAATAAATTTTTGAAATCATGATCCGGTCTGTCCCGAAAGTAAAAATGATTCGTATTTACACTATTGAAAACACGATAATAATTTTTATTAAACAATTTAAACTCCTTCATTCCGCGTTCAAGATCTTCTGAAACCGTGATTACTGCTTTCGCTTTTTTTACAACGAAACGCCTTAATAAATTTTTAAAGCTATTTGTCTTTACGAACTTGTTGCTTGTATAATATGTGGAATGCTCTGTCAGAATAAATGGTAATTTCAAATTTAT
Source organism: Saprospiraceae bacterium (assembly GCA_044227375.1). Classification (GTDB taxonomy): domain Bacteria; phylum Bacteroidota; class Bacteroidia; order Chitinophagales; family Saprospiraceae; genus Vicinibacter. The sequence goes on from JBGAWX010000003.1 coordinate 12,133, forward strand.
TGAAAACCAATATGCAACCATTGCAGGCCTTAATAGAACATGAGCATGGATTGCAAAGGGCTTCCCAAATTTTTTAATCACAGCCCCCAACAACCGATTCATAATATAAAAATAAAGTATGGCTTTTATGGCTTTATCAATAACATCAATACCGGTAATGCATTTTTTATAATATCCTGAATACTCAATAACGTTACCATCATCATGTTGAAAAATAGAATACAAACCTGCTGACTTGTCTGGTGAAGTCTTTGCAAAAAATACTATCGAATTGAAATTGGGACTGATTGCCTTGATATGCCTTTGAATGAAAACACCCTCCAAATCGTCTTCTTTATTTGGATACCATTTAGATATGTGAAGAACATAGGGATTCAGCATGAATCGGGTGTACTAATTAAGCTGTGTACGATGACTGGCCAGCAAAAACAATACGGCCATTCGAACTGCAACCCCATTTTCAACCTGATCAAGTATGATGGAATATTCAGAGTCTGCTGCATCCGTATTTAACTCGACTCCCCTGTTAATCGGACCAGGATGCATGAGAACTATTTTTTTTCCAAGTTTATCAAGAATGCTTTTTGCTACTCCAAAAAATTGGGAATATTCTCTTGCAGAAGGAAAATACTGAAGTTCCATTCTTTCTGTCTGAATGCGTAAAACATTGGCGACGTCACACCAATTCAATACAGATTGAAGATTGTAATCCACTTCTACACCGAGTTCTTTGATATATTTAGGGATTAATGTTGGTGGACCACAAACTTTTACTTTCGCTCCAAGTTTGGATAAGCATAAAATATTCGACAAGGCTACGTGGCTGTGTAATACATCCCCGATTAATGCAACCCGTACATTTTTTATTTTACCGATGGTTTCCAATATCGAAAAACTATCCAGCAAAGCTTGTGTTGGATGCTCGTGCGTTCCGTCACCGGCGTTGATGATATGCGCAGGTACTTTGTCAGCTAAAAACTTTGCTGCTCCAACTGATGAATGCCTCACCACAATCATGTCCACTTTCATAGCCAGGATGTTTTGAACAGTGTCGAGAAGGGTTTCCCCTTTTGATACCGATGACCCGCTGCTGGAAAAATTAATCACATCTGCAGAAAGTCTTTTCTCAGCCAACTCAAAAGACATTCTGGTGCGCGTCGAATTTTCAAAAAAAAGATTTGCAATTGTAATATCTCTTAAAGAAGGAACTTTCTTGATAGGTCGTTGCAATACTTCTTTAAATTGTTTGCTGGTATCTAATATCAATTGAATATCTGCAAGACTAAGATCTCGTATTCCTATCAGGTTTCTTGAACTGAGTTTTTGATCAGCCATTATTATGAATCTGTTTTTAGTCTGTCTGCTTCATAAAACAACACCCGGTCGCTTCCATCCACTTCCGTCCAATCCACCTTCACATAGGATTCATCAAGTGCATCCACCCGCATGCCGAAATAATCTGCCTGTATTGGAACCTGCCTGTTGAATCGTCTGTCAATAAATACCAGCAATTCAGTTTGTGATGGTCTGCCAAAATTTTGCAATTCCTGCAATGCCGCTTGAATGGTTCTTCCAGTATAGAGTACATCATCAACTAAAATTACTTTTTTTCCTTCAATGAGAAAGTTGATCTCTGTAGGATATGGATTGTGCTTGTTAAAATTCGATTTGAAATCATCTCTTGAAAAGGTAATGTCAATCTTGCCAAACAAAAGCGAAGTAGCATCAGTAAGCTGTAGTATTCTTTTGTAAAGTCTTTCTGCCAGCAAAGCACCTTTGAACTGTATTCCAATAATACAACTGTTTTTAAAATCGTCATGATGTTCAATGAGCTGATAGCATAAGCGGTCTATGGCTATGCTCATCTCATTGGAGGTCATTATAATTTTAGCTTTTCTCTTCACGTCAGCTGCCTTCTTTGTTTTTAATTTTAGTCCAGGAATCCTTTAAAGTAACCGTCCTGTTAAATATCAAATGTTCAGAATTTGAATCCAAATCTGGAGTAAAATAAGCATTTCTGATAAATTGAAAATATTCTCCTGGTTTCGAATTTTTTAAAGTGGGTTCCAGTAATGCGGTTCGTATCACTAAAGAATCCTTGTTGATGTAGTCTTTAAAATCACCCTCCTGCCCTTCCGGATCGGGAACACTGAACAATCGATCATACAATCGTAGTTCGCCTTGAATCGCTTGAGTAGCTTCAACCCAATGAATAGTTGATTTTACTTTTAGATGCGAAGTATCCTGACCACTTTTACTTTCAGGCAAATACTTGCAATGGATTTCAAGAATTTCACCTGCATCATTTTTTATTATGTTAGTGCATTCGATGATATAGGCTCCTTTCAATCTGGTCATTCCACCTTTTGTAAGCCGGAAATAATTTTTAGAAGGAACTTCCATAAAATCTTCCCGTTCGATGTAAATCATTTTTCCGAATGGGACTTTTCTTGTTTGGGGAGTTTCATCCTCGGGATTATTTTCAATTTCCAAATATTCTATTTGATCGGGATAATTTGTTATGACTACTTTCAAAGGATTCAAAACAACCATAACCCGTTTTGCTTTTTTATTTAAATCTTCTCTTATAGAAAATTCAAGTAAAGCAAGGTCGATGACATTATCCCTTTTTGCTACACCTACCAGTCCTGCAAAATTCCGAATGGCTTCCGGGGTATATCCCCTTCTTCTAAATCCGGAAATAGTCGGCATCCTTGGATCATCCCAACCGGAGACAAGATTTTCTTTTACCAGTTGAAGCAGTTTCCGTTTACTCATCACGGTGTAACTCAAGTTCAACCTTGCAAACTCAATTTGCTGAGAAGGAAATATTCCTAATTCTTCAATAAACCAATTGTACAAAGGTTTGTGGTTCTCAAATTCCAATGTGCAAATGGAATGAGTGATTCCTTCAATGGAGTCGCTTTGTCCATGTGCAAAATCATACATAGGATAAATACACCATTTATCGCCTGTACGATGATGTGGCCTGAGAATGATCCTGTATAATATCGGATCTCTCATATGCATATTGGGTGAACTCATATCAATTTTAGCACGCAGCACTTTCTCCCCTTCTTTAAATTCACCGTTTTTCATTCTTGTAAACAAATCCAGGTTTTCTTCAATAGTCCGGGACCTGTATGGACTCTCGAGTCCTGGTTCCATGGGGCTTTTTTTCATCAATGCAATGTCTTCTGACGATGAATCGTCAACATAAGCTTTCCCCTTATTGATTAACCGGACAGCAAACTGATACAATTGATCGAAATAGTCAGAAGCATAATACTCCCTTTCTTCCCAATCAAAACCAAGCCATTTAATATCGTTTTTTATAGAATCGACATATTCCGTTTCTTCTGTAACCGGATTGGTATCGTCAAATCGCAAATTGGTTTTTCCTTTATATTTTTTTGCCAATCCAAAATTCAAACATATGGATTTGGCATGACCGATATGTAAATATCCATTGGGCTCGGGGGGAAAACGCGTATGCACTCTTCCACCATGCTTCCCATTCCGGATATCTTCTTCGATAATCTCTTCTATAAAATTTAAGTTTTTATTTATTTCTTCATTCATTCTATTCAATTTACATTCGGTCCGGCATGCTGATTCCTAAACAATCCATTCCATGGAACAATACTTTCGATACATTTTCACTGATCATCAATCTCCATTGTTTTTTATCCTCTGTTTCTGCATTCAATATCCGAAAATCATGATAATATTTATGAAAATCTTTAGCCAAACCATAAAGATAATTTGCAAGATGTGAAGGATCAAGTGATCGGGCTGATTCCTTTAATACCTCAGGATAATATAGAAGTTGTTTGATTAGATTCCGTTCTTCAAGATCAATATTCTCCGGTTTGCAATTTTCATTAGAGCAATTTGATTTTCGAAGGATTGATTTTATCCGCACAAACGCATTGACGATGTAAGGACCGGTATGCCCTTGCATATCTACAGATTCCTTTGGATTAAATACCATTCTCTTTTTTGCCGTTACCTTGAGAATAAAATATTTTAATGCAGACATTCCGATTCTAGTACAGATTAAATTTTGTTCTTCTTCAGGGAGTGCATTGATTTCGCCACGTTCCAAAGCGGTACTTCTGGCTTCATTGATCACTTCTTCTATAAGATCATCCGCATCGACTACGGTACCTTCCCTGGATTTCATTTTTCCTTCCGGAAGATCGACCATACCATATGATAAATGATACAACCCATTAGCATAAGGCTCCTGAAGGCGCTTTAAAGTTTCGAATAGAACTTTAAAATGATAATCCTGTTCATCAGCGACAACATACACGTAATGATCTGCAGCATGCTTTTGATGTCGCACTCTTGCTGTACCGAGATCCTGTGTAATATACACTGAAGTACCATCACTTCTCAATATGATCTTCTTGTCCAAGCCGGCATCTTCAAGGTTTATCCAAACTGAACCGTCTTCTAATTTATAAAAAACATGTTTGTCCAATCCTTCCTTAACAATGTCCTTCCCCAGAAGATAGGTTTGTGATTCATAATAAAAATGGTCAAAGCTCACTCCAAGTTTCCTATAGGTTTCATTGAATCCTTCATAAACCCAGGAATTCATTTTCTTCCAAAGCGCGATGATCGCCGGTTCATTTTTTTCCCATGCCAGAAGCATTTCTCTTACTTCCTTTCCCAGCAGACTGTATTTGTTAAAATAGTCATTCTTATACCTTCCAAAAAAATGCTCGGCATTTTCTTCACTGGTTTTATTTTGAATGTAGACTTCGCGAGCGATTTCACTTTGTTGCCATTCTTTGTACTCTTCTTTGAGTTTGATATCAAAGAGAACATAGTAATTCCCTACGAAATGATCAGGCTTTATTCCTGCTTGTTCCGGGCTGATGTGATTTGCGAAGTTCTTCCAGGCAAGCATACTTTTACAAATGGCAACTCCTTTGTCATTCACAATTTGACTGGTTTCTACTTTGTGTCCTATTGCTTTAAATATTTTATGAACAGACCAACCTAAAAGGATATTTCGGATATGCCCGAGATGAAGCGGCTTATTGGTATTTGGAGAACAATATTCGACGAGATATTTTTCAGGAACTTCAGCAACTTTAATCCGGGAATCCAATGCATCAATAAAAAATTCCTTGTTCTGTTGAATCCAATACTCACTTGAAAAGGAAAAATTGAAAAAGCCTTTCACGATTGAATAAGATTCAATCACATTATTTTTTATTAAAGATTCACCAATTGATGTTCCAATTTGATCGGGGCTCAGTTTTAATTTCTTTACCCAGGGAAACATGATAAAGGTATAGTCCTGCTTGAATTCGGGAGAGCAAAACAATACCGGAAACTCATTGCGATCTCCAGAGTAGTTATAAACCGAACTAAATGTATCTTTAAATAGATCTGAAAGATGTTTCATTTCCAAAGGCAAAGATAAGAAACTATGCCTTAAAAAAGCTAAAATATGTTTGCCCGTAATTCCGCGATTGCCAGTACTTTGGGTGATCTGTAAAGGAATAATTCGGGTTGTGTTCCAAAACGAGAATTCCTCCTTCTGACAGTCGATTTGCCTGAAAGATTAAGTCCGGTATGTGAATGAGATTTTTTAACTGATACGGAGGCCCAGCAAAGATGTAATCAAAAATTTGATCGGTGGATTTTATAAATTTTTCAAAATCAGAAAGTACGACCTTCATTTTATCCTCAATTTTAAAATCTTTAATCGTTGTGTTGACAAACTTCAGACATGGTGCAAAATTATCGACGTATACAACTTGCTCACATCCTCTTGATATCATTTCATAACTATGAGCACCACTACCGCCAAATAAATCCAACATTCTGGTGTTTTCGAAATCCAGAAAGTTTGACAGAATATTAAACAAGGCCTCTCTAGAAATATCCGTAGTTGGTCTGGTAGGCCATTGATCAGCTGGTGGATAAAATGTTCTTCCTTTTAAGTAACCTCCGGTAATTCTCATTACTCTGCAAGTGAAGAAAATGGTATTGAAGTTTCTGTGACTATATTAGAAAAATAAATAGAAAGCAAGCGGATTATTCTGGAATCTTTTTCAATCTCACCACAAAGAATCAATTGATCGGTAGATTTATCCAAGGAAAGAGTACAAAAGCAGGCTTGTATATAGTAGAGTAAATCTTCTGCTGTTTCAAAATTAAATACTTGAGTAAATAAGTAATCTGTAATTCTTTTAACTATGAATAAAGCCGAGTTGCCAACTATGTATACGTAAAGCCGGCTGCCTTCATAGCTAAAATTTTTTGAACTCAGATCTCTGATATATTCTGCAATATGATGAATTTCCAATCCTGCGTTATGGATGACTTCAAGATCGGAATGGGAAATTGCAAAATGAACTGAAAGGCCTAAGGAATCGATTTTGTTCTGAATCACTGAATATGATGGAGCATGAAAGAGCAGGTTGGCGTTGGCATTCCCTTGTTCGCCTGCAGAAATATAGAATTGTTTGGTGCAACTAATTGCCTTAGAAGCTGTTTTATACACCGATTCCGTAATTAATTCAGACATTTGATACGACGCAGATAATTTTGCAATATTAGTGAATTTTCAAAGACTTTTCAATGATTACTCCCTTAATGAAACCTGTTTATATATTGGGCATTGAATCCTCCTGCGATGATACTTCCATTGCAGTATTAAAAGATGGAATGATTTTAAGCAACGTTACAATAAGTCAATGGAACCACAAAAAATACGGTGGAGTGGTACCAGAGGTGGCTTCAAGACAACATGTTGAATCTATTGTTGAATTAACACAAGACGCCTTGGAAGCAGCCGGTATAGATAAACATCAACTTTCTGCGATTTCAGTAACAAGAGGACCAGGACTCATAGGTTCTTTATTGGTTGGAATTTCATTTGCCAAAGCGTTATCATTAAGTCTGGACATTCCTCTTATCGAAGTCAATCATCTCCTGGCACATATTTATTCATTATTCATTGATGAGGCACCGGAATATCCTATGATTTGTCTAACCGTTTCCGGAGGACATACACAATTGATTCTTTTGAAATCAGAAGTTGAAATGGAATTATTGGGACAAACACTGGATGATGCCGCCGGGGAAGCATTTGATAAAACAGGAAAGCTATTGGGGCTGAGCTACCCTGCTGGTCCTGAAATGGATAAACTTTCAAAAATGGGTTCAGCTGTTTTTAAATTTCCAATTGCTCAAGTTCCGGATTATCAGTTTAGTTTTAGTGGTTTAAAAACTGCTGTGCTTTATTTCCTGAAAGATTCGTTCAAAAGCAATCCGGATTTTATCAAAGAAAATTTACATGATCTGTGTGCTTCCATTCAGCAAAATATTATTGACAGCTTATTGCAAAAACTTAAATCGGCCGCATTAAAATATCAGGTTAAAGCCATCGGAATATCCGGTGGGGTGTCAGCCAATTCAAAGTTCAGATCAGATTTAACTGCACTGAGTAATCAAAATTCCTGGAAACTTTTAATTCCTAAGTTGAGTTATTGCACGGATAATGGAGCCATGATTGCCAAAAGCGGATATCTAAAATTCAAACGGAACGAGTTTTCCGATGATCGCTTTGCACCATTGGCAAGATATCCACTCACTTAAATTGAATTAAGGTAATTCCGGTTCCTCCCTCCTGTTCATCGGGATGTGCAATTTTTTCAATGAATTTATTTTTCTTCAATGATTGATGAATTGCTTTTCGCAAAGTGCCGGTCCCTTTTCCATGCAGGATTTTGATTTCCTTGATATTTGAGATCAATACTTTATCCAGATAATGCTCAAGGGATTTAAGTGCCTCTTGCGGAATTTGCCCCCTTAAATCCAATACTCCGGAGATATTGGATGCAGATTCAATTAAATTGAGTTGAACTTTTTGCCGGTCATTATTAATCAAACTTTCAGCCACTGGATATAATTCTGACTTGTTGACATCAATAGTAAAATGTTCAGTAATCACCTTTGCCGTTTTTGATCCGATTTCAGTTACAGTGCCCACCATATTATGCTTTACAAGATGCACCTTGTCGCCCTTTTTGATCTCTTTTAGTGGATTGTCACGATGAAGCAATTCCGAATACTGTGTACTCATTGAATTGAGTTCCAATGAAAGGTCTTTACTTTTCTTTAAAATATCCTCCTGCAATTGTTTGGCTTTAATGAGATCCAGTTTATCTTTTATTTCATTTACCAGGTTCTTACTTTCCTCTTTCAGATAGTTTTGCTGTTGAAACTCCAATTGCTTTGCATCCAATTTTAACTTAAGCCTTTTTATTTCATATTGTTTTTGAATATTGTCGTAAGCTTTAATCAGTTTGTTTAATGCATTTATTTTGGCCAGAGATTCCTGATTCTTTAATTCAAGGTTTAGTTTTTCCTCTTCGAGTTTAGATATCAGATCTTCAAGATTGACCAGGCTTTTACCAGCTTTTTGTTTTGCATAATTTATAAGATGTTTCGGAAAATTCAATTTGTTGGCAATATCCAAAGCATATGAACTGCCAGGTTTGCCAACCTGGAGTATATATTTAGGCTCCATGTTTTTTTCATCATATACCATCGCACCATTGATGATGCCTTTGGTTTTATGTGCAAATGCTTTAAGATTGGAATAATGCGTCGTAATGATTCCGTAAACACCCAGCTTGATTAACTCGGATAACACACTCTCCGCAATAGCACCTCCGATAATGGGCTCAGTACCGCTTCCAAGTTCATCAATGAGTACTAATGAATTCTCATTGACAGATTCGACCAGCATTTTCATATAGGAAATCTTTGCTGAGTAGGTACTTAAGCCTTCATCAAGGGACTGCCAGTCGCCAATATCTACCCAAATGTCAGTAAAGACCGGGAACACTGAACCCTTCCCTACCGGAACTGGAAAGCCTTTTTGAAGCATCAATTGAAGAAGTCCAAATGTTTTTAATACAATGGTTTTACCCCCGGCATTTGGTCCGGAAATCAGCAATAAATGATTTTCAGGTTGAAGATAAAACGTCAGTGGGACCGGATCTCGACGTTGTTCTTTGAATTTTAATAACAACAGTGGATGATATGCTTTATTAAGCTGAATTTTTTTATCTTCTGAAAGTTCGGGTACAATGCCATCAATCTTCAGTGAAAAATAAGCTTTGGCCAGAAGAATATCCAGTTCCAGTAGGAGCTCATAAGAAAGTTGAAAATCGGACGAATATTTTCTGATTTTATTTGTGAGTTCTAAAAGGATCTTTGCTATTTCCCTTTTTTCATTTAATTCAAGTTCTATGAGTTCATTATTTAATTCGAGACATACCTGAGGTTCAATAAAAATACTTTTTCCACTTTCGGATTCATCAACGATGATGCCAGGAATTTTTCGTTTATGTTCAGCTAAAACCCTGAGGACATAGCGTCCATTCCTTATGGATTCTTCGCCCTCTGCCAAAAAACCTTTAGCTCTGAATGATTCCAATTCTTTTTTAAATGTTTTTTGAATTTGCTTTTGCAGAGTTCTCAATTCATCTCTTAATCTTTTCAAATCAGGAGTTGCATGATCATGAATGTTGAAGTGCTCATCAAAGACTGATCTGAAACAACTTGTGGCATAACTGAGATCAGGAAACCTATTGACAAAAGAAATCAATGCATTAAATGGTGTTGAAAGTTCTTTTGAAGAAATGGATTTTACATGCAATACATTCAAGCACAAGTTTAAAATCCTTTCAAAGGCTTCAATGGATAGTGAAGAATGCTCAATATTCAGAAGATTCACTTCCACCTGGATTTCCTGATAAGCGATCAATGAAAATTTGTGCAACTTCAGGAAGTCCATAATTTGCTCGACCAAATGCAATTCTTCCCTTGGATTCCTCGACAGCTTTTCATTGATGACCCCTGAAATTTTTTCTTTTGCCTTCGCCGATACTGCATACTCTGCAACCATTGCCAGAATTTTATCGAATTCCAGCAAGTACTGACTTTTTAAAAATAATTTATTATGCTCAGAGCTTTCTTTCTTCATTACGTGCTTCCTTAAGCTTCCGGGATTGGGCTTTCAATTCACCTTCAAAATCTAGGAAGGAATCAAATTCCTTACGATAATTAACACCCGCACCAATTTTATGTTTTACCCCTTCGAGAGATTCATCTGCCTTATAATAAATTCTCAATTTTAGTCCTTTTACAGGAGTATTCCATTCGATCACACTTTCAGGATTGAAGTATGAATTGCCATATAAACTATTGCTTGAACTCGATTTATAATTCCCTCCCAGAGTGACAATCCATTTATCATTCCACAACCTGTGTTTTAAACTGAATACGACTTCCCCTTCATTGAGATTGGTCGTGCCCACATTTTCATTTGATAAATCATAACCTATATTGAAATCAACCCCAGAAATAAAATCGACATCATCAAATGCATTGCTCAACAAATTGGATACAAATAATGAAAATTGATTGCTGAGCATTTCACTCAGAGTATTGATTGTGGTAGCTCCGATGTTTAATTTTCCAACCAGCTCGCCTTTATCATTGGATGTATTTATAAATGAACGCAGTACCAACAACCCAAAGATTTGCTGATTTAATTGATCTTCGTTTGCCCGGAGGATGCGCAACTTCGTCTCTGCAAAATTTTTAGCATCACCCGTTAATTCCGGTAAATCGATATCAAATTTGATATTCGGCTTAAGAAGTGAACCGGTAAGCAACATTCTTACTTTGACTGCAGTGCGCTGCTGGCGGACTTCCTGCTTTTTTATTTCATCCGGATAATATTCTTCGATCAACGGGTAGATGTAGGTATACAATCCTTCATAAACCGCTTCGATGTTGATATCGGCATCCAGGGGATCTCCTGTCCAATTGATAGTTCCTCCACGTTTTATAGCAAAAGGTTTGTTGACAAAATTGTATAAGGTGAACAAATATTGGCCTTCTTCAACTTCGTAATGGCCATTCACCGTAAACAAATTGTTTCTAAGTGATTTAATGGTAAGGTCTCCCCTGCCATATCCTTTCATAATGTCTCCGGCAAGTTCATCAAAAATGATATAGATCTCCGCGTCTTCCGTAATGCTCAATTGCATGTTTAAATTCAATCCTTCAATTGGATTGTGAATAATTACAGTATCAGCAGGAGTTTCCGATTGCTTGTTGATAAACTTTACGAATTTTGATTCACTTGCAACTTCATTATTTTGAATGGGAATGTTGATTTTAGTACCTTTGGCACTGGTGACATGGACATCCATATCCATTTTGTCAAACAATCCTAGGAATTTCACGTCTACGCTTCCAATGCCATATCCGTAATAAAATAAATTCTCACCCTTTTTTGTATCGAGTATGAGTGCTTTATCTGATCTGAGCTGAATATCGGCAGCAAAATCTTTCAAATGAGAATGTGTAAGTTTGCCATTAAGTGAAATCGGATTTCCCAATTTATCTTCAATCGCTACTTTGTCAAAGAGTATAGCATACTCCAAGAATTTGATGTATTGATTTGAAAATTGAACAGGAACTCCCAAATAATTTATGGTGGTGCCCCCTTTGAGTATATGCATGTCTCCGGTCAGAAATAATTTGTGATCGTTGCTGTAAAATTTCATCTTACCGTCAGCAGATCCTGATGTATTATGGATGCTCGAAATGAAATTCTCCAGGAAGGCCATAGGAAACGATTTTAAATCAAGATCTACGCTGAAATCAAAAGGTTTGTATTCATATGAATCCCGCTTTATCGGAATGTTAATGGTTCCTATCCCTCGAATGATGTGCTCCTGAAAAATATTTTCTATTTTGACGTTCCAGGGTTTCATGACATCATCAATACTTGCATCAATATTAAAAGGTCCAAAATTATCTTTATTAAAGTGAAGTTGAAATATATTGATCTTCGCTGTAGATCCCGATATTTTATTCAAATCTGGAATGTTGATTTCCGAAGCAAACAATCCAGAAAATGAAATATTTTTGTTTTTTATAAGCGGATTGACCAGGGAAATGTCAAATCCATCAGTTTTCAAGATGAGTCCTTGTTTATTGTAGTCCCTTATGCTGATAAAGTGTGTAGAATCTGTCAATTCAAGATTGCTTATCTGCAGACTGTTCTTTGCTTTTGTAATTACATTTTTTTCATTAACTCTCCATCTGACATTTTCAACAAATAAATCTTTATTGTTTATCATCAATTTGAAGGTATCCTGATAATATGAAAAGCCTGAAGAAGCATTAATCAAGATTTTTGCATTTGAAGAATCAAACAATTGTATCAGGGACTGACCTGTTTCCCCATCATAGGATGTTGAGAACTTGAAATTGCCTGCGACTCTGTTGAGATCTTTTGAAATATAATCTGATGTAAAAAGGAGCTTTAACTTTTCCGTGCTCACAATATCCAGGCTTAATTTAGACAAGAAGATGTCTTTGTATTGCAGATCAAAACGATTTGAGGTGACTTCAAAAATATTTTTGGAATTATCAAAAATGAAATCGCAATCGGCTTTATCAATCAAAACAGGGAAATTGGTCAACTGATTTAATTTGGTACCGTTTTTAATATACACAAATCCCTTGGCAACTGTTTTGCTGACTGTATTTAAGTCTTCAGAGGAAATTGCGTTGGACAACCCCGGATATTTGTCAATCAAATAAGCAAAGAATTCATTTTTAATAGTTTTCAAACTAAAAATGCCTTCAACCTCGAAATTAATAAAATCAGAATTAAGTTTTAAATTTCGCTTATTGTTTGATGACACTTGTTCAAGCCTGAATTTCTTTAAATCCACATTATTATTATGTATGAAAATTTTATTATCAACTGCTTCAAAATACCCATTAAAATTACTTTCCTGACTTCCAGTGATATCACAATTAATATTTCCGGAGAAATCCAGTGAGTCTTCCGAAAAGTGCAACGCTTTTAAATTAAGTTTTGAAATTGCAGAAGTCAGTTGAATTTTAAAATCATCATGCTTCCTGCTGATATTTCCTTTGAGATGCAAATCTGCATTCTCATCGACAATTCTAAATTCTCCTAAAAAATGATCTTTATTGATATTGCCTTTAAACCGGATATCTTTATAATGATACTTTTTGTATTCAAAGTCTGAGACGAGTGCCTCCAGGTTGGCAAAGATGTTGTCCTTATTCAGTCCTTTTCCATCCAGTATTTTTGAAGTAAGGTTTATTTTGCCGAAGTTGGAATCGCCGAGTAACTTTCCCAGGTCCAATTGCCTTGCATCAAACGAACCACTATATAAAGCAGTTTGGTCGGCTTTGGATAGTTTTAATTTAATGTCGCTATGTAGATATCCCAGATCAGTTTGAAAATCTCCAAATGCAACAAAGTCATGAAAATAGCCATCGAAGTTTCCATTGAGGATAATTTTTCCAAACTGATTATAACCTTCCGGGATGTTGTATTCAGGAAAAAGCGTCCTGATGAATGCTGCAGTGGTTGCCAGTTTTTGTATTTTAAGATTGATCAGTTCTTTGTCTTTAACCAGCAAATTTCTTGCATGAACATCGCCTTGAAATGAAAACTGATCTTCATATTTAAACTCAATTCCCTTTCCTTTTAAATTATTAAGTGTTCCGAATACATTCCCTTTTAAATAAAAAGGCAAACTGGTTTTAGCTCTTATGAAATTATAGAGGTTCCAATGCGGTACAAAGTAACTAATGTCCTTCGGGTCAATTAAACTTCCGGCAATTTCGGCCTGGACAATAACATTTTCAATTTTATGATCATCGGATGTTCCGGAAGGATATTTCATTTGCACTTTGACTTCAAGGTTGGAGCGCCCGGTTTCAAGTTTTAGTTTATCAATATTGAAAGAACGTTTGTTTAACATGAAATGATTGATAGCAACATTCTTCAACATAAACTCATCTTTCGTCTTAGCATTCAGATGAATAAAATCAAATTGTTTTAGATCTTCTGAAATGTATGCATTAAAAGAAGAAAAGAAGATGTTGTTGAACTGAAAGCGTTGAAAACTGTCCGGCTTCTCTATGGCGATGGAGAATGATCCGTCATTAATATTGACAAAATCGATGGCAATGCCAAATCCTTCCTTGCAACTGTCGGCTTCAATATTTTTGATTGAAGCATCATTGTCCAGTGTGTCCGGGTTTATAGATTTGGTAAATTCAAGCACCGGGTTATCGAGCAATATTTTTCTGAAACGGTAATGCTTCAGTTCGTTATTGACAGAATCAATGGTTGCATTCAATTCGCTAAATTGAATTTTTGCTTCGATAAAATCTTGACGTAAGTAAATTTTTGAATCCGAGAGTTGTATTTTTTTTATATTAAATTCAAATGGCTTTGATGAAGATTTTAAGCTGTCCCGAAAGCTGTCTAAAAAATAATCTAAGTTTGTTTTGGATTCTCCTTCATATTGGATCAGTTTAAATACGGAAGATTGCATTGTTAAATCATCCATGGAAAGCGCCCTGTTATATAATGTCAACAAGCTCTTGTATAGTCCCATTTCCAACTTGGAAGTATAAAACAATGTATCCTGATGATGATCTTTAATTAAAATGCCAGCGGTGAATCCGTCGAATGGATCGAAATAGAATTTGTCAATATGGATGTCCTGATGATAATTTGAATTGATATAATTTAATACCTGATCTTTTGTCCAGTTTTGGACAAAGCCAAATCTTAGACTGAGAACATAAAATATAACTATGAAAACAAGAACGGCAATCATTCGAACCAAAAACAATAAGTACTTAGGAAGCTCCCTAAGCTTGCTGTTATTGGATTTACCGGAAGGTTGATTCATTCTGATTAGCACGGCGCTCTGATTGTTTTTCCGTTTAAAATTTAATTTACACCATCATTGTTAATTGTTTGCAGTATTGTAAGCATTTCCCTGGTTTCACCCACGTCATGCACTCTGATCATATGGCAACCTTTTAAGGCCGCATAAAATTCTGCAATTAATGTTCCAATTAATGCCTGATCCGGATTCGTTTTTGTCGTTTTCCAAATCATGGCTTTTCGCGACAATCCAACTAAAATGGGCTTATCCAAGATTTCGAATACTTCAAGGTTTTTCAGAATTTTATAATTATCAATTAATGTTTTACCAAACCCAAAACCAGGATCTATAATTACTTTGGACAAGCCGATATCTTTAAATAATTTCAATCGTTCACTAAAATATTGGAGGATATCCATCATCAGATGATCATATCTTGTATTTTCTGAGTTCATCATATTTTCAGGAAGGCCTTTCATGTGCATAGCAATATAGGTCTTATTGTTTTTGGCCACTAAATTGGGTAATCGGGAGTCGAAATGTCCTGCACTGATATCATTGATAATTTCAACTCCTGAATCAAAAGCTTCACTTGCAATGTCAGTTCTCATGGTATCTAAAGAAATGATCAAATCCGGAAACTGAGTATGCAATGCGCTCAGGATCGGCATGACACGGTTTCGTTCTTCTTCATAAGAAGGGATTTTCATTCCCGGTCTGCTTGAGAATCCTCCAACATCCAAAATGTCCATGCCTTGATCAATCATTTGTCCGGTTTTCTTACATGCCTGATCAATAGTTGTAACAATGCTATGCTTGTAAAAGCTCTCCGGATCGATATTCAGAATGCCCATAATGTATGGACAACCGGATTTTTGACTGAATAAACTATTTAAATCGTTAATTTTCAAAAGTTTATGATTTGTTTAAGAATTCTTCTCTTTTTCTCTTTGGTGAATATCATTTTAAATGATTGAAATTCAATACTTTAGAATAAACTTAGCCAATATTCAAAATAAGTTTATTTTTGCAAGGTATTTCAGTATAAATCAAGCTTACACGAATGGTTAGTAAAAGGCAATTATACACCTTATTGCAGATGATTGCATTAGCCGTATTATTGATCACAAACGGCTTCATTTTAAACTTTATTCTGAATATTGATAAAAGCCAGGTCAAAGATAAATGCAATATTGATGCTTCTGGTTGTGAATTGGCCAATCCTAAAACAATCTTTGGTTTCGATCCAAATGCATTTCACCTTGATCTTACAAAAGTTTCTTCCGGTCAATCCCTGTCGGGTGTATTTTCTCAATACAACATACCCAAGTGGATTTCTGATAAAGTGATTAGAAGCCTTGGAGACTATATCAATTTAAACAATGTCAAATCTGGAAATACAATTGGATTTGCCGGCTCCAATTTGTGCATGCATCCGGATTTTTTCATCTATGAAATCAATCCTTCCAAGTATATCATAAGTGAATTGAGAGGCGACCTATGTGTCAATGTGTATGAGCGCTCAAAAGAATACAAAAGAGAACATGCGGCAGGCATTATCGAATCATCACTTTGGAATGCACTAGAAAGCCAGGAAATTTCACTGGACCTGATTGATCAAATGGAAGATGCCTTATCGTCTTCAGTAGATTTTCATCATGTACAAAAGGGCAATGAATTTAAGTTGATTTTCGATCGTCTTTACATCGATGGCAAACCAACACCAAACAGTGAATTAGTCGCTGCATATTTTGAAACAGATGGTCGGGACAATTATTCTTTTTCTTACAATGTGAATGGAAAAAAAGGATACTATGATATGAAAGGAAGTCCGATGAAGAGTAAATTTCTAAAAGCACCTGTTCGGTTTTCACGAATCAGTTCTGGTTTCAATTTAAAAAGATTTCACCCCGTATTAAAATATCACAGACCTCATTTAGGAACCGACTATGCAGCTCCTTACGGCACACCCATTATGTCTGTGGGCACCGGAGTTGTGGAAGCCGCCTCTTATACCGGTGGCAATGGCAACTTTGTTAAAATCAGGCATGATAAGACATATGAAACTCAATATTTGCATATGAGCAAATTTGCAAGTGGGATTCGCCGAGGAGCATCTGTGAGTCAAGGACAAATAATCGGTTATGTCGGATCCACCGGATTGGCATCCGGACCGCATGTTTGTTTTAGATTTTGGAAAAATGGTGTACAAGTGAACCATAGAAGATTAATTTTCCCTACTCCGGATCCATTACCTCCAACTCAATTGCCTGAATATTTCAAACACCGGGATGAATTGGTTAAACTGTTTGAATCCATTCAGTTTAGCACCGCACTCAATAGCAATAGAAATTCTTAAGAACTCAACTCATTAAATTTTTATTCTGCTTTTTGAAGTGTAAAGCCGAAGGTAGTACCAAATCCTTCTTTACTCCTGACATGAAGTTTTTGACCATGGGTCTCAATGATGTGTTTTACTATGGACAAACCTATGCCCGAACCTCCCTGCTCTCTTGAACGGCTTTTATCCACTCTGTAAAACCTGTCAAAGACATATTTGATATGCTCTTCTGATATTCCGATACCGTTATCACTAACTTCAACCAAAATAGCGTTCTCCAGATCATATAAACTTACTTTAGTATAGCCATTGATTTTCCCGTATTTAATAGAATTATTGATCAGGTTGTTTAAAACAATACGAATATGCTCTTTATCAGCAAGAACGAGAAAGTCATTTTCCGCCCCACTTTTAAAATGCAATTTGATATTTTTTGAAACCGCAAGGGAATGATTCTCTTCAAACACTTCATCGATCATGGATCGAATGCTGAATTTTTGAACGTCCAACACTTGTTCGCCGGATTCCAATTTGTAGATGATGTTTAAATCATCAATAATGTTTTGAAGTCGTATTGTATTTTTTAAAGCTTTTGAAACAAAGGACTTTGAAATCTTAGGATCATCCAACCCTCCATCCATTAATGATTGAAGAAATCCTTGTATGTTGAATACCGGGGTTTTGAGTTCATGCGAAACATTACCAATGTATTCCTTTCGGTATTTTTCCATCTGCTTGATCTGATCCAATTCAAAGTTCTTTTTTGCGATCCAGGCTTCGACATCCTTTTCAACATTTCTCAGATTGAGAAAATCTTTATTGGAAGTTTCTTCTTTTGAGCTTTCTTCAAATTTGGTTTCACTGATCAGCTTGTAAATTAATTTTATCCTTCGAAAAAGAAAAATACTGATTGAGTAATAAATCACGAAATAACACAAGGCAATCAACAAAGTGAAATAAAGGATTGAATACACCCATTTGGATTCCAGAAATTGAATTCCAACCAGTAGCAGATAAAGTACTGTAAAAAAAATTGAAATCAGTATGCTGATGATTAAGGAAAACCGTTGGACGGTAATGTTCTTAAAAAAATCAAACTTCAAATTTATAGCCAACGCCTTTTATCGTTTTAATAAATGAATCTTCGAGTTTTTCTCGCAACTTTCTGATATGAACGTCTATAGTGCGGTCTCCCACAATGATGTCCTTACCCCAAATTTTATCCAGGATTTCGTTTCTTTTAAATACTTTTCCCGGATATGAAGCCAACAAATATAATAATAAAAATTCCTTTTTTGCAAATTCCAACTTCGCCGATTTATATAGTACTTCCATTTTCAGAGGATTAATTGTCAAATCAGGAAAAGAAAGAATTTCATCGCTGGTATCTTTACTGATCGGTTTTAATTTACGACGGATAATCGCTTTGATCCTGCTCAGCAAGACTTTAATGCTTACCGGTTTGTGGATATAATCATCACCACCAATATCTAGAGATTTCACTTGAACTTCTTCATCAATACGAGCGGTTAGAAAAATTATTGATACGGAATCATAATTTGAATTCTTTCGGATTTCTCCACAACATGTGATGCCGTCCATAACAGGCATCATGATATCAAGGAGAATGATGTCAGGTGAAAAATTTTCCAAAACTTTTAAAGCTTCCAGACCATTGTTGGCAGTTCTCACTTCATAATGTTCCTTAACCAGATTAAAACTCAGAAATTCAAGAATGTCTTCTTCATCATCTACGATTAATGCTTTGTACTTAACCATTCAATTTAGTTTTATTGTTAAACCAATAAAATCATGTAGTGTTTTACCTGTATATTAAGAAATCATTAAGTTATTTCATTGATGCTTCTTCTATGGACTTTTTAATTGCTTCTTCCAATCTAAGCTTTGCTTCTTCATTTTCTGAATAATAGTCTTTTGCTTTTTTAAATTGCTCCAAACTGATGCCTTGCCCATTAAGCAGTTGATTTAATTTCATAAAGACAATACTGTCTTTCAGGTAACTGTTTAATTCTGCAAAATGTCCATCCAAATAATAGATTTCTGACATGATGGCAACCATTTTATCTTCCGGTATGGGTGCCTCGAATTCTTGTTTGGGTTTGCACGAACAAAATAAGCAAATTAAGTAAATAAGGAAAATGCAGTTGGATTTCATGAGTTGAATACAAGTTTCGGCAGATAGTAATTTAATAATTCAAGGTCATTAAATGCAGTTACGTTCCATGATTTTCCTTTTAGCCTGGTGTGAAAGATTCCACAGGTAGGGACCATGCCCTGATATGGGTTGTTCAATTTGCCAACAATAGTTTCTATTGTTGGATTATGACCAAAAACAAAAGCTGCTTCAGTAGTATTTTTAAGAAGCTGAAGGCATTTTAAATAATCGATTTCATTTCCAAAATACAAATTTTCATCGATATGAACATCTTCTTTAGGGATGCCGAAGGTTTCCTCAAAGTAGTTGGCGGTGGATCGGGCACGTTTTGCTGGACTGGTAATGCATTCGATGTAACCAAACTTAATGATACCCTTAATGAATGCAGCCATTTTCTCGGCGGTTCGATGCCCTCGGTCATTTAACGGTCTTTCCAGATCACTTAGATTTGGATTATCCCAGGATGACTTTGCATGACGAATAAACAGTACTTCTTTGCATCCCTTTTCCATAATTAAAACAAAATTAATACCTTTACGAGTTTAAGTCATAAAAAACGTGAAATCTTCAAAATCTAATATAAATTTCGATTTTATAGAGTTTGAAATATCCGAGCAAGATCTCGAATTATTCAAAATGAGTATTTCTCAGGGCTGCATCAGACGTGTAGATCAATTGACAGCAAATAAATGGCATTATCTTCTTAAATACGATGATAAGCTTCTTGAAGTTGAAATCACCTATAATAAAAACAGCATTAAGCAATTTCAATGTGCTTGTGGCGCACGTTCATCAGGCAAGATGTGCAAACATGTTCAACTTGCCTGTTACTGGCACGTCGTCACTATAAACTCACAAAACAAATCAAAATCGCTTTCCCGTCCTTTTACATCAAATCAACTGGAACATTCTTCTGAAGAAGATTTGCGATATTACCTTTCATTCTTGTCCAGGCAATCTCAAATAAATAAAGAATGGTTGCATTTTTTTGATTCGGCAAGATCCACAAGTCCACATCCTATTGAGAAGTACATTACTCTAATTGATCATTTTGTGCAATATATAGACCAGCATACAAGACATTCAATTTCTAAAATCAAATACCTATTGCAATTCTATGAAGAGCTTTATTATATTTCTTTTTATCATTATAAGCAATCCAATATTGAAGAAGCAATAAGCGCTTTGCTTGCAGGAATTCACAAATTGCAGGAATGGCATATTCAATTGGACTGGAAAAATCAATCCCGATTCGTTAACATTAATGAAAAACTTCATTCTGCCCTTGAGCAATTCCTCTCTTCCATTATTGCGCCGCGTGCATTGAGTAAAATATTGAAAATGATTTCCGGGGTTATGATCAGGCCTGAATACCTGATCCTCAATTCGAAATCCAATTTATTCAAATTAGTGAAACATCTGAATAAAAAAAGTAACCATGACAAAAGCTATTTCAATGATATTATCCTGAAGTTGGATCAAAACATCCGAGAAGAGTATAAATATAACCTTCTAAATTACCTATATGAAGAATATCCAGCAGAATTAAAAGGGTACCTGATTAAAAAAGAAATAACTAAATCCGTTTATTGGGTAATCGGTTGGCTGGATTGGCATCATAAAAAAATGGACACAGATTATTTACTGGATCTCTATTGCTGTATATATGATGCATCAACAATTGAAATGAAATCCCACATCGCATTAAAAATTGCGGATCTCTATCCTCAAAATCATAAAACGGATTCCGGCAATCTGCTGATTAAATTGTATCTTGATACAGGACATTTGAAATTACTGGATGTATACTTTAAAGACCAAACTTTTACTCATGATAAATTTGATTTGTTCCTGCGCAATCTCCAGACTGAATTATCTGATAAAAAATTGACTCAAACTCAAAAATTTGAATTGGCCATTTACAGCAAGCAATGGACTTTGTTAATCGGATTGTTTCAACATTCTGAAGATTTGGAAATGCTTTTAAAATATGATTCCAGGTTGCCTGAAGAATTTCACGCTCAACTTATCGAATTGTACATTGCATTTACAAAAAAGTATCTTGAATCTCATGTTGGACATAAATCTCATGTGAAACTTGAACAAATCACCAGGCACATCAAGGCTTTATACAGCAGTAAACTCCAGGCCGCATATGCTAAAGAAATCAAACAATTTTTTCCGACCCGGAAACTCATATCATTAAAATAATCCAGAATGCTTCATAGAGTCAGTCTACTCCTTTTCTCCGCAATAATGCTTTCAACATGTACTTCCGGTTATCATGAAGAAACTACTTTAAGCTGGACCAATGATTTATCCATTTATGAAATCATGCCCAAGCAATACTCTGAAAAAAGAAATTTTGAAGGAATTACAGAAGATTTAAGTAGAATAAAAAGTATGTTTTTTAATAGTATTTGCTTGTTGCCGGTACAAAAACGCGATGAAACAAACAATGCTTACAACCCCAACAGTCCATTCGCTTTAAATAGTTTTGAACAGATTGACCCCACTTTAGGAACTGCGGAACAATTGATTGAATTGCTTGATTCAGCACATCACAAAAAATTAAAGGTATTTATTGAATGGAATTTTTCCGTCACCGGTCCGAATCACGAATGGAGAGTTAAAAAACCGGAATACTATCTAAGCAATGAGAAATTAGTGAACAATGCCTATAACCAGGATTATGTGAAGCTCAATGGAAGCAACACAACACTTCAGAACGATCTGCTTTCCTCATTTAAAAAATTCATGACTAAATTTGAATTTGACGGAGTCATATGCTTTGATTTAAATAGAATGCCATCGGATTTTGTAGAGAAGTTAAAAAGAGAAATGAATTCAATTCGACCCATGCTATTCATTAATCATTCAGATCCCATCATGAGTCAGTGTCATTTTAATTGGAACAGCAATCTGCTTGGCTATTTTCAAAGGGCTTACAATGGCAGCCTGAGCGTTAAGGACATTGATGGCATGCTGGATACGGTTAGAAAGTTTTCTCTTGTGAATGCAGTTCAAGACTACCTAGAAACGGATAAATTCGGCCCGGACGCTATTCTGTTTTACAATGCTTACAAGTATTATCACATGTTGACCTATTTCCTTCCAGGTATCCCCTGGGTGCTCAACGGACAGGAAGATCCGCAATTTGAAACTATAAGCCTTTATTCGCAAGTTCCGGTCTCCAAAAAATTCAAGTACAATACAGATTTTTACAGAAGCTTAAATCGCCTGAAGCAACAAAATCTGGCTTTATGGAATTCTAATCTTGAAAATTTACCTGTGAAGATTTCTGATTCCGATGAGGTTCTTGCACTTGAAAGAAAATC
>JBGAWX010000040.1:0-17680 GCA_044227375.1 Saprospiraceae bacterium
GGTTTGGCCAGCACCTTGAGTTCATACTCTTTGGAATCAAAACCGGATGCACTTAAATGAAATGGTGTATTGTTCTGAGGATTGCGAAAAGTATAAGAGAAGTTGATGTTATTTTCTTTCTCCATTTTGTATTCAATGCCATTGATACGGTAAACGGAGATAGCATCCCGGCTTTATTTGCCTATACGTTGGGCGATCGCGGGGATCTTGTAAGTAAAAAGTATTGGTCTGTTAAAGATTCTGTTGTGGATTATAAGTCTTCATTATTGAATGATGGTAATTATGGAATATGTGTTGCGTTTGGCAACTCTGATACTCTTAAAGGAATGGCCAGCATCAAGTCCACTCAATCCTATGAAGGAGCTTGTGAAAATCACGATACCAGTGTACTCGGCATCAGAACAGTATTCATTGATCCGATAAGCGTTAAGAGCCTACAGGATTCCATTGTAATTCAAAACAGAATTAACATTACTGGTCGTTCAGACAGTTTCAAAATTCAAAGACTCTGTGAAGTATTTGATCTGAAGGACGGTGAAACTCCCATTCCTTTATGCAAAGGGGATTCGGTTTTTCTTCCCGGCATTACCCTGCCAAATGCTACATTCCGATGGGATAACGGATCCATGCAACAGGGCATCTATGTAAAAGAGGAAGGCGAGTATAAAGTGCAAATCACTTATTGTGAAAAGACCATTACCATTACTTATAAAGTCAAATATCTAAGTTTCCAAGATGAAACTTTTAGATATGATATGTGTGATTTTCCACAACCATTATTTGCTTATCAGGGACAAAATGTTATTGGTGCTACATATCTGTGGGATGATGGCTCAACAAATGGAACCCGTTATATTTCTGGTCCAGGTACATATAAAGTTACTGTGGTTTATTGTCAGGATACTTTTGTTCAAACTTTTATTATTTCACTTCGCAAATTTTTTGATGAAACTATTCCTTTTGAGATTTGCAAATATCCAGACACTTTATTTGCATTTCAGGGACCTGAGATACATGGTGCTACCTACAAATGGGATAATGGTTCAACAAACGGTTCACGGCAAATTACAGGACCTGGGACATATAAAGTAACTGTGAATTATTGCCAATCTAGTTTTGTACAAACGTTTGTAATCAGGTTAAAAGATTTTAGACAAGAATCCATTCCTCAAACGTTTATGATATGTGATTTTCCTCAACCCATTTATGCATATTCAGGACCAGGTGCTACTTACAAATGGGATGATAATTCTACTGGTAGTTCTATAATGGTGAATACCTACAAAACATATAAAGTGACTGTAAATTATTGTCAGCAATCCTTTGTACAGACCTTCAATATTATTCGTAGGACTATCGATCCTCTGGACTACCAGGAAGTGATAGATACTTGCAAAAATTTTCCGGTTACACTTCATGCTTACACAGATTCAAATGTGGACATCAATAAAGAGCTAAAATATCATTGGTCAGATTCAGCACATTCTACTTTAGATTCTATTTTAGCGAAGAAAATTGGAATATATTATGTTGATATAGATTATTGCAATGATACTTACAGGCAAGAGTTTAATGTTAAGGAATACGATCAGGATTATATTAAATTCCCAAATGTGTTTCCACCGAATTCGGATGTCATGGTGAATCGTATATTTAAACCAGCCATTATTGTTGATGATATAACACAAATTAAAGAGTTTAAAATTGATGTCTTTAATCGATGGGGACAATTGGTATTCTCTTCCACGGATATTGATAAAGGTTGGGATGGAAATTATAAAGACGAAGCGGCACCAATGGAAACCTATATGTTTGTAGCTACTATCAATACTGATTGCGGTGCAGCAAAAGCGTATAAAGGTACGGTAACCTTGATAAGGTAGTTGAAGAAACTATTGAAACTAAGGTCGTAGAACTGAGACAGATTTCTTGTCCAAATTTATTTTACGATACTTCCCAAGACACTCAATTCATTTGCCTGAACGAAAGTCAATTTTCCGTCACCATCTTCTGCCATCAAGATCATTCCGTTTGATTCAATGCCTTTGAGAGGCCGCGGTGCCAGATTGGCCAATAGCAATACTTGTTTTCCAATAATTTCATCAGGAGTAAAATGCTGTGCAATACCACTGACCACGGTTCGCTTTTCAAAACCAAGATCCAATTCAAGTTTCAACAGTTTATCAGCTTTTGCCACTTTCTCCGCTGTAAGTATTTTGGCAGTTCTCAAATCGATCTTTGCGAAATCATCGTAACTGATCGTCTCCTTTAAAGGATGATATTTTGTATTCGCAGAAGGTTCAACAACTGCATTTTGATCATTTTCCATAGTTCTGTGTAATTTATCGATTTGTTTTTGAATCAGCGCATCGTCGATCCGCGAAAACAAATATTGGGCTTCATTAATTTGATGTCCTGCCTGGATTAGCAATTCTCCTTCTGCCATCTTATCCAGAATGTCGAGCAATTCTCCTTTTTCTTCCAGTGGTGGAAGATTCAACATCTTTCTCAGTTTGTCTGAAGTGAAAGGTAAAAATGGTTTCATGGCGACGCTCAATGCAACTACATATTGCACACTGAGGTTCATCACCACTTCAACGGTTTCAGGCATTGATTTCTGAATCTTCCAGGGTTCGTTGTTTTGAAGCAATTGATTGCCGGCAGTTGAGATATCCATCAATGCTTTTAATGCAGAGCGGAAATCATATTCCCGCAAATGTTGATTTAAAACATGAATCTGATCAAACAAATAAATGAGTTCAGCATCATGATATCCACCGAGTTCATCTCCTGAAACGCCTTCGAAACTTTCATCCGGATCAAAATCGGTTATTTTGCCTTTGTAAAATTTATGCGTCAATGACAAGACTCTGTGAATAAAATTTGAAAGATTATTGACCAGCTCATTATTATGGGCTTCCTGAAATGTTTTCCAGGTAAACTCACTGTCTTTTTGTTCCGGCATATTCTTGATCAGATAATACCGCAGTGAATCTTCCATCCCCGGCAAATCTTCGAGATATTCATGAACCCAAACTGCCCAATTGCGCGAAGTGGAAATTTTATTTCCTTCCAGATTCATGAATTGATTCGCAGGGACATTACTAGGAAGATTAAACTGGCCATGTGCTTTAAGTATGGCCGGAAAAATAATGCAATGAAAAACAATATTGTCCTTTCCTATGAAATGGATTAATTCGGAATCCGGATCCTGCCAATAGGATTTCCAATCTTTATTATTTTCAATGGCCCATTGTTTTGTGGAGGAAATATAACCTATAGGAGCATCGAGCCAGACGTATAGTTTTTTGCCTTCACTGCCTGGAATATTTTTTGGTACATCAACTCCCCAATCCAAATCACGGGTCATGGCTCTTGGTTGCAATCCTCCATCGATCCAGGATTTGCATTGTCCGAGTACATGATTTTTCCAACTATTGGGATCATGATGTTCCTTGCCATCGAGTAAGCCTTCTTCAATCCAGGGACGTAACCAGGATTCGTATTGATCCAGCGGCAGGTACCAGTGTTTAGTTTTTCGCAATTCAGGAGTGTCTCCGCTCAATACAGATTTTGGATTGATGAGCTCAGTAGGGCTCAATGAACTGCCACAATTTTCGCATTGATCACCGTAGGCATTTTCATTTCCACATTTTGGACAAGTGCCCACAATGTAGCGATCAGCAAGAAATTGTTGAGATTTGATATCGTAATATTGTTCGGATTCAATTTCTTTAAACTCGCCTTTATTATAGAGATTCGTAAAAAATTCCTGTGACGTTTGGTGATGCAAAGGATCTGAAGTGCGATGATAATAATCGAATGAAATGCCAATGCCCTTGAATGTTTTTACAAACAACTGATGATAGGTATCAATAATTTCCTGCGGACTTTTGTTTTCTTTCAGAGCTCTCATAGTAATTGCGGCCCCGTGTTCATCAGATCCACAGATCAGGATGATGTCTTTACCCATTAAGCGTTGAAATCGTACATAGACATCTGCCGGCAGATAAGCACCACACAAATGACCAACGTGCAAAGGTCCATTAGCATAAGGTAATGCTGCGGTGACTAGATGTCTTTTGTATTCAATCATTTGATTATTAAAAATTCGTGCAAATATAAGCCAGTTAAAGCAGTTGGCAGTTTGCAGTTGGCAGTTTTCTTTGATAAGATCTCCATTTCAAGCATACGATAAGCGGCTAGCAATAAATAATTCAATCGACAATCAACATGGAACACTTCAAACTAACTGAAAACTGCCAACTGAAAACTCTATTGATCAATTTAACCAAATAAACTAATTTTGCTACCCTTGCCGAAGTGGTGAAATTGGTAGACACGCACGTTTCAGAGGCGTGTGTTCGCGAGGACATGCGGGTTCGAGTCCCGCCTTCGGCACAATCCAGATCCGGTATGCCTGCCCGATGCAGGTGGGAGTTTGGATACAGGAATCGGTGTATTTTTTTTGTAGGTAAGAAACCAAAATTCAATTAAGAAAATATGAAAGCACCTATTGGTTCTTTTAGTTGGGCTGATCTGACCGTTGAGCATGCAACAGAGCTAAGGGATTTTTATGCATCTGTGGTTGGTTTTACTTTCACCGATGTTGATATGGGAGGGTATTCAGATTATTGTATGAATTCACCGACAGATGGTCAAACCAAATCGGGAATATGTCATGCATTGGGCTCTAATAAAGAATTGCCACCGATGTGGTTGATCTATTTTTATGTAGCCAATCTCGATGAGAGTCTTGAAAAACTGAAATCATTGGGAGGTCAAATCATTACCGGACCAAAATCATATGGGGGCGATGCAAGGTATGCTGTGATTAAAGATCCGGCCGGTGCGTGTTGCGCTTTGTTTGAGGAGGGGAGTTAGAAATTAAAGAATTAAAGAATTAAGAATTAAGAATTCTGGGTTAATGAGCATAAGGAATCTTAATTTTTATAAATATTCCAATGCTAAATTTTCATTTTTCATTCAATACAAACTGTGTTTACTTATAAATTAAATAACATCGCTCTAAGCATTATCTGTATAGCTATAATACTTTATTACGGACAAACCCTTTTTATTCCTTTAAGTTTCGCGATATTAATCAGTTTTTTATTACATCCTGTTTGTGCATGGCTTGAAAAACATCATTGGGGAAGGGCCATGGCAATTATTCTTTGCATTCTGACTTTAGGCTTATTGCTGCTGGGAGTGATGACCTTATTTTTTCAACAGATTTTGAGTTTTTCGAATGAGTGGCCTGAATTCAAAAATAAATTGTTTCGCACATTGGAAGAATTATCACAATATGCCATTACGAAATGGGGAATATCTAAAGAAGCCCAAGATGAATTTATAAAAGATGTGTTTAACAAATCAGCATCCGGGATTTTGCCTTTCATACAAAATACGATTTATTCTTCAGGTATATTTCTGGCTTATGCTGTAATCATTCCTTTTTTGACCGCGCTGATTTTGTATAATAGAAAAATGCTGGTTGAAGTTTTGTACAGTTTTTTTAATGAGGAAAAAAAGGAAATGATACAGGAAATCATTCACCAGACAGTTCACACCTACTATAATTTTGTAAAAGGAGTGAGTATTGTCTATCTCATCGTCGGTACTTTAAACAGCGCAGGTCTGTTACTATTGGGGATACCTCATCCTTTTTTATTTGGCTTCATTGCTTCAGTGTTGACGTTCATTCCGTATGTTGGCATCATTACGGCTTCGTTGTTGCCCATTACCATTGCATGGTTGACTTATGATTCATATTGGTATCCAATGGGTGTCGTTTTTATTTTCGTTTTTGTTCAATACCTCGAAGGAAATTTTATTTTTCCATTTGCTGTGGGCAGCAGGTTGAAAATAAATACCCTGGTCACGATCATGGCAATTGTCATTGGCGGTATCTTATGGGGAGCTGCAGGGATGATTCTGTTTGTACCCTTCGTTGCAATTCTGAAATTAATTGCCGATCACATTCCGGAATGGCGTTCATTATCCATCTTTCTTGGATCAAAATAATGAAAGGCTATAGCAGGATAAATTTACAATTCTGAAAAATTTGTAAAATATAAATTGCATTTAAACCCAGACTAATTTTTTTTACAGTTTACAGTTTACAGTTTACAGTTTACAGTTTACAGTTTACAGTTTACAGTTTACAGTTTATTACAGTTTACAGTTTACAGTTTACAGTTTACAGTTTACAGTTTACAGTTCACCGTTCACCGTTCACCGTTCACAATTTACCGTTTACAACCAACAACCTAAGCTTCCTCCGCTTCAATATCTCTGATATCCGCAAGGGCCTGGATCAATGCCTTACTTGAAGAATACATTTCTCGATAAACATTTAGCAAATTTGAAGAATCCAGTTCTTTGATTTTATTTTCTTTAAGCAATTGCAACATTTCAGCAATTGATGAATCGTAATGAATCCGGTTGTGATTCATAAGGTTCTCTATCATTTGCGGGGTAATCCGTGAAGGATCGCTGGCATGTTCCTGGAATAATGTATAAAACTCCTTTGCTTTTAATTTAACGTTTTGCAGTGCACCAAACAAGTTATCGTTTGATGTAAGTTCAAATTCTTCCAGGTTATGCCTAATGTCTTTAAGATTTTTTGCAGACCGTAGAATGTGGCGGTTGATATGAATGAGTTTACCGGTTTTCTCCATTTCAGGTTCCGACATATCCGTTTTAGGAATTTCAATAAGATATTCAAGAATTTCCCCGTGAAGCATTTTTAGATTAGTGTATAACAAGGAATACGAAGAAGCTTCAGATGTGAATTTTTTTATGTTTTGCATCCAACCTTCACTTTTTTCATCCTCTATTCCGAGTACCATTTTATTCATTTGAATGACATCATCCAATAAATGCATAGTTTCTTTTTCTGCAAGTTCTAAGGTATCTTCCGGTAATGCAGCATCTGATTTGCGGATATACAAAGTAAAATTATGTGTGGAATCATCTAAGAACATTCGCTCCAGAGCTTTGGCCACAACGCCCAGGAATGGAATGAAAAGTATGACAGATAATAAATTAATGCTCGTCTGAAACAGCACCAAACCTATCAAAGGATCCGAAACCTGTAATGAATTTTTTATGAAATGAATAATGTGCTGCATGATCAACGCAGCCAAAACCATAGTCACAAAATTTAAAATAAAATTTCCCCAGGCTACTCTTTTCTTATCCGGAACTCCTCCTATGGAACCTATCAAAAATTTTAAGGTCGTCCCGAGCTCTGAACCAATTACAATGGCAGCGGCACTATCAAATGGAATGACTTGATTGTATAATGCGGATAAGGTGATTGCGATGGTCACCGAACTCGATTGGATCACCGCTGTGATCAAAAACCCTATGGGTATAAATACAAAGTAATGGAAACTGCTAAGCTTAAATAAGTTGTTTGCAAATGAATTGTCGACACTTCCTTTAAGCCATTCAAGCGATATAAAAATTAATGCGAAACCAATCAGAAAATTTGTCAATTGAAATAGTTTGGTATTCTTTGATGAAAAGAGAAGACCAAGTAATGAAAGTCCAAGAATTGGATATGAAAGCAAACTGAAATTTATTTTAAATCCAATCATGGCAATGACCCAACTGTCCAAAGTGGTTCCCAGGTTTGAACCCAGCACTGCAGCCAGTGCACCACGCATGTTCATTAAACCTGCACCTACAAAGGACAAGACCATTAATAACACCACAGAACTGCTTTGTAAAAAAGCGGTAACCAGGGTGCTCGATACCAGCATTTTGAATTTGTTCTTCGATTGTCTCTGTAAGAATTTTTTGAAGGATCGTCCGGCAAGATTCTTCAGCGATGTTTCAATAAGGGACATTGCATAAACGAATATTGCAATGCCCGCTATGAATTGCCAGAAATGGAAGCCCTGCATGGGTAGTATTTTTTTTTCCTTATATTAAAATTGAATCAAATCTAAACTTGATATAGCAGTATTAAACAAAATGAATAGCATTTGTCAGAAAAGGGTTCTTAATTCACTAAACTATTCTTCCCTTTTTTCTTTCTCACCTTCTTGTATAATTTGGTGACTCTTTAGTGATGGTAATGTTATGTGGATGTGATTCGGTAAGCCCGCTGTTTGAAATGCGTACCAGTTTTGCTTTTTGCATTTCGTTGATATTTTTTGCACCGACATAGCCCATGCTCGCGCGCAAACCGCCAATATATTGAACCATGACTTCTGAAACCAATCCTTTATAAGGTACTCGACCTTCGATTCCTTCAGGTACCAGTTTTTTAATATCATCTTCAACGTCTTGAAAATAGCGGTCTTTGCTTCCGTGTTGCATCGCACCTAATGATCCCATGCCCCGATATACTTTAAATTTTCTTCCATCGAAAATGATGGTTTCACCTGGTGCTTCTTCGGTACCTGCAAACAAGGAACCGGCCATTATTGAACTTGCACCCGCGGCGATTGCTTTCGGAATATCTCCGGTGTATCGAATCCCTCCATCTCCAATCACTGGAATGCCTTTTTTCTCAAGGGCTTTAGAAGCTAAAGCAATTGCGGTAAGTTGGGGAACACCTACACCTGCGACAACACGGGTAGTGCAAATGCTGCCCGGACCAACACCAACTTTCACTGCATTTACACCGGCAGCGGCAAGTGCAAGGGCTGCTTCACCAGTAGCGATATTTCCTCCTATAATCTGTAATTGTTTATATTTTTTGCGGACCTGCTTGATCATGTTGATGACTCCCTGCGAATGTCCGTGAGCGGTATCAATGCACAATACATCAACTTCTACATTGACCAATGCTTCAATACGATCCATGGTATCCGCGGCAATACCTACTGCAGCCCCAACTACCAGCCTGCCCAAATTATCTTTGCATGAATTCGGAAAGTTTTCCAGTTTCATGATGTCCTTATAGGTAATCAATCCGATCAAAGTCCCGTCTTTTTTAACCACCGGCAACTTTTCAATTTTGTATTTCTGAAGAATTGTCTTTGCCTGTTCGAGCGTCGTCCCGGCCGGAGCTGTGATCAGTTTGTCTTTTGTCATGATCTCACGGACCGGCTTATCCGGATGAGATTCAAACCGGAGGTCGCGATTCGTCAGGATGCCGACCAGTTTATGATTTGGATCAATCACCGGAATACCCCCAATGCGATGTTGGGACATGAGTGCAAGTGCATCCTTTACTTTGGCATCTTTATTCAGAGTGACCGGATCGATGATCATACCGCTTTCGGATCGTTTGACGCTGCGTACCTGAGTCGCCTGATGTTCAATACTCATGTTTTTATGAATGAAACCAAGACCGCCGGTACGCGCCATGGATATGGCTAAATCCTTCTCGGTCACTGTATCCATAGCAGCAGAAATGATGGGTACATTAATCCTGATGTCCGTTGTGAGTTGGGTACTGATATCCGTTTCTCTTGGGAGCACTTCCGAGTAAGAAGGCACAAGTAAAACATCATCGAAGGTGAGGGCTTCCTGTATAGGAAATTGACGGGAAAAAAATTGTGTTTCCATGTGCAAAGATAGGGATATAGATTTTACGCTGTAGGCTTTAGGCTAAAATTTTCTTCATTTGATTGAAAAATTGATTTTAAAACAAATTGGAAAAACAGTAAACAAGGAAAGAGGGAATTGGATAGCAGCAGACCAATACCAGGTAAAGGAAATACGGAATGCAATTGCAGTTTCCCTTGACTTCTGTACCTATTATCAATTGCGCAGTTTCTTTTACCTACAGCCTACAGCCTATAGCCTACAGTCTTTAGTCTCTAGTCATTACCTTTGACCCCAATGATTAAAGTATTTAGCGACGAGTATTTTATGATGATGGCTTTGGAAGAAGCAAAAAAAGCTCAGCAAAATGGAGAGATTCCGATCGGAGCAGTTCTTGTACATAGACATCAGCTGCTTGCAAAAACTCACAATCAAACTGAATTGCTGATTGATGTTACAGCACACGCAGAAATTCTCGCTATCACTGCGGCATCCCAATCTTTAAATAGCAAATATTTAAAAGACTGCACCATGTTTGTAACTCTTGAACCTTGTCCGATGTGTGCGGCTGCATTGAGATGGTCTCAATTGGGCAGGTTGGTCTATGCTGCAGAAGATGAAAAAATGGGATACCTGCGCTATGGAAGCAGCATGTTGCATCCAAAAACCAAAGTCGAGTTTGGACTGATGAGAAATGAATGCAGCAGTTTATTGAGTGCTTTTTTTGAGGAGAAAAGAAGGGAGAAGAAGAAGAGATGAGAGATGAACGATGAATGAAGAACGATGAGAGAGGAACGATGAGAGAATAACTATGAGAGAGGAACGATGAGAGAATAACTATGAGAGATTAACGATGAGAGATCCATTAACCATTATGATTGTTTTATCTCATATCTCATATCTCATATCTCATATCTCATAACTCATAACTCATCGTTCATAATTCATTCATTCGTTAACAAAACCAAAAATATTTTCTTACTTGCGTTAAATTGTTTTAAAGTTTCCGAGTCAAAGATTCATTTGATATACCTTCGGTTTAAATAAAATGATATGAAACTAATAAACGCGTTTTTTGGTATCAGCCTTTTAGCATTATTGATATCCTGCAGTCCGACCTTGACTCCATTCACTCAAAAGCTGTATGATGAATACAAATGGGCCGCTGACGATCTGAAGAGGATTCAATTTTATCTATCGGATGATATCGTCTTGAGAAGAAAAGTTAGTGAAGGACAAACCCGAATACAAAATGGGAAAATAATAACGGTCGATGGTGAAAAAATCGAAGAAGTAATTTTTAAAGCCGGTACACCTTGTGTATTTTTATTTTCACCTAAAGAAGAACGCTTCGCAATGAGCTTCGAACAATCCGAGCCCCCAAAATATCTGATGTTCGGACCCAATCCCAAATATGGCAACCGCTATGTTTTATTGGGTAAAGAATGGAACCGCAATACAGGCACCATCACTTATGAAGAATCAAGTTGGTATACCACATCAGAATCTGCTTATGCTTGTTTGTTGGTAGACCTTAAACGCGCTACATCCACTGAAAGAAAATCAGAAGTGGTTAAAGGGCAAAGAGTGGGAGAATGAAAAATGCTATGAGTTTTGAACTATGAGATCAGAGATGTATGATTTTAGATCTGATTTTTTTGATTCAAAGTGAATATGTTACTTCGTAATATTCTAAAGAACGGATTTGCTTCATCAGAGAATTAAGAATATTTTTCATTAGAATGAAATTCCGATTTACCCTGTTCTGTCAAAAATATCAACAGAACCATTTTCCAGTTTCAATACACCACGCGGACAAACCGCGGCACAAATTCCGCAGCCTACACACGATGCACGTACAATGTTTTGTCCTTTTTGTGCATAGGATCTGACATCGATTCCCATTTCACAATAGGTCGAACAATTGCCACAGGAAATGCATTGACCACCATTTGTGGTAATTCTGAATCTGGAAAACAAGCGCTGCTGTATTCCGAGAATTGCAGCCATGGGACAACCAAACCGGCACCACACCCGGCTTCCCATCAATGGATAAAATCCGACTCCGATTACTCCCGAAAAAACTGAACCGATGATGAATCCATAAGTCGATCTCAATGAAGCGGTGGATATTCCCATTAAATCAGCCTGACCTGTTTTATAGCTGTACAATACTCCCAGGGTCATGGCGATTGCAAGCACAAGAATTGGATAAATCAATGCTCTTTCTATTTTCCATGATTGCAATGATTTATCTGATAGATGTCGAAAAGAATCCCCGGCAGTTTCTGCCAATCCTCCGCAACCACAAACCCATGAACAATACCATCTCTTTCCATATAAATAAGTCAGCACCGGTGAAATCAATACGATCATCATTACTCCGAAAATCAACATGAACCATCCAACGTTTCCATGGTTAATCATTTCCTGCAAATGCCAGCCATCAAAAAAATAATAATTCAACGGCCAGATGTTTTTGAAATCGTTGTAAGGTAGATTCATGCGCAACAAAAATTCAGGTAATAAAAAGGCAAATGCCGTTTGGAAAAACATGACTGAAATCGTGCGAATCAACTGGTATTTGTTGTGACGGTATTTCCAGATAAATTTTATTCCAAATAATAAAATAGCCATCGTGTACAATACACCATAAACAAACCACTGACTGGCCGCTTGATTTTTTAATAAATAACTCAGGGGATCAAATAAGGCAATCAATCCGCTATTGCCATTGACGGAAAATCCCAGGCATTCCGGATACCAATACAATAAGCAATAAAATGCAGTCAGCACGATTCCCAGAATCCATGCTGCATATTTTCTCGAACTGATGCTTTCAAACCAGACTCCGTTATTTTTTATTCCGGGTGGCTGCCTTAGATAAAGATCTTTTGAAAATAAAATTACAGAACAGGAGACCAATCCTAAACTAAGGATTAACCAAAAGGAACTTATGGTAATGATGTGCAATGTGGCCAAAAGCCAAATCATTAAGCCCATAAATCCTGCAAAGAAATATGTTTTTTGTTTTGCCGAATACACCAGATGAAATGGTGATGATTGATAAATTTTCATGAGCCTGATTTATTTTTAAAAAATTGCAAAACAGCGTTTAATGAATTTGAAGCTTTCAAAGTGATGGATTTGTTGAATTCGGTATTGAATTTTTTTAATAAGGCAGGAGCCACATCTTCGAAAAATTCAGGATCAAAAAATGCCAGTCGGATGTTAGCAACAACATCATCGAGTTTCGCATTTGTCTGAATCCATTTTTCACAAACTTCATGACGAAACCGGATTCCCATGAGATTGAATCCTTTAATCTGCCAGGTATCGGAGTCAAATACAAGTCGAATGCTTTTTTGACCATTATCCGCTTCCCAGTAAAAACTTGTCAAAGGTGAGTGAATGTTGACAGGAACATTCCCGTAAACCTGGTATTCAATATCAAAAAATTTAGCGGAGTTGAACCAGATGCCGGGATTATAAGAAGTCTTGCGGTTGCAGATGGTATGAGCTACGGACTCACCCATCATTCTTCCTGTGTACCAAACCGCTTCAATATTTCTCCGGCCTGGTTGAGGCGTGCGAATTTGTGCGCAATCTCCGATGGCATAAACATCCGGAATGTTTGTTTCGAGAAAATCATTTACTAAAATTCCTTTTTCAATATCCAATGGACTTGATTTTAGAAAATCTACATTGGGATGAACCCCAATGGTAATGCCCAGAAAATCACATGGTATTTTTTCACCCCGATTAGTAATTATTGCAGACACATATCCTTTACCATCGTCAATAATTTCCTGCACTTGCGTTTTTAATTTTAATTCGATACGATGCTGGCGTATATGATTGGAGATCATTTTCGCTTCCTCATGAGGAAGTATGCTGCGGTGATATTCAGATTCCCGTACTAAAAACGTAACAGGAATGTTTCTCGAATGAAACATTTCAGCAAGTTCAATTCCAATCAAACCTCCACCTACGATGACTGCATGATGGATTTCAGCACTTAACGATTCGATGTATTGAAGATCCTGTTTTGAGTAAAGTCCTGACACGCCCTTTAAATTTTCACCAGGCAAGTCGATGCGATTTAATTTCGAACCTGTTGCCAGGATTAATTTATCATAATTCAAAGAGTTGCCATCGGAGAACAGAAGAAGTTTTTTATCAAAATCAATCTGATTCACTTTGGCATGAATCAGGTCAATTCGGTTCTTTTTCCAGAATTCAGCTTCATAAGGTTCTATGTCTTTCCATCGCAAATGACCCATATAGACATACATCAAGGCGGTCCTTGAAAAAAAATATTCCGATTCTGAGGATATAACAGAAATTTGGTCGTTGGACAATTTTCTGGTGAATCTGGCGGCCGTTATTCCGGATATTCCATTCCCGATGATTACAATTTTAGACATTTTATCTATTGATAATCAAATAGTTAAGCAAAACGCATTCCGCTATTACGATTTTTTTCGTAGAATGTTAAAAATGAGATTTTTATTTGGGAAAAGAATACATTTGCAAACTTAATTTTTTATTCATCAAAACATTTCTATATGAAACAATTCTACTCACTGATTGTCTTAGGACTTTTAACTGCGCTCAATGCCGATGCCCAGGCGCCTCGCCGGGTTCTTGTGGAGGAATTTACCCAAGCTTCCTGCCCGCCATGCGCCCTTTATAATCCGAAATTTCACGGAATTATTTTTACTCCGGGTAATGAAACTAAGGTGACCTTGCTATGCTATCAAGTCAGCTGGCCTGGAACGGATCCAATGAATCTTCAAAATCCTACGGAGGTTGCCAACCGCGTCAGTTATTATGGAGTACAGGGTGTCCCTGACTGCCTTGCAGACGGTGGTATCACTGAAGCGGGTTCTGTCATTTTTCATGATAATATCGCCAGCTTTACTCAAAGTGTAATAGATGACAGGGCTGCCGAAACAAGTCCCATCGAGTTGACCATCGATCATAATGTCAGAACAAAACTGGATTCAGTAACCATTACGGTTAGCGTGAAAAATGTAAGCTCCAATGATCTTGCGGACAGTTATACTTTACATACCATACTTACCGAAAAGACTATTGAATTTGCAACACCTCCGGGTACCAATGGAGAATTAGAATTTTATGATGTCATGCGCAAAATGATCCCTAATGCCAGTGGAACTAAATTAGGTGGACTGGCTGCAGGTGCAACAAAGAATTATACATTCACCATTGCCATTCCAAGTTACACTTATAGTTTACATAATCTCGGAGCGATTGCTTTTGTACAAAACACAAGCAAAAAAGAAGTTTTGCAATCTGCTGAAAGCTTACCCAAAGCATTACCGAATGGTGCAACATTCCTCGATTTAAAGGCAAATGCAGAAGTCGTTGGATATACTGGTTTGTGTGATCCGAATGTGAGTTTCAAAGTGAACTTCATCAACAACGGAACTGACAGCATCAAAACAGTATCTATTGATTTATTGGTAAACAACATTAAACAAGGTTCTACTAGAATTGATACCATCAATTTAAGTGCTGGCGGAACAGACAGCTATGAATTTAAAAATATCAATATCAAAGCAGGAAAGAATGCTTTGAATTACAGAATCAATAATATCAATGGTGTAAACAACAAAGACATCGATAAATTGAATCATCTCGGTGTTGCCAAAACTTTATATAATGTTGCAACCGCTCCATATGCAACTGAAATGCATGAAGGATTTGCCGGGCCAAGAAGTACTTTTCCTGCGCATTGTTATGCTGATAATACATCCAGCATGAGCGTATTTCCAGCAGACAAAGCATATTTCGGAGCGCCGGATGAAGTAGGAGGATTTGGTCTTTCACCATTTTCTCTTTTCTGGGATTTTTATTTTGGTCCACCAAATACTGAAGTAAAAATATTCTGGGACAAACTCGATTTAACGAATAGCGTTAATACGCATTTAAGTTTGAGTCGTGCCTATGCCCAATTGGATAATGAAAATGCATGGTTCAAAGTAGAAGCATCAAAAGATTGTGGATTCAACTGGTCTGAAGTTTATTTTAAACAAGGTTCTGACCTTGCGACTGTTGGTCCCAGACCGGGAAATTATTTCGCTCCATTGGCTGGTGAATGGGTTAAAGATAAAGTACCAATGACAGATTTTGATGGGGCACCAGAAGTGTTGATCAGAATTAGTGGTTACAACCCCCCAAGCGGTAGCAATCTCATGTTTATCGATGACATCAATGTTGCACCGGAACCATTAAGTACCAATGATCCTGGCATCTTAACCAGCATGAAAGTCTATCCAAATCCGGCAAGCAATTTGATCCATATTGAAATAAACTCAAAAGAAACTGCCAATGCAACTATTGAGTTATTTGATCTTAATGGCAAAGCGGTTGGAGTACTCGATCAGAATCTGAAACTCAGTGCAGGATCCAATACAAAATCATACAGGATTAATGCATATCATTCCGGTCTTTACAATCTGAAGATCGTGACCGACAAAGGAGTGAGAAATACAACAATCAATATTCATTAATTTCAAGTCTCAAGAGAAAAAAATAGCCAACCAGTCGGTTGGCTATTTTTTTATATTATTATAGGAACTGTAAACAAGTATTTATTTATCTTTACAATTGTATCATAAATTTCAAAGCCTATGAAATACATTTACTTGGTAGTCAGTGTTTTGTGCATAAACTCAGTTTTTGCCCAAACGCCAAGGTTTGTCGTGAACCCCAATCCGAATAGTGTTTCTTTTACTTCGGACCTGACCGATCACCTCGCTCACGGACGAATAAAAAACAATACGAATGCCCAAATCAATATCCTTTGGACCAGGGAGATATTGCAGCTGCCCACCGGATGGAGCACTTATGTGTGTGATGCCAACAATTGTTATGCTGACTTCATTGGCAAGTGTCCTGATGCCTATATCAACAAAGTAAAGGCAAACGACTCTGTAAATTTAGATGTACATATCCTCGATGACGGAAATGAAGGAGAAGCTCACATCGTCATGTGGGTCTATGAAAAAGAAGATACTTCTAAAAAAGTGAAAGTCGATTATCTGTTTAATAAAGCGGTATCCAACAGTGATTTCAGAAATATCGAAATTAAAGTTTATCCGAATCCTGCTTACAATTCTTTCTCAGTGGAATACAATCAGGGATTAAATAGAATTGAATTGTACACCATCCTTGGCAAAAAAGTGACTACATTCAAAGCACAGCCAAAAAGCAGTTATGACATCAGTCCTTTGGAAGACGGATTGTATTTTGTAAAGCTTGTTGGACCAAATGAACAAATGTTGAGAACAATTCGTCTGCAGAAGAGATCATACCGACCATAAGAATTATTTTTTCCAGAAACTATAAATTGAAAAGCCCGTGAATGAATTCATGGGCTTTTCAATTTTAAAAATCGGCCTACATTTTAATATCGTGTAAAAAATTACGGTGCTCTGCACCTGTCGTGATTTGTAATTTTAGTTCTATAATTATTGAGCTGCTCTGCAGCTGACATTATTGAAAATCATATTATAAGATTTGAGAAATATGATGAATTGAAAATAACATCAACCAACGCATGAGAACGATGATTTCTATAATTATTGGGCTGCTCTGCTGCGGTCAATATTAAATATTACATCATCAGATTTGAGAAATATGATGAATGAAAATAACATCAATAGAAGCAGCAGGATATTAAGATCATTGTAGACCCGGATGAATTGAAAATAGCATCAACCAAAGCATGAGAACGATGAGATCTTTGTAAACCCGGATGAATTAAAAATAGTATCAATAAAAGCTGTAGGATATTAAGATCATTGTAGGCTTGGAAGATTTGAAAATAGCATCAACCAACGCATGAGAACGATGAGATCATTGTAAATCCGGATGAATTGAAAGTTAAATCAATTAAAGCGGCAGAACAACAAGTTCATTGTAGACTTGGATGAATGTAACTAATATCATGATATGCGGCAGAGCCGCAAAATAATTGAAGAAAAGCAGAGAAAAAATACCCAGGTGCAGAGCACCGAAACAGATCATGAATGATTTTTAAATTCTTTGTATGGTTTAGTTCAATAATTATTGGGCTGCTCTGCTGCGGTCAATATTAAATATTACATCATCAGATTTGAGAAATATGATGAATGAAAAT
>JBGAWX010000041.1:0-332 GCA_044227375.1 Saprospiraceae bacterium
CCGAAAGAACCATTTAAAGTAGTTGTAATGCTTACCGCATTGCCCTCTTTATCGATAATGCTGAAATGAGTGGTTTCTTCTGATTCTGCAGGCAATTCATTTTTATCTATGAAATCTTTTGAATCCGAAGCTTTTTCCAAATCAATATCTGCAATACGATGTCTCAAATAGATTTTACTCATTAATTGTTTGACTGGAACCTCAAAGTAATCAGGATCTCCGAGATACATAGCCCGATCTGCATAAACCCTTCTTTCATACTCAGTAAACAATTGTATGTGTTTAGCGGAATGAAATACCACATCACGGTGATCTGATAATTCGAACATACT
>JBGAWX010000041.1:342-17302 GCA_044227375.1 Saprospiraceae bacterium
ATTAACTGCGCGAGGTGTATACCTCCACTGGATGGTGGTGGCATAGAATAAATTTCATAGCCTTTATAGTTGAATTGCACCGGGTCTCTCCAGACAGAATGATAAGCGAGCAGATCTTCTCTTTGAATCCACGTTTTTCCGTCTGAATTCATGGTGTTCAAAATGCATTCCGCAGTTTGTCCTTTGTAAAAATCATCCCTCCCATTTTGGGCTATTCTCTTCAGTGTTTGAGCTAGTTCTTTTTGTACAAACAAATCTCCTGCATTCCAGGATTTGGTCCGGATAAATGCGGTTTGCTTTTTATTATTGCGACGAAACCATTCTTGTAAATAATTGAATTCAGATGCCTGCAATTTACTTAGCGGAAAACCCTTTTCTGCAAATTCAATTGAAGGAGTCATTAATGCATTTAAATCTTTGAGTTTGGAAAATTTTTCAAACATTTGAAAAATACCATCCACGGTACCGGGAACGCCGATTGAAAAAACCCCATACTGTGAAAGTGAATCCACTGCATTTCCATTTTTATCCAGATAAAAATCTTTGGTTGCAACAGAAGGAGCTTTTTCCCTGAAATCCAGTGCATATGTTTTTCCGGATTGCTCGCGATACACCAGGAAACCGCCACCTCCAAGATTTCCGGCTTCAGGATACACCACTGCCAATGTGAACAGGACCGCTATTGCAGCATCGATGGCATTTCCACCCTTTTTCAAAATATCAACACCCACCTTGGAAGCCAGGGTACTCGCGGTTACTACTACCCCATGTTTTGATTTTGCTTCTTTGGTTATTGCTGAAGGAAATGTGTTTTTTTGTGATGTTTTACAGGCTCCAAAAAGGAGAATTGAAATGATAAACCATCGATTTAGAAAGTATCTCATGAAATGAAGATGCTAAATTAATTCATACAGGGATAAATCACAGGAAATTTGAACATCGAGGAGGTGTATAAACTTATTAAGTTTGAAGCCAATCACCCCGAATTGCTATTATGTGAATCCATATCAAGTATTTTCCGGCATTAACATAGCCTTTAAAAAAACCATGTATTATAGGCTTGAGATCTTTTCTTTATAAACTCATTAATACATAACTTTGCCAAAATTTTTAAACCAATGGAACAAGTTGCCACACACCTTAAATACAGAGTAAAAGACATAAGCCTTGCGGATTGGGGCCGTAAAGAAATCGAACTCGCCGAAGCCGAGATGCCGGGTTTGATGTCGCTCAGGGCAGAATACGGAGCTTCGAAACCTTTAAAAGGAGCCCGTATCGCAGGATGCCTTCACATGACGATTCAAACTGCAGTACTTATCGAAACTCTTATCGAATTGGGAGCTGAAGTAAGCTGGTCATCTTGCAATATTTTCTCCACACAGGATCATGCCGCTGCTGCAATCGCCGCTAAAAACATACCTGTATTTGCATGGAAAGGCATGAATGAAGAAGAATTCAACTGGTGCATTGAGCAAACCATTTTTGCATTTAAAGATGGACAACCTTTAAATATGATTCTCGATGACGGAGGAGATTTAACCAATATGGTTTTGGATCAATATCCTGAATTGGTAAAAGGCATTCGCGGAATTTCAGAAGAAACCACAACAGGTGTACTTAGATTATACGACCGCATGAAAAACGGAACCTTGCCATTGCCTTGTTTCAATGTGAATGATTCTGTTACAAAATCAAAATTTGATAATAAATATGGTTGCAAGGAATCCTGCGTTGATGCCATCCGCAGAGCAACTGATATCATGATGGCCGGAAAAGTAGCTGTTGTAGCAGGATATGGTGATGTAGGTAAAGGATCTGCTGCTTCACTGAGAGGTGCAGGTTGCAGAGTTATCATTTCGGAGATTGATCCGATCTGTGCATTGCAGGCAGCTATGGATGGATACCAGGTGATGAAAATGGAGAATGCCGTAAAACTGGCCAACATTGTGGTAACTGCTACCGGAAATTGTGATATCGTGACTGAAAAGCATTTCCGTGCAATGAGAGACAAAACTATTGTTTGTAACATAGGACATTTTGATAATGAAATCGATGTAGCCTGGTTGAAATCAAACTATGGAAAAACTCATGTTGAAATCAAACCACAGGTTGATAAATACACGATTGATGGTAAAGATATCTTGTTGCTCGCTGAAGGCAGGTTGGTGAACCTGGGTTGTGCAACAGGGCATCCATCTTTTGTAATGAGCAATTCATTTACCAATCAGTGTCTCGCACAATTAGAACTCTGGCAACATGCTGAGCGCTATGAAGCCAAAGTGTACACGCTCCCAAAAAGTCTCGACGAACAAGTGGCCCGTCTGCATCTTGCAAAAATCGGCGTGGAACTGGATGAATTGAATCCGAAACAGGCACAATATATCGGCGTGCATAAAGACGGACCGTATAAGCCGGAATACTATAGATATTAGG
This sequence comes from Saprospiraceae bacterium, assembly GCA_044227375.1. Classification (GTDB taxonomy): domain Bacteria; phylum Bacteroidota; class Bacteroidia; order Chitinophagales; family Saprospiraceae; genus Vicinibacter. The sequence continues at coordinate 2,776 of JBGAWX010000041.1, forward strand.
AGAGTGATGAACTATGAGTGAAAAGTTATGAGAGAAAAGTTATGAGAGAACAGAGAACAACTATGGTTGATCGGATTGAAGTTGTTGCATCGTTGCCTGAATCCCACTAGTAAAAAATTAGCTTGATACCGGTGTTTCTTTTGCAAAAAATTGGGTTGTTGCTGGCGTCCCGCCTGCAACTATATGCCTGGAACAATGAGTAAAATTATTTAATGCTATCATTACCTCGCATTCATCTCACTAATTCCGTTCTTTTTCTTGCTCTTCTTTTTATTGTAAACATTTCACATTCCCAAGGAAGTTTCCAACGTTTTTTTATTCCATCAGATACACTCAACACCAATCGAGCTTGGGTCGCAGGTGGGTCAACCTTGGGAACATATGCTGTATTTTCAATTGGTTTATACAATGCCTGGTATAAAAAATCAGAGCAATCTTCATTTCATCTGTTTAATGATGCCGGTGAATGGAATCATCTCGATAAAGTATCACATGCTTACAATGGATACGTTCAATCAAACGCCATTTATAACGGTGCTAAGTGGTGTGGTTATTCTGAACATGCTTCAGTGATTTGGGGAACTTCAATCTCCATGTTATTTCAAACCACGGTTGAAGTTATGGATGGATTCAGCAGCGATTGGGGATTCAGTTGGACCGACATGGCTTCCAATGTATTGGGCGCCGGTTTATTTGCCGGTCAGCAATTGCTATGGCATGATCAAAAATTCAAATTGAAACTATCCGCTTATCCGAAGAACTATCCTGATGGCTTCATAACTGGACAAAACGGAAACACCATCACTTACAAACAACGGGCAGAAGATTTGTACGGGAAAGAATTCTTCACTACTTTTCTAAAAGATTACAATGCACAAACATTCTGGTTGTCGTTTAATCCCGGAATTTTTTCCGAATCCATACATGACTTCTGGCCAAACTATCTGAACATTTCATTAGGCTACGGTGCCGACAATCTGTACGGTGGCTATAAAAATGAATGGTCAGATGGGGAAACCCACTATTCAATTCTAGATTACCCCCGTACAAATCAATATTACTTGTCGTTGGACATCGACTTAACCAAAATCAAAGTAAAAAATAATTTTCTTCGAACGGCTCTTCAACTTATCAATGTCATAAAAATTCCTGCACCAGCACTGGAATACAATACTCAAGGAAAATTAAATTGGCATTGGTTGTTTTTTTAATAGAAACCGATATACTGCTGGGAAAGTACAATCGGGCTTTACCAAAAATTTAATGTAATCAAAGCTTAGGCTTAGCTTAAAGGAAAAAATCTAATTCCTGGCTTTGCCATCCGTTTTACATCTATCATCAATGATCACATCCACCTTTGTGTCTGAATCGGCAGGCTCGAAGGTTAAGAATTTAATCAATTCCCTATCACCGTGTTTGTAAACTACCTGGTTTGTTCCCTCAAGGCATATAGAATAAAAACCATTGCTGTAGGGAGATTCTTCCACGTCAGTATTGTAAACTAAATACAAATCACTTGATGTTCCATCTTGATATTTAAAGAATCCAGACAAGAGTTTATGAAACGCAGTACCAGTGCATGAATTCACATTAAGTTCGTTGTTATTAAGATAAAACACCAATTCTTTCACATCAGGGTCTATATATTGAATTCTAAAGCTTACACTCTGATACCATAAGTTGGATGGGTCGAGGTTCTTTCTGGAAACATCGATCAGATCTCCATTATTTATAGTGTAACAATTGTTGGCATCTTCAACATGGGCACCATTGATTTCAATTCGTCCGTCAATGGTTTCATTGTTAGAAGTCTTCTTTACTGTAATTTTAACCTGATTGGTGCAAGTGGTTTGACACTTTCCGATTTGTATGCCGAATCCGAGAACCAGCATCCATAATAAAACTAATAATTCCTTTTTCATTTTGTTTGATTTTGACTATGAATAAATTTTTTTGTTATAGTAAACTATTGTGAATATTATTTTTCCCTCTGAAAATATTTTATCATTAAAGTTTTGTATCCTTCAAGAGGCCTGACCGCATCAAGAAATTTCGAAGAATTCAGTTCGTTAAAATCATTCATTTTTGACTGAAAGGCTTTTTCCAAAAAATCTAAGGCTTTGATAGCATCTCCAGTAATAGAAGCCACGCAGGCCCGATAGTAATGATGACGCCATCCATTGGGATCCAACTGCTCAAGTCCTTTACATTGAATTTCCACCTGATCAGTTTTTCCAATAGTCAGGTAAAGTAAAGCCAACCTACCCCTTACCTGGACATTTCTTGGATTACTTTCTATGGCTAAAAGATACTCTTTTTCAGCTTCATCAAATCGCTCCATTCTAAACAATAGAAAACCTAAGAAATTATATGCATTAAATTGCTTTGGCTTTACCTTAATAGAATTGCGAAAGCACTTTTCCGCGGTGAGGTAATCATTTTTTTCCTGATAGCATGCTCCCAATCCGACCAAAATTGTTGCATCTGAAGAATCAATTTTCAATGCCTTTTCATAATATCTTATTGATTCATCAAGTTCCTTTTTATAAAAATGATATGCCGCGATACTCTTAATTAGAAAAACATGATTTGAATCAAGAACCCAAGTCGTGGCAATGATATTTTTATCTATGGCAGTATCTCCAAAATATCTTGATAAATTGTAAATCTGGTATGCATATGGTAAAATCCAGGATTTTGCATGCAGAATCGCTTTATTAGAATAGTATAAACATGAATCCTTGTTCTTATATTTTGTTTTTGTAGTTGCGTAAAAATCTGATAAGTAAAAATAATTTACAGGATTTTCTTCATGGAATTCAATGGACTTATTGAACTTATTGATAATCGCAAGTCCGGTTTCTTCAGAATTCAAATTAAAATTTTCAAGATTCAGAATCACACCTTCAAAAAAATATTTACGTGAATATAAAATATTATAAAGATAGTGCCTGGAACCAAGCAACTCCATGGCACGATTTATTAACTGCGGGTATTCCTTATATTTCTCAATCATATCCTTGCTTTGCATGGAAAGTTCTTTGACATCTCCTTCCAAAAACTGGTTCATCACCTGTTGAGCATCATCCTGCAATACGGCTGCATAATTCCGTTTTATAAATGCATACAATTTTTTCATTCCCGGTGCCTTCGAAAGAATCTGGTAATAATATTCAGCACATGCATTTTCAGGCTTCAATAAAATTTTATCCTTGAGACTCTGTTTGAAAAGTTTATAATATCGCTGCAAACTCGTATCTAATGCCTTTATGACTTCATCTTCCAAACTCTTTGCTTCTATCATTCCCATGTAGTGCTCTTGATGTGAATTATACGTAATCTGTTTGGACAACATCTTCATATCTACATAGCTGATAATCTCATCCCGGTCTTCTGCAACAACTATAGGTATTTGAGTTTGGGGACTCACTTCATTCGATACCTGATCTTCCAAATAGCGTGTAAGTTCAGCAATGGAAACCATCTCATCTCTATCCTTATCTGCTTTTCCATATAAACCAAGCGTGAGATGAAAGCTAAATACACCTCGTCCTCCACCCCACTGCTCCCCTTCAATACTGTATTGATTCGGTCCGCAGGATAATAGCCGCAACTCATGGCCGATTGATTTTGATACCAAATCATTCGTGAGCAATGCACCATTCACATAGTTACCGGAAAGTTTTCCCGCCCTGCATGCGTCGACAATAAGAATGGTTTTTACATTTCTCGAATTGAGATCAAAGATGTAATCATTTAAAATATACACCGATAAATTTCCGGACGCATACGATTTTTCAGGTGAATCCCAGCATAATAAATAACCGGGCGTTCTGGTCAGATTGCTTTGTGCGTCACCATGACCTGAAAAATAAATATAAACCCGGTCACCATTTTTTGATTCTTCAATCAACCAATCCAATTGAGCATTCACCTGTGCTGAAGTAGCACGTTCGTTAATCAAAATATGGATATTCTGGGAATCTATTTTACCTCCGGATTCTGACCTTAAATAATCATAAAATGCCAATGCGTCTTTATCTGCATAACCCAAATCCGGAAGGTTCTGGTAATCTGAAATTCCAATAATTAATGCTCTGGTCTTCCCTGCACTGGTATCCTTATAAACTGCTTTAAGCCCCTTATTCTGACCAAAAATTACAATGGCACAGAACAACAAAGTAACAATTGAATTTACTCTGAGCATAACATGGGATTAAGCTTGAATTATTCAAAGATAATAAACATTTTTAAAGCTAATACAAAACTTAAGCATTCAATCTTCAAATAAAAATATATTCAATATGAATACAAGTCCATGGCCTATCAAGACCTTTACTACTTAAATTCTCATTTAGATGAAAAGTTATCATCAGTTAAAGAATAATGATTGAAGATCAGGTAAACTAATTTATAGTAAACTAAGAATTTAAAAAATGATGGTTAGAGCATTAAACCCTAATCGTGAAATTCATAAATCCTTCTTCAAAAAATAAGCTTTGAAAACAGATCTTAAATTGCAGGCAGGATTTTCCCCCGGGCTTCTCCAAAACCTATGCGATAATGATCATGCTGTGCATAGGCATGCATGATGATGGTGTCTCCATCTTGCAGAAATGTCCGCGTCGTTCCATCTTTCATTTGCAATGGCTTGGTACCCTTCCATGCAAGTTCAAGCATGGAACCAAATGAATCCGGAGTTGGACCCGAAATTGTACCCGATGCACACATATCCCCAGTTTCCATATTGCAACCATTTACGGTGTGATGAGCGAGTTGTTGAGTCATACTCCAATACAAATATTTCATGTTGGATCTGCAGATGATGTGTTCATCTCCATTGGGAGTAAGCAAGATCACTTCAAGATGAATGTCGTAATTTGAGGGTTTATCAATTTTCAGGTAATCCAACAAAGAAACTCCCGGCTCCGGGCCTGCAACTTTAAATTCGCGCAATGCATCCATATCTACTAACCAGGGAGACACCGTGGATGCAAAATTTTTACCGAGGAAGGGACCCAAAGGAACATATTCCCATTTTTGAATATCACGTGCAGACCAATCATTAAAAATCAACAAGCCCTGAATATGATCTTCTGCTTCAGTAACTGGAATTGGATGACCCAACCGATTTCCTTTTCCGACTACAAATGCCATTTCCAATTCGAAATCGAGTTGATTGCTCTGACCAAACACCGGAGCTTCTCCTTCTTTTAATTGCATCTGCCCTTTAGGTCTGATGATGTTTGTACCGGACACAACTATAGAAGAAGCACGTCCGTGATATCCTACCGGAAGATGCAACCAGTTTGGCAATAATGCATTTGCCGGATCGCGGAACATCATGCCCACATTGGTAGCGTGTTCACGGCTGCTGTAAAAATCAGTGTAATTATTGGGTTTGACCGGAAGATGAAGGGAAACCTCTTCCTTTTTATAAAAATTTATTTTACAAAGATCTCTGTTTACAAACTTATTGCCAGCATCAAAAAGATCAGCTATATTTCTTCTGAGTTCACGCAATGAAGATTTACCTTTTTGCAAAAGTGGATTTAAATACTCCTGTTCGAAATCAGATGTTTTAAAAAACGGTACATTCAGAATTCCATAGCTCGATAAACCATGCAAATCAATAATGGTATCCCCGATGATTGTGCAAACTTTTTTGGAGTCCCCTGCAACGGAAAAAATGCCCAGGGGAATATTTTGAATTGGAAAATCGGTATTTGCTGAATAATGAATCCAGGATTTGAGATGACTGCCGAGATTTAATGGTTCATTCATGAGTTTGCTTCGCTATTAAGAATTGAAATTCGAAAAATCACAAAAAGAGATTTACAAATGCCCGTTTTCGCTGCATCCCTCCCTAATTTATTTGTCTTCAAATTACTTGTTCGACAATTTTTTTGATGGTAGCGCTGTCTCCCATTGTATAAAAATGAATGCATGGCACTCCCTTTTCCTTTAATTCCCTGCATTGTGCAACGCACCACTCAATTCCTGCTTCACGGACTGCCTGGTCGGTTGTTGCCTTATTGATTGCTTTTACCAGATCATCGGGAATGTTAATATAAAAATGTCTGGGAATGGATGCGAGTTGATATTTTCTGGTCAGTGGTTTGATACCCGGAATAATCGGAACAACAATTCCTTCCTTTCTACACTGTGCGACGTAATCAAAAAATTTCTGATTGTCAAAAAACATTTGCGTTACAATATAGTCCGCACCACTTTCAATTTTCTTCCGCGTGTATTTTAAATCGGATTTCATGTTGGGTGCTTCAAAATGTTTTTCAGCATAGCCAGCAATGCCAATACAAAAATCCGTTTTGGTTCCATTTTCAATACTGGGATCCATATAGATACCCTGATTCATCCTGCCGATTTGTTCAACCAGATCCAAAGCATATTCATTGCCACCGGGTTCCGGAATAAATTTCTCATCAAATTTTCTGGCATCGCCTCTTAAGGCAAGCACATTATGAATGTCCAGAAAATGCAGTTCAATCAAAGCATTCTCTGTATCCTCTTTGGTAAATCCTCCACAAATTAAATGAGGAACTGCTTCAACTCCATAATGATGCATGATTGCCGAACAAATACCAACAGTACCTGGGCGCTTGCGAATGGCAATTTTTTGATAATATCCACTGGGTTGAATGTTGTATAAAAACTCTTCCCGATGATAGGTCACATCTATAAAAGGTGGCTTGAATTCCATAAGGGGATCCAATCCTTGAAATATTGAATGTATACCACCTCCTTTAAGAGGAGGCAATACCTCAAAGGAGATTAATGTCTTTCCTTTAGACTGATTCAGGTATTCAGTTACTTTCATTTGCTTTAAGCGATGGGCAAAAATAGTAAATAAAGAGCAGCTCATAAACAGGCATTACTTATTAAAAAACTCCTGAGGTTCAAATGCTCTTTAATCAATCTTCCGGTTGTATTAAAATACATTAAACCCATATAGGGCCCTTTAAAAGACCTTAAATACCGGCCTTCACAAAGTACAATTACAAAGCTGTGGTATACACTCTATTGACAACTTTCTGCTTTTAAATTCGCCAGGAAAAGCTATATTTGATGCCGGACTAATCCATAATATAAAATTGCCATCGACTAATTTGATTGCATCATAACACAATAACCAATTTCAAACGATCTGATTACATTATGAAAATTCATTTAACTGCATTTCTCCTGTTTTTGTTTGCTTTTAATTTGTGCTCACAGGATGATTTTTATGCTCTTGATAAGGTCCAGGAAATTAAGATTGTATTTGGATACAATGATTGGGATTATCGATTGGATACAGCAAAAGCCGGAAATGAAAATTATATCGTGGCACAATATTGCCTGGTCAACGGAGTCCGTTTCGATAGTGTCGGGGTTAAATACAAAGGATTTAGTTCCTACAATTCTTCGAGAGTTAAAAATCCATTGCATATCAAATTGGATTACGTAAAAGAACAGGACTACAATAAAATCACGAGTATTAAATTGGGCAACAATTTTTCAGATCCTTCCGCAATAAGGGAAGTATTGTCCTATAAAATTTTGTCCAATTATATGGATTGCTCGCGTGCCAACAATGCCATAGTCTATATTAATGGTAGCAAAATGGGATTGTACACTAATGTTGAACCTGTAAATAAAAAATTTTGCAGTGATCATTTCGGTTCTTCAGATCACATTTTTATTAAAGGAAATCCGGATAAACCAGGCAACAACTCAACCAGCAATTTAAAATTTATCAGCTATGACAGTACAAAATATTACAGCTACTATGGAATGGAAAATGATTTTGGCTGGTGGAAATTGATTGCCTTGATCGATACATTGAGAAGCAAGCCATCGGCTATACCGAAAATGATTGATATTGACCGAAGCTTATGGATGCATGCCTTTAATAATGTACTGGACAATTATGATAGTTACACAGGAGCTTTTGCACAAAACTATTATCTGTATGAAGATGATAATGGAAGGTTTCTTCCGGTGATCTGGGATTTAAACATGTCCTTTGCCGGATTTCCGGTAAATACCAGCGGTACAACATTGGATAAGGTTCCTATACTCTATCAATCTACCAATTTAGACAGACCATTAATTTCAAGTTTGCTCAGCAATGCAACCCATAAGCGAATGTATCTGGCGCATCTTAAAACCATTACTGAAGAATTTTTTGTGAATGGTTTGTATGAAACTGAAGCGGTGTATCTTCAAAAAATCGTAGACACGCTGGTTAAAAATGATCCGAACAGTTTGTCTTCTTATGCAGCTTTTCTGACTTCTTTAACTGCAGCAATACCTAATGGTGGCGGTCCCGGAGGAGGCGTAGCAGGTATAGTAACTTTGATGAAAGCCAGATTGAATTATTATAAAACCACAACAGAATACAATGCGATTCCCCCAAGCATAGGAAATTATAATTTGAATCCCACCAATCCAATTGTTGCTGATACGGTTTGGCTTAGTGTTCCTGTATCCAACAGCAATAATGCATTTGTTGGATTTCGCAAAAACAAATATGCTGCGTTTGAAAAGAGAAACTTATACGATGACGGCAATCATCACGATGGTGCTGCAGGAGATGGTGTATTTGGCACATACATTATTGCAGATACCCGGAAAACACAATTCTATATTTATGCTGAAAATAATGAAGCCGGATTATTCTCACCGCCAAGAGCAGAATACGAATATCATGTTATTGAAGCCAGTGACCTTGCAGCTGACATTCAACCGGGCGAATTGGTTCTGAATGAATTTATGAGCTCAAATCAAAATACTGTAAAAGATCCCAGCGATGACAAATACGAAGATTGGCTTGAATTGTATAACAACTCAAATCGAAGTTTGGATCTTAGTGGTTTGAATCTGACAGACGATCTTGCCAATATTCAAAAATTTGAATTTCCTGCAGGAACATCCCTGAATGCAAAAAGCCGATTGATGATATGGCTTGATGAAGACAGCAAAACACCAACCGACCTGCATGCAAATTTTAAACTTTCTTCGAGTGGTGAACTTTTAATGCTTACCAGGCAAGATGGTATTGTTTTGGATAGTCTTAGTTTTGGCCCAATTCCAACGGACAACTCCATGGAACGTTGTCCGGATGGTACCGGAAAATTCAGCATCACTGCAAAACCAACATTCAATTTACCGAATTGTGGAATGGTAAACAGTCTTGAATCTTCCAAATTCACGATCTACTATTTAATTCCAAATCCGGCTAATCATTCAGTAGAATTGGTGGCTCCTGAAAATAATGATATAAAGGAAATCAACATAATAAATCAATTGGGAAATGTTGTAATGAGTCCATCCGGGAAGCATTTCGATATTTCCAAACTTCATGAAGGTCTATATTTTGTACACGCTCGAGATGCGAATAATAACACCATCATTTTAAAACTACTCAAACAATAATCATTTACTTTCGGAATAATTTCGTCTATTTAACAATGCAAAGTTGATGAGTAAGATCAATCAATTATACAATAATTTTGTTAACCGCAAAGTCGCTAAGGAATCCCGATAGTAATCGGGACGCAAAGCACGCAAATAAGATATTAAAATTCTTTGCGACCTTTGCGCAAACTTTGCGTCTTTGCGTTAAAATTTGTTTATTACTTGGAAATTATTTCTTTTTCTTCTTTTTAAAGTCTCCTCTTTTCAGTGCTTTAAAAAATTCCACCCAGGCCATCGCATCAAAAATGCGTTGCGGTTTAAATTGTCCATCATAATATAATTTTTGGGCTTCCTGGGAAAAATACAAACTCACTCCTGCCCTTCCATCAGAAGGGGTAAAGGGTTCCAATTTCTTAAGCACGTCTTGCGCTATGTTTTTTTCTGCTTCGGTTTTTAGTTTATCTGTAACATCCATTTCCAGAAATTCCGGACGAAAATGTTCTTTTGAAGGAATGGAATATACAATTGCAGATTCGAGTTGAAACGTATCTTGCTCCAGAATGACATTTTCATAATGCCTGTCGATTCTTATATCCGTAGGGATGACCAACCGAAGTTGTTTGTACCCCAAACTGCTGAAAATAATGGTATCCCCGGTTTCTGCAGCCATGGAAAAAAATCCATTTTCATTAGTGTATGTTCCCTGACGGGTTCTTAATATACCAACACCTACAAATGGTAATGGCGTTTTCACTGCATTGGAAATGGTATACACCATACCTGAAAATTGTATCATCTGCTTGTCCTGGGCAGACATCTTGAAAACAATCCCTGAAAAAAGGAAGAACAAGCTATATTTTAAGGATACGTTGAAGATAAACGAGTATTTAATGATAAATTAATAAACGAAATGCTAAGATAGTTTAATGCGAAAGAATTCATGGAAGAATTATGAAGACTGAAGGCTGTAGGCTAAAAACATTTTAGCCTTAAGTTATAGTTATCTTTTTATGTACATTTAAAAAATAAATAATAAAAAAACTACAGCCTACAGCCTTAAGCCTACAGCCTAAAATTTCTTCCTACCTTTGAATAAAGATTACGATATGCTGAAATTGTTGCATCTGCTGTTTATCCTTTTACTTTCATTTGATTCGATTTATGGTCAATTAAAAAGTGGCCCCATGTTGGGTGCGATCGATTTGAGAACTGCATACATCTGGTGTGAAGTTTTGCCTAAGACCAGTGTGGCCCTTGAATACTGGATTGCAGACAACACTTCAAAACCTGTACTGCTCGAAGGGAAAATTACAAACAATCATAATTTTCATACCGTTGAATTTTATCTTACTGCATTGGAGCCAGGAACAACCTATAAATATCAATTGGTTATAAATAAAAAGCAAAGGCCGTCATCAACGACAGGACAGTTTCGCACTCAAGAATTGTGGAATTACAGAATGCCGCCACCTGAATTCCGTTTTTTAGCAGGCAGTTGTGCATATTTGAATGAAAAAATTTACGACCGCCCCGGAAAACCATATGGTGGCGATTCCAGCATTTTTGAATCGATGTCTAAGGAAAATGCTGCATTTATGCTTTGGTTGGGTGATAACTGGTATTATCGGGAAGTGGATTATTTCACTGAATGGGGTTTATGGTATCGCGCTTCCAAAGACCGGAGCAGTCCGGTATTGCAAAATTTTTTAAAAGCTATGAGTCATTATGCAATTTGGGATGATCATGATTACGGACCCAACAATGCCAATGGATCCTATAAATTAAAAAAAGAATCTAAAAAAGTTTTTGATACCTATTGGTGCAATCCGGCAAGAGATCAAGAGCAGGAAGGTACTTACACACAATTTAGTTTTGTCGATGTGGATTTCTTTTTAATGGATGACAGAACATTCCGATCTTCTGATGAACTAAAAGACAGCATCAATGGAATGCCGAATCCTGACAAAGTCATGTGGGGTGTTGCACAAATGAAATGGTTAAAAAATCAATTGGTCAATAGCAATGCTCCGTTTAAGATTATTGCGAATGGCACTCCAATCCTCAACACATACAACAAGTATGATTGCATGGTACATTACCAAAACGAATTTAATGAGCTGATAAATTTCATCATCGACGAACAAATCTCCGGAGTATTATTTCTTAGTGGTGACAGGCATCATTCAGAAATCGTCGGAAAAAAATTATCAGAAAACTATACTACTTATGATATCGTATCCTCTTCTTTGACTGCAGGAGTTTACAAACCCAGCGATTATGAAAAATCCAATCCGGATTTACTCAAAGACCTTATTGTCGAACAAAATAATTATACCAGAGTAAGTGTAAGCGGCAAAACAAAGGAACGCAAACTCAAAGTAGAATTTATGGATGTGAAAGGAAATAAAATTAAGGAATGGGAAGTGAGTGAGAATCAGTTGAAGTTTGGGAAGTGATGATGTATATCAGAAAAACCCCTAATCAATTAAACCATATCCGCTTTTAACTGTCTCCATAAAATGCTTTCAACCATATTTAGAGTGAAAACCATACTATTCATAATGCTTGGCTTTAGTGTTCAACTTATAGCACAAAACCATTACCAGGTTTATTTTTTCTTATTGGAAGACTGCAAAATCACACAGGCATACATTCCGGAAATCAGAAAACTGCATGCAGAATTTGAATCGGATAGTATAGAATTCAAAGCATTTTTCCCAAGTCCTTCGTCTGATCAAAATTTAGTAAAAACATTTTTTGATGAATATCAACCTGGAATAACTTGTGTTTTAGATGACAATCAAGTGATGGCTAAAAAATTTGACATCACCGTTATGCCTGAAGTCGTGGTATATCAGGATCATATTAATAAAATAGTGTATCAGGGACGGATCGATAATTGGTTTGCAGGACTTGGCAAACGCAGGGCAAAAGCAACAAAGCATGAATTGAGAGACTGCCTGAACAAGATACAAAAAGCACAAGCTATTCAATATCTGAAGACTGAAGCAGTGGGCTGTTACCTCACCCGACTATAAAATGATGCAAGAATAAACTATCTTAGATTTAAATTTCAAAACCAATATGAAATACACTTACCTTTTAATATGTTTTTGGATATCCGGTATGACTATCAAAGCTCAAACGTATTCTGAAAACGTTGCAGGCATTATTTATACTCATTGCAGTACCTGTCATCGTTCGGGTGAGATAGCACCATTTCCACTCACAAATTATCAGGAAGTAAAAGACCGTGCCAATTCGATAAAATACGTAACTGAAATTCGATACATGCCGCCATGGAAAACAGATCCGAATTATCGCAACTATCAACATGAAAATTATCTCAGCGACGATGAAATAAAAACTATTGGCGATTGGGTGGATGCAGGAATGCCACAAGGTGATGTATCTAAAGAACCTTCATTTCCGAATTTTCCAAAAGGATCACAAATCGGAACACCTGATTTGGTAGTTTCATTTTCCCAAAAATATACGCACAAAGGAAATGGAAAAGATGAATACCGGTATTTTGTATTACCCACCGGCCTCACCCAAAACAAAAAGGTAAAAGCCGTTGAATTGAGACCCGGCAATACTAAAATTGTGCACCACGCTTTATTTTTTGCCGATCAGAGCGGAAAAGCCAGACAGTATGATCTAAATACGCCAGAATATGGATTATCCGTAGAAGACAATCCAGATTTTAATGTATCGGAAGTTATAAACAGAGATCAGTTCCCTGGCTATGTGCCGGGTCAAAAACCCCGGAATTTTCCAGATGGTCTGGCGCAGAATCTACCTGCAAACAGTGATCTGGTGATACAGATGCATTATGCACCATGGAGTGTCAATGAAACAGATTCTTCGACAGTAAATATCTTTTTTGCCAAAGATAATGAAGTAATTGACCGGACAGTTAAAGACTATATTATGTTGCCATTTAACCTTACGGGAGGTGCCAATAGTTTTGTTATTCCTGCGAATCAGGTTAAAAAATTTGAAGGAGTTTACACATTGCCGTTCGATGTGAGTCTAGTGGGAATATTCCCTCATATGCATTATCTGGGTAAAAACTGGGAAGTATATATTGAAAATCCAGGGGGTAGTAAAACCAACTTAATAAAAATTAATGACTGGGATTTTAACTGGCAAGGCGGCTATTATTTTGACAGATACAAAATAGCAAAAAAGGGCAGTAAAATACATGCATTTGCCACGTACGACAATACTGTAAACAATCCAGCCAATCCAACAAATCCACCTAAATTTGTGACCTGGGGTGAAGGTACCAAAGATGAAATGTATTACTTACCTTTGCTTTATGTACCATATAAGGCAGGGGATGAAAATGTAGTTTTTGATCAGAATACCACCAATGTTTCAGAAATCGCCACTGCATCCGGAATTAAAGCTACTTTATATCCTAACCCAGCCAGCAGTAATAGTGAATTACCCATTCACATTACATTTACACTGGACAGAGGTATGCCTGTCAATATAGATATTTATGATGTTAACGGACATTTAGTACGATCTCTGCGAAAAGGCGAATATTTTGGTCAGGGCAATCACATAGTGCATTTGCAGTCCAATCATTTATCTGAAGGATGGTATGTGGTTAAAATATCAACGGGAAGTGGTTCGATTTCAGTGCCGATGATGATCAAGGGTTAAAACTTTAGTATAAAAATCCATATAAAAGAGCAGATACAATCTTATTGTTCTGCTCTTTTATTTTTTATAAAAATATTTTGTAAAGCAACGGATAAAACATGTATCTTTGCATTACAGAATATAGTTTGGCAATACTGATGATATTATATTACCAAAGCATTTGACAAGATCATTTCATTAGTTTTACAAAATATTGTTTCTGAAGTTCTACATACTGTTAATATTACACTAAGTTTTATAATTAAATCATTTTAATCATGGCAAAAATAAAAATAGCTATCAATGGTTTCGGTAGAATCGGGAAATTGGTATACCGACAAATTTACAACATGGAAGGAATCGATGTTGTAGCCATCAATGACCTGACCAGTCCGCAGGTTTTGGCGCATCTTCTGAAATATGATACAGCACAGGGCAGATTTAATGAAGA
>JBGAWX010000042.1:0-17266 GCA_044227375.1 Saprospiraceae bacterium
CTCCACAGGTTTGGAAAGTAATTCGGAAAGTTTTTGTGCAACCGGTTTTAGAGAAAATTTTTCTTTATCGATGTTTCCATCGGGGAGCAATTCTTTTAATGGTCGTCCAAGGTGGGACATGATGATCAGTTTGGCACCTTTTTGAATGAGCAATTCAATGGTGGGTAGTGATTTTACAATTCGTGTGTCATCTTTTATGACTCCATTTTTAATTGGAACATTAAAGTCTACACGGAGTATGACTTTTTTGTCTTTGAGATTCCAGTTCATCATTTCTTGAAAATTGAATGCAAAATTATCAATTTCTTGATTTTATAATTCATAATTCATTAATCGATATTCGAAGTTCATAGAGTATACATGCCCGAAATGCAATGGAAGAAGATAATAATGAACATCAATCAGCGTATGCTGAAATGCGAAGTAAAATCAAATCGATGCAAACCTCGAGCAGAGATCTGCGAGCCTAGCTGAGTATCCTCCCTCATTATCGTACCAGGCCACGATCTTAACATGATCATCCTTGACTTCCGTCAATTCTGAATCAAAGATGGCACTATGCGGATTTCCAATAATGTCTGAAGAGACCAATGCTTTGTCTGTATATTCTAAAATACCTTTCAGTTGATTTTCAGAAACGGATTTAAAAACCTGGTTCACTTCATCTCTCGTGGTGTTTCGTTCTACATGACAAACCATTTCGATGATTGAACCGGTGATCACCGGAACCCTGTAAGAAGAGGCAATGATTTTTCCTTTTATTGCCGGATACACTTGTTCGACAGATTTTGCTGCACCGGTTGTAGTTGGAATGATATTTACTGATGCGGCGCGAGCTCTTCTTAAGTCTTTATGCGGTGCATCCTGTAATTTTTGATCTTGAGTAAATGCATGAATCGTGTTCATGCTTGCGAATTTGATTCCGAATTGCTCATGGAGAATTTTGATGGTATTTGCAAGGCAATTCGTAGTGCAAGATGCATTGGAAATGATTTGCAGGCCGGATTTCAATTCTGCATCATTTACGCCCAGTACAAAAGTGGGAATGCTGGTATCTTTCGGTGGTGCAGAGAGAATCACTTTTCGTGCACCAGCCTGAATATGAGTATTTGCAGAATCAAAGGTCAGATTGATTCCGGTACACTCAAGGACTACATCCACATCCAAATCTTTCCAGGGAAGCAGAAGCGGATCTTTGCACATGAGTGCTTTGATCCTTTTGCCGTCCACGATGATGTGGTCGTCATCAAATTCAACGGACCCGTTATATTTCCTGTGAGCTGAATCGAATTGGAAGAGATGGGCAAGAGTGGGAATGTCTGTCAGGTCATTAATCGCCACAACTTCCAGATCCTGTCTATGAATTAACTGTCTGAGAGTGAGTCTTCCAATCCTTCCAAAGCCATTAATTGCGATCTTTTTCATGTAGTATATATGATACGCAAAGTAAATAGAAAAAGCCCAAAAAAGTTCAGAGATATACCAAAGCTCTTTATATTTGCACTCCTTTTTTAGGAAGGCCCGTTCGTCTAGGGGTTAGGACATCAGATTTTCATTCTGGTAACAGGGGTTCGATTCCCCTACGGGCTACATAGATAATTTTAAAACCCTTGTAAATCAGTACTTACAGGGGTTTTTAAATTTATGGGGGACAGATTTTGGAATTCTACCAACATTATTTGTTAATATAAAGGCTTCCCCGTCCAATACAATTATGCATTAGTTCTACTGTTTTACTTATTGTTTTAGAACACAATTGAGCAAACAAGTAACGAGAAATTCAATTTATGTAATCGTGAATTCAAAATTCTTTCTTAGAGTTTATCAAAAAATGTAAATTTAAATTCTCAATTTAAAAGAATTTTAGATATGTTACTATAAGAAGAACTTAGATCCATTAACGATCAAAAATATTTTAATTGCTCGAGTAACTAAAAATAAGATAGGTATGAAATTCAATCTACATTAAATTAGGAATAATAAAATTACTTGAAGCTAATAAAACTGTAATATGACGACTTTCATTTATAGTCATGTTGATGAATTCTATAATTTCGCCATTCTATAAATTAGATTTCAGCGGGTTGTCAAGAAAAAATTTTCTGGCGGTATCAATGGTGGATATTTTAGAACATATGTTCAATTGAAGCACAAAAATTGCACCCTGTTAGTACATTATAATGCACATTAGTCCTATTTATAGATTTACCTGAATTGATGTGCATTGACTTGCACAATTTCAGTAAATATCTTTTGATGTTTAAAGATTTCCCTTTGTCCATACCAAAATGAATGTCTTGGGTCGTAGATGTGCGTGGGTTCACTCTTTGCTCCGTTAAGTTCTATAATTGAAAAATTTTTTCCATCTTCCAATTCTTCAAAAGTATTGTACCGAATATCAAGCCTCCCATAATAAAAGCCACTAACTGTTTTGAGCAAGGAATCAAAGGTCCGTTCTAATTTTTCTGTGATCAGTTCTTTCCCATCTATAAATTTTGTTCCGCGGTTATGGTTACCATATGGCACCAAGCAACGGGATTCATTAATGTTCAATATTTCATTTAAGTTTATTTTATTTTTTAGAGTAGGTATTTGCATTTCATGACGTGGATTTTTTCTCAGGAGCTGGTCAATGGTATCTTTTCCATTTCCTACAACTACCAGAAAAGTTTTAAGCGTGATTCCGGATATTTTTCCGTTTTTATTGGTTGGTATTCTGTAATAAAACAAACCCAATTCATTGGGTAAAGTAATCAATTCTTGGATTAAAAAATTTTGCTGAATGGAAGTCGCATAGGCTATAAGTTCATCATTATTCTTTACCATTTTAACGCCAATTCCTCTGTAACCAATATCAGGTTTGACAATTACTGGATATTCAAAGCCATTAAAAACAAATTCTTCTATCGCCCTGCTCCTATTGACACTTTTAATTAATACTGTTTTTGGAGAAAGGTCCTTTGGCAAAATTTTATAAATCTCCATTTTACTATCTCCGTAAAGACCACCGTTGGTGATGCCTGGATTGGAATACTTAAAAAATTTCAGAGATCTGAATCTGATCATATTCCAGACCCAAATAAAGAAAGTAGGTAGATAAATTACATAAACTGACCAATACTCCCAATGCTTCATTTTATGCCACCAAAGCCTCATTGTGTCAATTGTGTTAAGACAGTTTGTACATTTTGTATTAAATCAAGATGCAAGAGTTTAAATCCGTCCTTTTGCAAAACTACCTGTGTAATGTTCTTAGTCAGCGTTTCACCATTTCTATTGATGATAAATCCATTTTCCGGATCTTCAGTCTGGGCTATTGAATGAAAATGTATTAAGTCTTCCGCCATTATTTTATTTTCGTTTCTGTGAATAAACTCATTAAAACACGCTTTTCTTTTTAAAATAACTTCTGGCTCGTATAAAGTGTATGAAGACCAGATGTGATGTGTATCTGCATTCAATTCTATACCAGTTTTTTCTTGGCCATTCCAGCGCAACTGCAAAAAAGTGTCTTTTAAATGGGCAATTATCGTAAAAGGCTCAATATTTTTTAAGTCAATGTTTTTCCATTCTTCCTCAAAATTTGAAGAAGAAGCCAACTCTAATAAAACAATTCCTCTGCTCTTTGCATAGGGAGGCTTGGAAATATGTTTGAAATCAGCACCATTCAATAAAACGAACACAGAACCATGTTCATTTACAACAAACCATGTTCCTCCGCCTTGAGGGTCTTTCGGAAAAAACAATTTTGTATCATTAAAATAATCAATTATGGGAGCAAAGGCATTTGGACGATGTATGCTTTCATCCCGGTTAGAGGTAAGAACAATTTTTCCGGCATCTTTATAATAACTTACAGTACACATTGATTTGTTAGATGTCTTAAACGAATGGTCATTAATTTTTATCTTTTGAATTATCAGACATATACTTGACCATTTAGCCAAAATTTTTACCCTGGTAGAATCCTAAAATTTAGCAGGCTAAAATTAAAAAAAGCAAGCAAGATCCACATAATTAAAATGCATACAGGAATTTAATGAAGTCCTTGGTTTTAGATTTGTTCATTAAGTTGTTGCTTGGCCCTTAGTGTAGATTTGGCGAAACCAAATTCGTAGGGTAAGTCATTCTTTTCGAGCAGTAAAAAGCCGATTTTAATGATGGCCTGATGATGAATACAATGCTCAATATTGTACATTAGTTCTCTATCGTAAGTAGAGGCAATACCGCATTCTTTGTTATTATACAAGGAAATAATGTAAAGATTTTTATTCTCCAAATCGATTTCTGAAATAATTCTTGCGATATTTTCCATTGCAAAATCTATATCCTCTTCCAGTCTTTTGTCTCGCTTTCGGTCGTCATAGTTTATTTCTCCTTTGTAATAGCCATATAAAAGTTGCAAAAACAACTCAACAATATGTCGTGTATGTTCCCCTATGCTTGCATTTCCCAAAAATGAAATTTTCTTAGTGTAGTCATCTTTTGTCAGATTTTGTAAAGAATACATCAATTGCTGAAGTGTTTCTTTAGCTTCTAATTTTAAGCCCATAAGATTCATTTTTATTTTAATTTGTCGGCAAATACTTTATGAAGTTTATCCATTTTGGGTTTTATTACAAAAGTACAATAAGATTCTTCTTTATTAAGTTCGTAATATTCCTGATGATAATTCTCTGCCTTATAAAATTTAGAAAAGCCTGTCACTTCTGTAACTATAGGATGATCAAAAACTTTATTGTGATTTAATGTAGTGATTACTTTTTCTGCAATATTTTTTTGTTTCTCATTATGATAAAATATTACGGAACGGTACTGTGTACCTGTATCGGCACCCTGTCTGTTCAACGTAGTCGGGTCGTGAAGTGAAAAAAATACTTCCAGCAATTCTTCTAAGGAGATAAGCTCAGAATTATAGGTAATATTAACTGATTCAGCATGCCCTGTTTTCCCGGAGCACACCTCTTTGTAAGTAGGATTTGGGGTTTGGCCACCACAGTATCCGGATTCTACCTGCTGTACACCTTTCAATTCTTCAAATATGGCCTCAATGCACCAAAAACAACCTCCGGCCAAGGTAATCGTATCATATTTGCTCGCGGCCATTATTGCATCTTTTGGTTCAAATGAAAGAGAAGCTGAATTTACGCAGTAGCGTTTTCCAGTTTCTGTTGGACCGTCATCAAAAATATGTCCCAAATGACCCCCACATTTGGCACAAGCAATTTCTGTCCTGCGCATCCCAAAGCTATTATCTTCAGTTTGAGTAATTTTTCCACCCGCGATTTCCCTGTCAAAACTTGGCCAGCCGCAATGGGAATCAAACTTCATTTCATCTGTAAACAATGCTTCACCACAACCGCCGCAACGAAAAATTCCTTTATCTTTTGTGAATCCAAATTTGCCCGTAAATGGCTTTTCAGTACCCTTTTCTCTAAGAACATAATACTGCTCAGGTGTTAATCGAACCTTCCAATCTGTTTCGCTTAAGTTCATGATAATTGTTGATTTTGACTTATTAATGGATTCTGGATTTTGATTGCTATTTTGTGTGCATCCTGAAAAACTTAAGATGATTCCTGTCAGCAACAATAGATTATTTTTCATTTCTTTATCATTTTAAGAGTGTTGATAGCTTCTTCTTTGTGCATAAATAGATAGATACCGGAAGCAACTAATACTATTATCGCAAGTATAAATAAACCTCCGCCATCATTAGAAACATTAATACCCAATACAATTAGATGAGAGACCACTGCACCAATGATAATTCCCAAACTCAACATCATTCCTATATTTTTCGTCGTTGGCAGAAGAATGAGGATGGCAGTAAAGAGTTCTACAATTCCCAGGCCTATTCTCCCCCAGGGCTCAACACCTAATGTTGAGAAAATTTGCACTGAATCAGGGTGTGCAGTAAATTTGAAATAAAGGGTTTGTATTAGAATTATAGCTACAGTAAGCCGCAAAATCCATGAAATGATGTTTTTAGTTTTCATAAGGTTTTTATTTTATTAAGGTACTCCAATTTTTATCTGCTTTAATTTTTAGATTTATTTCATCTTTGTTCCAGCTTTTCAATGTATTGTTAAAAAAGGCATTATAGAACAAATAAAGTTTTCCGTCTACAATTTTAAAAGTACGGGGATCTATTTCAACTTTTTTACCGTAATCGCCCATGGCAAATGCACACCAGCCGCCATATTGAGGTTCATATTGGGATGGATTGACTTCAAATGTTTTTTTATTGGAGTCAGAAGAAAAATAATAAGTAACTCCCAAATAAGTAAATGCCCTTTCTGAATTTCCTTTTATGGCTTTACCTTCTGTAAAATATTCAAGGGGATCGTAACCTTGAAGAGCAAGGACTTTTTCAAGGTTAAAGTGTTGTGTTCTTTCAATGCTCTTGCTTTGAGTAAACACCGGGGAAGATATTCCTACTAAAAATGCTAATATGAAAAGTCTCATTTTATTCAATTCTGTAAATTATGAGACAAAGGTGAGTGATCTGAAATTGGCAGAATGTAAACTATTTTACATTTTGGGCCATTTTTTTGATTTTTTGTACATCGGGGATGATAATTTCTTTTTGTGAGTAGTTTAATATTCCCTCTTGCTCAAAGTTTTTAAACAGCGAAATAATTGTTTGTCGGGTGGTGCAGATGAGTTGGGCAATATCCTTTTGAGATAGATAATTCGGTAAAACATAAGAAGAGCTAACTACATTTTCTTTTTCCAAGATCATACTCAATAGCAAAAGAAGCCTTGTCCTTGCATCCCTGAATAATATATTCTTGTAACTGTTTTGAATTTTTTTGAAATTGAAACCGATAAATTTGATATAATTGAGGGCAAAGTCAGGTTTTTTATACATTACCTCTTCTAATTTTTCTCTATAAAAAGTACAAATAATGGCTTCATCCGAAACCACTTTAAAAAATTCAGAATTTTCACTGGGTTTTTCAAAATTCAGATCGCCAAACATATCACCCTTTTGCAAAATATCGAGTAAGACTTCATTCCCCTCGTCGTCGATTCTTATGAGCTTTATTGTTCCTTGTTTCAGAAAATAAATTCGTTCTTTATCACTATAAGGTAAATCAATCAATTCATTTTTTTTTGATTTCTTAAACCTTTTTAAAATGCATAAGCCATCAATTTCAGAGAAACTTAAATTTCTGAATAGTTTATGTTCGTGTAAATACCAATATTTCAGTTCTGAACTCATGATTAATTAATATAGCGGATTCCCAATTAGCATACACGCTGTGCCGCCGCTTAGTCAATGCCAAAAATAGCAAAAATATATTCGACTGCAGTTTAAAACTAAACAATGAGAAGGATTGCAGATAATCGCATTTATTTTTATATTTGTACAAACCTTGATATATGAAAACCGGTTGTGTTTTAATCTTTTTAATTTCCTGCATGACTATTCTTAACTCTCAGGACTGGATTCAAAACATTAAGGATCCGAATAATTTTTATGATATCCGCAATGCTTTTTTAAACTCGCGTGACAAATCACCCGAATCCATCGCATTTCCCAATGATGATGAAGATTCAAAATTCAAAAGATGGGAATATTTTATGGAGCCGCGGGTCTATCCATCCGGTAAATTGCCCAAACCAAATTGTCTTGCAGAAGCGCTGGAAGATTACAACAGGGTACATCCTGAAAACCGTCTGCAATCCCGTACTCAAAAATGGGTTTCATTAGAACCGGAAGAAGGATTTCCATTTAATGGTTACACGGGAAGAATTAATTGCCTTGCGTTTCATCCGACAGATACCAATATAATATATATAGGAGCGCCAGCTGGCGGATTATGGAAAACTCAGGATGGTGGCTTGAGTTGGAAGGTATTGACAGATCATATCCCTTCCATTGGTGTTTCTGAAATTGTCATCAATCCTATCGATCCCGGGATCATTTACATTGCAACCGGTGATCGCGACGGCGCTAATTTTATAAGCAATCCATATTCTTATGGTATTTTAAAATCTAAAGATGGCGGATTGACCTGGGACACCACGGGCATTCAGTATATGCTCACAAATCAAATGTCTGTGGCGAGAATTATCATGCATCCAAAAAATCCTAACATCTTGATGGCTGCATTGAAAAGCGACCAGACAAATTACAAGGGAATATGGCGGACAGAAAATGCAGGATTGACATGGACGAACGTCAGCGGTGGTGCAAAATACGATGTGGAATTTCATCCGGTCAATCCGGATATTGTTTATACATCAGGTTACAAGAACATTCAAAAATCTGTTGATGGCGGAAAAACCTGGAGCATGATCATTTCACCGGATCTGCCTCCGGTTTCAGAGATCACCTCTTCGAAGATTGCAGTCACTCCTGCAGCACCGGATATTGTTTATGTCGAGTATATTGCTCCCGATGGATACACCTATGGTTTGTATAAATCCTCTGATGCAGGAATAAGTTGGACGAAAATAAATTCGTTGAGATTCAATACTCAGGGCAGCTATGATTTTGACATTGCGGTGTCTGCTGCGGATTCAAACTTTATCGTAACCGGAGGACAGAATTTGTACACTTCAACAAATGGAGGTAAAGACAATACCTTGCGCACCGCCGGCCATGTGGATCATCATGGTTTTTATTTTCGTCCCGCAACAAACACCTTGTATGATTGCAACGACGGGGGTTTGTATAAATCAAACAATAGAGGAAACAGTTGGATCAATCTCAACAGAGGACTAAACATCTTTCAATACTACAGGTTGGGTTGTTCACAACTGAATGAAGAATTTATTCTGACAGGTGCGCAAGACAATGGTACGCTTTCGCATCGCCTTCCTCATTGGCAACAAGTATTGGGTGCTGATGGAATGGAATGTGCCATTGATCCATATGATGACCAGTTTTATTATATGAGTTATCAGTATGGAAACTTTATAGGAGGTGGTTCCGCAAGTCAGATTTTCAGATCTCCTCCGGGTGCGGGCTCCACAAATTATGCATGGGTTGCACCATTTATAATTCATCCAAAAAATTCACAAACATTGTTCGCAGGGGGTAAAGACATTTATATAAGTAAAGATATGGGAGCAAACTGGATGAGTTATTCAACAGATCTTACAAAGAACGACCCAGTTGGTGGTGGCTTTTTGAGGGGAATGGCCATATCACAATCAAATCCTGATGAGGTTATGTATGCAATCTCATACGTGGTGGTTTATAAAACCGATGATGGAGGAAAGAGTTGGCAAACGGTAACTTCCAATTTACCAACCAGTGCGGGATGTCTGGATTGTTCTGCATTGAGCAGCATACTCATTCATCCTGAACATCCCGATACGGTTTGGGTAACGATGTCCGGGTATTCTCAAAACAATAAAGTTTATCAATCCAATGATGGTGGTACAAGTTGGTTTAACATCTCAGGAACATTACCCGCAGTACCTGTCAATACCATCGTTTATGAAAAAGATCATGATGACGCACTATATATCGGAACGGATGTCGGAGTTTTTTTCAGAAATAATAAGACAATGGATTGGGAACCCTTTATGGAGGGCATTCCCAGAGTGCCTGTACAGGAATTGGAAATCGTCGAGCCGTTTCACAAAATCAGGGCAGCTACTTTTGGAAGAGGTCTTTGGGAAGCGCCATTGGAAGATGTACAGGTAGATGTAAAACAAGTCGCAAAGCCAAAAGATAAGTTCATGTTGTATCCCAATCCCAACAAAAACCAAATGGTGATAGAAATGCAACAATTATCCAAAGGAGATCCTTTCGGAAAAGGGGATATTGAAATTTTGTTTTTTGATGAGAACGGAATTGAAGTGTTTAAATACAAATTGAATCAACCCATTGAAAAAATTGAACTTCCAAAATCGGCTTCAAAGATTTTGTATTACCGGATTTATTCAAAGTCAGAGAAATTGCAGAGTGGCATTCTTCAGGTGAATTGAAGCACGAATCAATTGAAATAATGAATCTAAGATCTGAGATCTAAACTATGAGTTCAATGGGGTCAGGTTATTGAGTTGGAGAGTAATTATTAATTGCTTTCTTCATAAATCCTTACTTTATCATCTTTATAAATCATGATTCCTGTCCTTCCATGCAGACGGGCGTTAATCATTGCTCCTTACGCGAAACATTGGGAGATATTCTGAATGTTGATATCAGTATCTATCCAAGAAAATGAATAATGAACACCGATTAATCCCGAATACATTCGGGAATGAATTTCCAATAAAAGTCGAATCGAAAAAGAATGCAACATGGAATTGCTTTCCAGAAAATTAACCTGACTGAAGAAGAGTGTTGAAATTATCATTCTAAATTTTAATTTTTCAGAATCACAATCGCCTTTTTAGTTTCATTAATTTTGGACGTTTGTAATTTTAAAAAATAAAGCCCTGACATTAATTCTTCAGAATGAAATTGAATTGAATGTTGCCCTGCAAACCGATTTTCATTCAAAATACATTTAATAAACTTCCCATTTACATCATAAAGATTTAGTTGTACATGATCTCTCTGTTTCAATTCAAAAGAAATGGTGGTTGATTCGTTGAATGGATTGGGATGATTTTGTAAATAAAAATTTTTCTCTTTGCTTATATCTTCATTTGATGTGGTTGCTATGTTTCCTGTTAAAGTTACCATACCAAATGCCGGAATACTTACATTGGTTTGTCCATTAGAGACACTAACATTCGATTGTTGCCAATACGAATTCTCGCTGGATTTGTATGCCGTCAAAGTTGCAATTCCGGAAGGAAGAATCAATGTGGTAGTTTGCGGATTTGCAGTTGCATTTAATGCGACAATGGTTAAAGTATGATTTTGCTCATGCAAATAAGCACTTGCAGATAATCCATTTGTTCCCACTACAGTTGTTGCTACACGAATGGCATCGGGTCTGATGAATTTAAAAAAATGCTTTGCTGCAACATATTTTGGAGATGTTATTCCGGCAGCTTGATTGCTCAATCCATATTGACTGACATTGCCATTGTTGTCGCTATCCGTGAAGGTCCAATAAATCCACGCGCTTTCCATACCAGTAGTTAATGCCTGATGTATTCGCAATCCTACGCCAAAAGCACCTTCACCGGGGAATCCTGTTTTAGGATATAGCCAATCTGCAAATTCTCCGGACGTTTCGGTCATCCATGATTTTTTTCCAAAACTGGTAAAACCTTTTACATTTGCCGGTATACCAGGCGCGGGACTTGCTGTCCATCCATTCACCCACCAATCCCACTCTCTAGGATTTGCACCTGCAGAGGTCACTCCATCATTTGCATAACCATGTATGCAGAAAAAATCTATGGCTCTTGTTGCTTGTGTATCTGCCGCTATGTTTTTCAGATATTGCAGATTTTTGTGAATGGGTCCGCCATATTCCCACATACCATACGAATCACCTCCCAACAAATCTTCCGGTCCCATGATTTTAATATTGCTGAGTTCCGGATATTTATCAAACTCTTTGCGAATTGCCTTTAATGCAGCAATGTATTGTGATGAAAGTGGATAGGTTGCAGAATTGTAAAACACTTCAAAGTTTAATTCATTCTGAATGCTGATGGCATAAAAAGAAATTTGATGATATCGCTGGTATCCCAAAACATACGCAGCAGTACTCCTTGCAAACTGTGTCAATGAACTCGTCGGACCCGTGCCTCCCTGTGATTGATCATTGAATACAGCCAAGGGTGCATCCGACACATCTAATTTTCCTCCGGCAAAATTTCCACCCCAAACAAATGGCCATGGTGAATTGACTACAGGGCCCGGCCACCAGTTTTCAGGATAGCGATTGCCGGATGAAATTTTGACCCAGGGCAGAGGAGACCACATCGAACCAATCAATTTAAAATCTCCCAACTTTGATTTCTTTTGTTTGCCCATTTGGATTGCGGCTTCGGCATTGTACACGAAGTATTGAATGTTTAACTGAGATCAGAATACGGTGATCTGAGTTGAGGAGTCAGATCAACACGGTATATACTCGCTTCGATATCATCAAAAAATAAATTTTGCCACCAACTTTGATTTACATCTGCATTACCCTGGTGTGCACCGAATCCATCGATTACCTGAAATTTTTGTGCAGGATTGATGGTGATCGTGCCTTGTTGTGCAAATAGAAAATTGTAAAATAGAATCGCAATTAATAATTTGACATACTTTATCATATGTTTAAATTTATTGAATCAATTAGATTTGCCAAAGTCATTGTTAACCAAGTTCTTTAAGTTTAAAATATCCTGTTCAATTTCTTTCAGACTTTCTTCTTTTTCGATCTCCTTATGTTTGAGCTGATATTTTTCAAATTCAATATTTGATTTTTCCAACGCTTTTTCGTGACTGATTTTTCCTGCATGGCTAAGTAGTTCCCGCCCATTCAATTGCAGGATAGAATCCAGTTTGCTTATCCAATCCGTCATATACATTGGTGTTTGCTGCTGCGCCATGGTTTCAGCGAATGCAAGATATTGTTCTACTAATAATCCAAGCAATTTCATTTCACCTTCATTCAAGTAATTTTTGGCAATGCTCACTTCTGATTTTCGGATTGTATTCCCTGATTTTTTATCATAAGATTGCATTCCAAGCAACGGTAATGTCGCGTCTATTCTGCGATACACCAACTCGGCTGCCGTTTGCTCACTGATGGCCCAAATTAATTTGTTTTGCACCACTTTAAAAAACTCAATCGTCTTTTCATCCTTGGGATTATAATCAATACTAGTGGTGTATATGTCCTTTATTTTTTGGTAAAAAAAACGTTCCGATAATCGTATTTCCCGAATACGATCTTGCAATTCATTAAAGTAATTCATTGAATTACCCGATTTAAATCGGTCATCGTTTAATGCAAAACCTTTAATGATATATTCCTTAAGACGTTGAGTGGCCCAAATCCTAAATTGAGTGCCTTGTAAGGATTTCACTCGATAGCCAACCGAAATGATAACATCTAGGTTATAATATTTTACAGAAACTTCCTGGGTTTTCCCTTGTATAGCGCCATGTTGAGTGGTGTGTCGGAATACCCGACAGACCACTTTCTCATCCAATTCATTTTCCCTGAAAGCATTTTGAATATGCTCTGTAATGGTTGTCCTCGCCTTTCCGAATAAAATGGCCATTTGCTCTTGAGTAAGCCAAACAGTTTCATCCTCAAGCCTCACATCAATTTTGATGTTACCTTCCTGGTTTTGATAGATAATTATTTCGCCGGTGTTCATATTGCAAAATAGTTATTTTAGGGTTATTCAAAAAACATTCAATGAATTTATTTTTAGTTCATAATTATCTTTTGCATTTATTCATTAGTAAAATATTGCAATTCGATTTGGCAAACGACAAGCTTGAAGTAGACCGATCAAGCAACAACTACCAACGATTTATCGAAGCTTAAAATCCCGTTCCATACTCCGCTTTTCATCTTTTTCTTTTATCGATTCGCGTTTGTCATAGGATTTCTTTCCTGTAGCCAGAACGATTTCCAATTTAATAATCCCACGGTCCGACAAATAGATCCGGTATGGAATCAAAGTGTTGCCTTTCTCGGTAACTTTTCGTTCAATTTTGCGAATTTCGGCTTTGTTGAGTAACAATTTGCGATCGCGTTTGGGATTGTAATCCGGCACCTGACTTTGTTTGTATTCGGAGATGTGCATGTTTTTAATCCACACTTCACCATGTTCTACTACACAATAAGCATCACTTAAATTTGCATTTCCCGTTTTGATGGATTTTACTTCGGCACCGGTCAATAGGATACCGGCCTCATAGGATTGAAGAAAAAAATAAAGGTGACTGGCCTTCCGGTTTATAATTTCTATTTCTTTCACTGTGTCAGGTAGCGACTGTAATCAAATACCATTCTCTTTGTACCTTTCATATCAGAAATGCTGGCTGACATGACATCAAATGCTTCGCGTTTATATTCCACGACCTGAGGAAAATCATGCTTTTCATTTACAAATTTTAGTGCGACCACAGGATCGGGCACCCATTTAAATAATACAGGTACATTATTGTTTTCCTTTACAATGGCTTCATAATACCATTCGTCTTTTCCTTTAGAAAAAATACGCATGGTTTCTGTGATGGTAGCAAAACCCATATCCATGTTGTAGGACAATCCTTTGTATTCCGTATCCGATATCTTCACCCATTTTTCAAATGCTTCTTTATCTTTTTGTTTCCAGATACCAACTATCCACTCTATCTCAATAGGTTTCTTATTGACAAGGGTCATGGTATTGCCACATGACATGAATAAAAATAAAATTGCTCCCACACTGACTAAAATATTTTTCATAATTTGAATTTTAAATTTTTTCTAAAACAAAAGAAGTCATTTTTGTAAACAAATGAATTTTAGCATTTTGTCCGCTGATTCCATGATTTCTGTTCGGATAATAATAGGTATCGAATTGCTTTTTATTTTTGATCAATGCATTGGCCATCTCTGCTGAATTTTGAAAATGTACATTATCATCCGCCAGTCCATGAACCAATAGATAGTTTCCCTTCAAACGGTCTGCAAAGTTAACCGGAGAATTTTCATCATAGCCTTTTTGATTGTCCGAAGTGCGTTTCATAAAACGCTCCGTATATATGGAGTCATACCATTTCCAGTTGGTCACCGGTGCCACTGCAATTGCAGATTTAAACACATCATTTCCCTTTAAAATGCACAGACTGGACATATACCCTCCATAACTCCAGCCAAATATACCGATCCGGTTTCCATCCACATAAGGCAACGAGGCCAGATATTTTGCGGCATCGATCTGATCTTGGGTTTCGTATTTACCCAACTGAAGATAGGTCATTTTTTTAAATTCTTCTCCCCTGCCTCCTGTGCCTCTGTTATCCACGATACAAATTATGTAGCCTTTTTGAGCTATCATCTGTAACCACCAATAGTACCCAAAGCTATTCCACTTATTCATCACTTCCTGGCTCCCAGGACCGCCGTATAAAAACATGAATACCGGATATTTTTTATTTTGATCAAAATTCTTTGGCTTGATCATGATGGTGTTCATATCTATATTTTCGTGATTCCTTATTTTGGTCAACTCAAGATCTGATAAAACATACTGTTTCATTTTTTCTTTTACAGCCGCATTATCTTCCAGCATTCTGATTTCGTTGCCTTCTGAATCTGTAATCCGATACGTTGGAGGATTCTTCAAATCTGAACTTGACAATACCATGAATTTCAATCCCGGACTAACTTGTGCTCCATGAGTTCCGGCAGAATTTGTAAGACAATTTAATTTTCCGCCTTCTAATGAAACTGAATAAATTTTGCGTTCTGTGCCATCGCTTTCTGAAAGCTGAATCAATGCGTATTTTTCCTGTTCATCAATTCCATAAAAATCGGTGATCTCTTTTTGTCCTGTTGTTATTTGCCTGATTAATTTACCTGACATATCATAGAGATACAATTGATTGTAACCATCCATTTCACTCGTCCATAAAAATTGACCATTCTTTAGAAAGGTGAGATTGTCGTGAATGTCGATGTAGTATTTATTGTTCTCATCAAGCAAGGTTCTGAATTTTCCAGTCGACGTATTTGCAAGAATGAGCTTTAGATGATTCTGGTCACGGTTCATCCAGCGAATGCAAAGTTCATTATTATCATTGGTCCAATTGATTCTTGGAATGTAATCGTCTTCTCTGGGACCAATATCCATTTGCTTGGCTTTTTTCTTTTTCAAATGGTAATTCCAAACGGTCAAAATAGCATTCGCTTCACCAACCTTTGGATATTTAAAAGTATAGGGCTCCGGGTAAACCCCATTTCTATAATACTCCAGTGTAAATTCTTTGACTTTACTTTCATCAAAGCGGATGTAAGCAATCTGATCCCCATTGGGTGACCATTCAAAACTACGTGTTAATGTAAATTCTTCTTCATAGACCCAATCGGATGCCCCGTTGATGATGGCATTCTTTTTCCCATCTTTAGTTACTCTCATGATTTTATCTGAATTTAAGTCCTGGTAATACAAATCATTATCATAAACAAACGCCACTTTATCTCCTTGCGGATTAAATGTTGGATACTTGACTTTACCATTTGGAAAAATCCGTTGCAGTTTTTTTGATTTCAAATCATAGATATAATACTCTCCAATTGAAGAATAGCGGTAAATCTGTTCGGATGAAGTAGTGATTATGAGCTTTGATTCATCCTTGCTAAATGAATACGATTGCATTTTCCCCTTTAATATTCCATTGGCATCTTCATCAGAATTGAACAGCACTTCTTTTTCATCTCCTGATTTGATTTCATACTTGATGATCTTTGATCCCATCTGCCTGGTGAAATGCAGTCCGTCTTTGGTAAAATTGAACCCGGGAACTCCTTTGCCGGCAAATGTACCTTTCTCATAAATATCCTCCAAAGTGATTTCCTTCAATTGCGCATTGACGAGAAATCCAAAAAGAAAACTAAACTGTAAAATGAATAAAAGTGATTTCATATTTTTCCAAGAATTTTAAGTGCAATATTTTTTATTTTTATTTTCTGCTTGGTAAATGGTGGATAAAAAAATCGTAACGGATTTAGAAATCTACCTTGTACACTTACCGCTCGTTGATGCGAAAAGGTTTCAAAACCATTTCTACCGTGATTGACTCCGTGACCACTGTGTTGATCTCCCCCAAAAGGCAAATTGAAATTGCAATAATTCAACAGACAATTGTTAATTGTTACGCCGCCTGACCGAACATGCTCGAGTATATATTTTATCCAGGATTTGTTTCTGCTAAATAAATAAAGCGTTAGCGGTCTGTTCATTCTTTGCATTTGATATAAACTTTCCTGAACATTTTCATAAGTGATTATTGGCAATACCGGTCCGAAAATTTCTTCCTGCATGGACGCATGATCCCAATTTGAATTTAATAATAAGACCGGCTTTATTTTTCGAAGCACAGGATCTCTGTTTATTGGCTCTTGCAATTCAGCCCCCTGATCAAGACTCTCCTGAATTAAATTCATAATTCTCAAATAATGATTCTCATTCAGGATACCGCAATAATCCGAATTAGAAAGCAGATCACTTCCGTACATTTTTTCAATTGCGGCATTCCATTCCACTACAAATTCGTTTTTCAATGTTTCAGGAAGCAAAATAAAATCAGGAGCAATACAAGTTTGTCCCGCGTTGAGACATTTTGCATAAACAATATCTTTTAGAATCCATTTCAAATTTACGTTCTCATCGATGATTA
>JBGAWX010000043.1:0-17260 GCA_044227375.1 Saprospiraceae bacterium
TGACAGGTCTTAATCGCAAGCATCTCATTGAAGCTTGTCATGAAGCCTTGCAGAGAATGCAGCTTGAATATCTGGATCTCTTTTTTGCACACCGCCCGGATAAAAATACACCCATCGAAGAAACTGTTTGGACCATGCATCAACTCATCATGCAAGGTAAAATTTTATATTGGGGAACTTCCGAATGGTCCGCACAGGAAATTATGGAAGCTCATATGTTTGCAAGACAAAATCATCTCATTGGACCTACAATGGAACAGCCACAATACAATATGCTGACGCGCACTAAAGTGGAAGTCGAGTTCAGTCAAATTTATAAAACCGTTGGATTGGGCACTACAATTTGGTCTCCATTAGCCTCCGGCATTCTCACAGACAAATACCTGGATAACACAATACCGGCCAACAGCAGATTTGCCCTCAAAGAATACGAATGGTTGAAAGAAAAAAATATGACCTCCTCCAATTTGAACATCGCTCAAAAACTTAATCAACTTGCACAGGATCTCGGAACGTCATTGGCTAAATTAGCCATAGTATGGTGTGCACAAAATCCCTATGTAAGTTCTGTAATTCTCGGTGCTACGAAATCAACCCAATTAAAAGAAACGCTTACTTCGCTTGACATTCTGCCACTACTTACTCACGAGGTCAATGAAAAAATTGAACACATATTAAATAATAAACCACAACATCCACCCTATTGATTGTGGGCTTACTTTTGTAAATTAGAAATCAAAACATGAAAAAAGTTTTTTACATCATTGTATCGTTAATGCTGCTCGAAAAAGGACTTACACAATGTGATTATTCCAAGGCGCAATATGCTGTGGGTTCTGATAAAGGATTGTTTTATGGTGTCCTACCAAATTACAATGGAGTTCAGGATTCATTATTTCTGGACGTTTATTATCCTATTGGCTCACCGGAATCTTTGAAACCAATGATCATCTGGGCATTCGGCGGGGGCTTTTTTCAAGGAGTGCGTCAAGATTTCGCATCGGTTTGTGAAGAGTTGGCAGCACGCGGCCTCATCGCTGTGACTATCGATTACCGGATCGGGTTTGATGGTCCTCCAGGCTTGAATCCTCCATTCGCCTATGATAAAGCAGAAATATTTCGTGCTGCATACCGCGGTGTTATGGATATGAAAGGAGCAATACGCTTCATGAAAGCCAAACATGATGAATACGGAATCGACTTAAAAAGAGTCTGGAGTGGCGGTGCCAGTGCCGGATCCATAGTAGCACTCAATGCAGCATTCTTGGACAAAGATTCTGAAAAACCAATTGAAGTCGGTGAAACAAAACCCATTGGAACGAAATCAAGACCTGACCTCGGACCAATTGAAGGTACATTGAATTTGAATGGATACGATTCAAAAGTGCAAGGTGTTTTTAATTTTTTTGGAGCCCTACTGGATACCAACGCAATCGATGCTTTAGATCAAATTGCCGTGATGTCCTATCATCAGACCAATGATCCTATTGTTCCTTGCCAGGCCAAAACTCCATATTATCAAATATCATTCATTGCAGCAAATTACCCGGTATGTTATGGTACCTGTGTCATCACCGACCGACTACAGCACATAGGATTGGATCCAGTATATTTTGAATCCTGGATTTATCCGGGGAGCACTCACGGAACGCATGATGAAACTGCAATCCTCAATTTTATGATTGAAAATGCAAAACCATTACTTTGCAATACCATCAGTTCGGTTTCAGAACCTGTATCAAAATTATCTACAGTATATATCAGCCCCAATCCTGCTCAGCAATTTTTAAACATTCAAAATATGACTGGACCCTTTGACTATACAATTTATAATCTTTCTGGAAAAAGCATTCAGGCACGTTACTCCGGTTCTGAAAACATCATTGACATCTCCAATATTCAAACTGGAATGTATTTTATAAAAGTAAAAAGTCATGGCGATTCCCGAACTTATAAATGGATTAAGTCCTGAGATTGAAAAAGACATCCATTTAATATGAACTGCGATATCCTTATTGCAGGTGGAGGCATCGTTGGATTGTCTACCGCATATCAAATCCTGCAAAAGCATCCCGATGCTAAAATCATTGTATTGGAAAAAGAAGCTGCGGTGGCCTCACATCAAACCGGCCACAATTCAGGAGTCATGCATTCGGGCATTTATTATAAACCCGGATCCTACAAAGCAAAGAATTGCATCCAAGGCTATAACATGTTGATTGATTTTTGTGAAAAAAATCAGGTCGAGTACCAATTGATTGGCAAGTTAATCGTAGCAAGTCATGAAAACGAATTGAATAAATTGAATACCATTTATCAAAACGGAATTCAAAATGGACTGACGCATTTATCTATGCTTTCTAGAGAAGAAGTTAAAGAAATTGAACCCAACGTCACTTGTATTAAAGCAATCCAAGTACCTCATGCGGGAATTGTCGATTACAAAAAAGTATCCAAGCGACTGGAGTATAGAATTGATCAGTTGGATTCGAAAGTAATTACAGGAAAAAAAATCACGTCTGTTACGGAGCACTCCGGAAAGATTGTGGTTAAATGTTCTGATCAGTCCGAATATGAAACTGCATTTTTTATTAATTGTGCTGGATTGCAATCAGATCGTATAGCCAGATTGTCCGGATTGAAAACTGAATTCAGGATCATTCCCTTTAAAGGCAATTACTACAATCTAACTGCCGCAAAAAAAGATATTGTCAAACAGCTCATCTATCCTGTTCCCGATCCTCAGTTCCCCTTTCTTGGAATTCACTACACCCGATTGATCAACGGCGAACAAACACTTGGTCCCAATGCCGTTTTGGTTTTAGACCGGGAAGGATATGATTCAGGTTCGTTCAATCTTCAGGATGCAAAAGATATTTTTTCTTTTATTGGATTCTGGAAACTTATCGGAAAACATTGGAAAATGGGAATGGCTGAATACATGAGAAATTATTCCAAATCGTATTTTGCAAAAAAAGCCAGTTTGATGACCCCAGGTATAAGTTCCGATGATTTAGAAGAAGGCCATTCCGGCATTCGAGCTCAAGTCATAGACCGCAATGGAAATATGGTAGAAGATTTCGTTTGCCTTCGAAAAAATAAAATGATTCATGTTTGCAATGCACCGTCTCCTGCTGCAACTGCAGGATTGTCAATTGGAAAACAAATCGCTGATTGGTATGATGAAATGAAATAAACAGGAAAGAGCTAGAACTATAAGCTATTAGTAATGGGTTATAAGTTATGAAGAAATTAGTTATTGATTTGTTTGGGGATTAAAGTTTACTTGCTTATTACTTAATTTAATTTTCCAGTCAACTCGGGGCACAATATATGTTCATATCCAGCAACGAGAAGAAGCGTTTTGAAGCCAGTTAGGAATTGATAAAACAGGTATGATTAATATCTGAATAGCCTTATCTTTGCGAACTTATAAATCCAATTATAAATCATGGACTTTATTACGAGTTGCGGAGATTCCAGACTAATCATCCCTGAAAAAGATATCCTGGCATTCCCAATTAAAAAAGTAGCTGAGAACACCTATCACATTTTATACAAAAATAAAAATTACTTCTTACGGCTAGAACAAGCAAACACTCCTTCAGGTGAATTGGTATTGAAATTATTCAAGAAAAAAAAACACATAAAAATTGAAGATCCGGTTCAACAAATGATCCGCTCCCTGGGATACAATTCATTAAAGGCCAAACATACTGATTCATTGATTGCTCCAATGCCTGGATTGGTATTAGATGTATTGGTTGCCGAAGGGGTTGAAGTCAAAAAAGGAGATCATTTATTGACTCTTGAAGCAATGAAGATGGAAAACATTTTAAAAGCTGCACACGATGGAATCATAAAAAAAATTCTGGTACAAAAAGCGGATAAGGTGGAAAAGAACCAATTGCTCTTATTATTTGAAGAGAAATTATAATGGAACTCAAAGATTATAAAACCTGGGAAAGACAATCTAAAGATTCCTGGCTGGAACAAGTAAAAAAAGACAATCCAGGCATTCCGGATTCAAAATATTTCAGAATTATTGAAGAAGATATTTTAGCAAAAGCATTTGCCTTTCCTACAGATTTACACAGTGAAGGACGGATTCTAAAATCCAATGGTAATGCCCATGGTTGGAAAATTGGTGCTAAACTTCAACATGACAATTTGCATGATCTGATTACCGGTCTGCGAACAGCCCTTGACAACGGAGTGGAGTACATTCATTTCATGCCACCGGAAAACATTAATACAGATTCTTTTAATCAACTAATTGAAGATGTTTATCTGGATATGCTGATTACCCGATGGAGTTTTCCATCCGAAGATTGTCAGAATACTTACGGCAAGATCATCTATCAAAAATATCCTGATGCACAGGCTTACTTAATCCCGAACAATTCTGATAACGGCAATACCCCAATATCAAAAAGTGCATCAAGCTTTCAATTTCCGGTTTTTCAATCTGATGATTGGGTCCAGGTGCTTTTAAAAATGTTGAAAGAGTTATCAACGGTACAAGCACATGCTTCTAACCTTTTCATTGAAATTTTTATAAACAATGACTTCCTTTTAAATATATGCAGCATCAGAGCCTTGAAATTAGTGCTTAATAAAATCTGGAATCTATATCAGTTAAAACAAAACTATTTTTTAGAAGTAAACATTGACAGGAAAGCATTGAGTGCTGATACACACTCCAATATAATAAAATTATCTGCCATGGCATTGTCTGCTTCCATTTCGGAAATAGATTTCTTAATCCTGCCACCGGGTGATCTTAAATCAGATACACCAGACATTCAATGGATAAAAACTTCACTCCATGCAATGCACATTTTAAAACAAGAGGCCCAACTGTCCAAACTTTCGGATCCATTGGCAGGTGCCTATTTCATAGAAGATCTTACAGAACAACTTGCAAAAAAAATATGGTTAAAACTACAGCAAGAAATTTAACATGATAAAAAAGATACTAATAGCTAACCGAGGAGAAATCGCACTTCGAATAATTAAAACGGCAAAAAAAATGGGCATCACCACGGTTGCAGTTTATAGTGATGCCGATTGGAATGCACCGCATACCATTGCAGCAGATGAAGCTTATCGCATTGGCGCAGCAGCATCTAAAGATTCTTATCTCAATATAAACAAAATTATAAAAGTTGCAAAGGAATCGAATTCAGATGCGATTCATCCCGGATATGGTTTTCTTAGCGAAAATCCTTTATTTGCAGAAGCCGTTGTAAAG
Source organism: Saprospiraceae bacterium (assembly GCA_044227375.1). Classification (GTDB taxonomy): domain Bacteria; phylum Bacteroidota; class Bacteroidia; order Chitinophagales; family Saprospiraceae; genus Vicinibacter. The sequence goes on from JBGAWX010000043.1 coordinate 5,255, forward strand.
GAGAATATCATTTTCATTGGACCTCCGGCCACGGCCATGTTGCAAATGGGAAGCAAAATACAAGCGAAACAGATCGCAAAAAAAATGGAGGTGCCTCTGGTACCAGGTACAGATAAAGCCATTCAGAATATTGAAGAAGCAAAACAAATTGCCAAAAAAACAGGATTTCCACTTTTAATCAAAGCTTCGGCCGGGGGTGGCGGCAAAGGAATGCGATTGGTTGAACATGAAGATGATTTAGAACGCCAGATGAAAATGGCTTCAAGTGAAGCCATGACATCATTTGGTGACGGATCTGTTTTTATTGAAAAATATGTAACCAAACCAAGACATATTGAGATCCAGATTTTAACTGACAAGTACGGACATGGCATCTATCTATTCGAAAGAGAATGCAGTATCCAACGCCGTCATCAAAAAATTATAGAAGAAGCCCCTTCTTCATATTTGACCGAAGAGGTGCGGGTTCAGATGGGGAAAGATGCATTGAAACTGGCATTGTCCTGCGGATACGTTGGCGCAGGTACTGTTGAATTTCTGGTTGATGACAAGATGAATTATTATTTTCTTGAAATGAATACCAGGTTACAAGTGGAGCATTGTGTAACAGAAATGATTACAGGCCTGGATCTCGTACAATTGCAAATTGAAATTGCGGAGGGACGTAAATTGAATCTGAAACAAGGAGATTTGAAGATCAATGGCCACAGCATAGAACTCAGGATCTGTGCTGAAGATCCCGCAAATAATTTTCTACCCAGCATTGGAACATTGACTAAATATAAAATCCCTTACGGTATTAATTACCGACTCGATGACAGTTACACAGAAGGTATGGAAATTCCGATACATTACGATCCAATGATTGCGAAGCTCATTACACATGGCGAAAACAGATTGGATGCGATTGATAAACTTAAGAAAGCCATAGCAGATTTTGAAATTGAAGGAATCGAAACAACCCTTGACTTTGGTATGTTTGTGTTAAACCATTCCGAATTTATCAATGGAAATTTTGATACAGGTTTTATAGACAAATACTACTCTGATTATTTAAATGGATTAAATGACCCAGCTTCTGATGAAGCTGCAGCAATAATCGGTTTGTATGTTTATTTTCAGGAAACAAATAAAATAAAAACTTCAAATCTTGGCAACGCGGATTGGTACAACAACAGAAAACGATTGAATTAGATTTTGTATCATGGATTTCAATAAAATAAAAGTCACCCACTGGAACAAAGTACGACCTGAAAATAATTCGGTTGGATCTTCTTTCGGAACGATACCGTCTAGTCAAGAAGATCAAAAGGATGACTTTGAATTTCCTGAAGAATTTAAATATTTTGTTTCAGGCATTGCCCCATATCTACGAGGCCCTTACGCAAGCATGTATTTGAATCAAGCTTGGACCATCAGGCAATATGCTGGTTTTTCCAACGCAAAAGAAAGCAATGCATTTTACAGAAAAAATTTAGCAGCAGGACAAAAAGGACTATCTGTTGCTTTTGATCTTGCCACTCACAGAGGATATGATTCTGATCATCCTCGGGTAAGCGGCGACGTTGGCAAAGCCGGTGTTGCTATAGACAGTATCGAGGACATGAAACTTTTATTTGATCAAATACCATTGGATCAAATCTCAGTTTCGATGACGATGAATGGAGCCGTATTGCCCATTCTGGCATTTTATATCGCGGTCGCTGAGGAAAATAACATTCCTTCTGATAAATTATCCGGCACTATACAAAATGACATTCTCAAGGAATTCATGGTTCGGAATACATATATCTATCCGCCGGAACCATCTATGAGAATTGTTGCAGATATCTTTGAATATTGCTCTAATAATCTTCCAAGATTCAATTGCATCAGTGTTAGCGGCTATCATATGCAGGAAGCAGGGGCTTCTGCTGAATTAGAATTGGCCTACACATTGGCCGATGGATTGGAATATATCCGAACCGGATTAAGAGCAGGTTTGGATATCGATGATTTTGCACCAAGGATTTCATTCTTTTGGGGAGTCGGCATGAATTTTTTTATTGAAATTGCAAAAATGAGAGCCGCAAGATTACTCTGGTCGGAAATCGTTGCTGCATTCAATCCGAAAAATCCGAAATCACTGACACTTCGAACTCATTGTCAAACTTCAGGTTGGAGCCTCACTGTGCGGGAACCATTTAATAATATAACAAGAACATGCATTGAAGCTATTGCAGCAGTACTTGGCGGAACGCAGTCCCTGCACACGAATTCTTTGGACGAAGCCATTGCCCTGCCAACCGATTTCTCAGCGAAAATTGCAAGAGATACACAACTTTATATTCAAAAAGAAACTTCAATTACGAATACAGTGGATCCATTTGGCGGCTCATATTATCTTGAATATTTGACCAACCAACTTTATACGAAGGCCAAACAACTGATTAATGAAATAGAAACTTACGGAGGCATGACCCAGGCAATAATCAATGGACTTCCTAAAATGCGCATTGAAGAAACTGCAATCAAAAAACAAGCCCGAATCGATTCCGGTCAAGAACAAATTGTTGGTGTAAATCTTTTTAATACGCACAATTCAACATTCCAATTTGAAATATTAGACATCGACAATGAACTCGTGCGTAATGAGCAAATTCTAAAACTACAAAACTTACGAAACTCAAGAAATCAAACAGAGGTCGATCAATGTTTGTCCGAACTCCAACACTGTGCTCAGACAGAAAACGGAAACTTATTGTATTTTGCAATTAAAGCCGCCAAAGCAAGAGCAACTCTCGGTGAGATAAGTTTTGCTTTGGAAAAAGTTTTTGGTCGTTATATTGCAGATGCTAAACTCATTACAGGAGTGTATTCTAAAAATTTTAATGAAAAACAAACGATCCTTGATGTCAGAAAGTTAACTGATGAATTTGCAATATTAGATGGTCGCCGTCCGCGGATATTAATTGGAAAACTTGGACAAGACGGGCATGACCGGGGATCCAGAATAATTGCTACTGGTTTTGCAGACCTCGGTTTCGATGTTGATATCGGACCTTTGTTTCAAACTCCTGAAGAAGCAGCTCTGCAGGCTTCTGATAATGATGTTCATATTATAGGAATTTCATCTTTGGCTGGTGGCCATAAGAGTCTGCTAAAGCAATTATTGGAGGAGTTGAAAAAGATACACCGGGAAGATATTCTTGTTATAGCTGGAGGAGTGATACCGGAAAAAGACTTTTCATTTCTATATGAATTAGGAGTTGCAGCAATTTTTGGACCTGGTACTTCAGTCCCTAGTGCAGCCAAATCAGTAATGGAAAAATTAAAACAGAAGTGGTACCCTGATAATTAGAACCGGAAATATTACTTGACACCGGAATTCCTTTATTTCATCTATTCATCTCCCATTTTTGATTGAATAACTGCATTTGTTGTATTCTCGCATTAAGAATTATATCATAGTTAGAAAATTCAAAGTATAATGTCATGTAATGGACGTTTGGTCTTCAGAATCTTCGGAATTTAGATGGACCATAACGACTATCCTTTTTGTATTAGCTAATACAATCCTACAAATTAGACTCCCGGCATTGGAAATTCTATACCCGACTGCCTTATTTCAATTTGGTTGCAGCCTGAACTAAATCAGATTTTAAGTGAATACAATTTTAATTTAAATGCTACCTAATGAGTAGTAAAATCTCATTCTGGTATAAAAACAAAAGCCGCCTGGATGGGCGGCTTTTGTTTTTGCTATTCTAATAATTGAATTACTTCAATTTTGTCATTCTCTTAGTTGCAGTATGATCATTAGAATCCAACTGATAATACAATACGCCTGAAGTCTCAATTTCGTCTTTAGTGATTGTGACATTATTGATTCCTTTAACGCCATTGATTTCGTAGACCCTAACAACTTTTCCTGTAACATCATAGATAGTCAACAGCGCAGGAGCAGCAGATGGTAATCTGAAGCTAATGACTGTTTCCTTATCGAATGGGTTTGGTGCGTTTTGATAAAGTTCAAATACTCCTGTCTCAACAACACCTTTGTCCGTACGTACTCCAAGATCAACATCTTTAATATCAAGAGTTGAATTGTAAGCTTCTGCTAAAGTGACATTACTGTTAATAGTCATCAGCTCACCAACAGCTACATCTTTCATGGCTCTGAATCTGAGTGTAAATAACACTTCATTCTTATCAAAGCTCAATCCTTTTTCGCTATTCCAGCTTGTAGTAATCATACCTTCTTTGATATAATTCAAACCGAAGTTTGCTTCTGTTACATTTAATGCACCGGCTTCAAGGCCTTCAAAGAATACTGCCTCCTGATCAAACTTAAGTGTGAACTGGTAACCGGCAATATCATTGAAATTGCTTGATTTGAATTCCACTTCATAAACCTCACCTGCTTTCAACGTTCCATCTTCAACTTCAAAATGAAGCTGATCATTATGACGGCTTGTTGTACTGGTTACGTTATGAGCAATTGCACTATTTGTAACATCTGCCATTTTTATGGCTACAAAGTCTTCATTATGTGTACCCTGGTTTGGCATTGGAATCACCGCTTCCCTTGGAGCATTCCATGGAGCAGTCGGATTGATGAATGCATAAGCAACCGGTACAAATGTCCAGGACTCAACTCCCGGTTTGGTGAATTTAGCATTCACGCCTAATATTAATTTTCTGATTTCAGAAACGTCAGCGGCTGTAATAGTAGCTGAAGCGTTAACATCCGCAGCAATTAACTTGTAAGGACTGTTTAAAGTTTCGATTCCAAGAATATGTCTTTGAATCTTAACTATATCCGCTGTGGTTACACCATTTGTCGGGTTATCATTTCTAAATGGTCTTACTATGTATTCCATAGTAGGTCCATAAGCAAGATCACCAAAGAAGTATTTACCATCTGAATGTGTAGTCATTTGTTTTTTCATCAATTGACTTTCATACATCTGAACATCAGAAAACTCAGTTTCACTTCCTGTTTCTGTCTTCAACAATCCGGTAATTCTACCAGGAACAATTGAATTAGGACAAATATCCTGATTATCCTGAACGATTATAGTCGTCTTACAATAATCAGTATTGCCTTCTTCGTCTTCAACCCACATTTGAACTTCAACAAACAATTCATCATTAGCACCGGCTGCTACAAAATCATCACAACATATTGTCTTGCTGGTTGCTGCAGGATCACCATCAAAGTAGAATTTCAGATTATCTGCATTAGTACAGTTATCAAAGCTACCTCTGTCTAAGTCTTTAGCCCATACGGTGATACAACCTGTTGTTGGCATTGGTACTGTAATAACTCCAGTCAAACAGTAAGGAGTTGGAGCTTTACAGTCCTTAATATCAAATACCTGACATTTAGCTGCAATGTTTCCGCATCCATCTTCTACATACCAGCAAATTCTGTGAGTTCCAACCGGATAAGTACCACTTGCATCAAATGGATTATTCTCATCATCAGCATATGGATTATCATGGAATTTTGGCTGCACACCTGCTGCAAATTCTTTTCTGGTCAATGGACCTGATTTAACATCAAAGCCTGAATATTGTCCTTTTCCATCATTGAATAAGTCAATTTTGTAATCGTAGAATAACCAATCCAGAGGACTGCAGTTATCCGTTGCATCGGCTGTAAGACTTAGATGACCATAACAGATATTGTCTGTTGCATTTTTCACCGCCGGCTCACAATCACCTACATTAATTACAATAATTGGTTTGTCATTATCATGTACTTTGATGATTTGGAGATACTCCCATCTTCCTTTTGTTGGATCGATGTTTGGATCATACTGGCACCAGTCAATTACAACCCAGGTACGTAAGATCTTGAAGCATGCATCAGGTTCAATCGTAAAGATCTCATCGAAATATTCGATACTGATTAATGAACACAGATCATCAGCGTTGTTTTCAATCACTGGTCTACCTAATAATGGATTGTCAGGACTGATATCAGCACCACAACCATCAATTGTAGTTGCCTGACCTGTACAGTTACCTGGCCAAGTGATATCATCGTCAGTATCACAATCATCAGCACCATTGATATAGAATGGATCGCAATCCACTACCCAAATTGTTTGTGTAGCAGTAACTGATATTCCATTTGGACCACGGGCAACTACAGTTCTTGTAATTTGTCCCTGACCGCATTCCCTGTTATCATTAACACTGATTGTAGGAGTATTGCCACAATTGCTGAGAACATAACCGTCAAATCCCCAAACCAATTCGTACTTCCTGTCATAATGAGCAGTATCAAACAAAGTACGGTAATAATCACATGCTTTATTCCATGCTGGCGGATTTGATGGTGGTGCACCAGGTACATATCCTGGATAACCGGTAATATCATTTCTCACGCAATAATTATAACAAACCAAATCATTGGTAACTACTTTATGTCTATCACCTAGATCAGTAACTACTCTACCGAAGCTTGCATCGTTTGGATCAGTTAATTTATCAACATCAAACCAATACCAGCAACTTACTACGATATTTGGTGGAGGCACTACAGTAGGTACTCCTTTGTCCTGAACCGTAATTTCAATCATACAATCATTATAGTGACCGAAGAGGTTTCCATTTTGATTCATTCTGGATGGAGAAATCGGACCTGGACCTGGATCCACATCAAATACTCTCATCACAACCATTATGGTCTTTCCTGCATCTGAACAACAGAAGTTGATGTAATCATCAAAATAAATCTGATTTCCATCAAGTATTGAATTGTCGTCACCGTTAATTCCTGCACAGTTTGTACCATTATCTGGTTGTGCAACATTAGATCCATTATTTGTATTCCTCAATTGCTCCATGCGGATTGCCTTGAAGAAAATGTGAGGTTTACAGTTATCAAATGATCCATCATTAATGTCTTCGGCGTAGATTTTACCAAAGTTGTTTCCTGCAGACTGATTTCCTGTAATGCCCACTACAATATTTTTATCGCAAACGGCCGTCGGAGGTGTATTGTCGATGACATTTACATGGATTACTTTTTCAGTTTTGTTTCCACATGCATCCTGAGCAGTGATTACGATTGGATATACACCTAATTTCATATTGATGACGATCCAACTTCCATCCAATTGCTGGATAGCGTTTCCAGTCCATGTACGTACAGTGTAACTGACAGAGTCAGAACAATTATCTGTAATCCATGGGAAAGGAACATCCCAGGTTCCATAACAGCTGAGTGAATTCGTTCCAACAACAACTGTATCTGGATATGCAATTTGTGGCCCTTCCTGGTCAAGCACTTTGATTACCTGGATGTATTCAACCGGGTTAACACCAGCTAATGGCGGTAAACACATGTTTCTAACTTTCCAGTAACGCAAGATTTCGTAACCATTTGCACAAATATCATAGACTTCGTCATCGTAACGGATTGATAAGTTACAATACTTATTGTCTTTATTCAATGGTATTCCACCAAGTGAAGGAGCACCGGTACCTTGCCACATGTAGACTTGGTTTGGTCCCCAGCAAGCTCCACTAGTTCTCCATGATGGATGTGCGTCATAATAGATTCCGTATGGTGATGGATGACCATCATTTATTCCACCTTCGAGATAATTCCAACCTAATAATTTTGGTATCCTGTCACCACTGAGATCTCTGGTAAATGGATCAACTATCGTAGGATCACCACCTGTTGCATACCAATATGCACTATCTAATAGATAACCATCAACACAATATGGTGAAGGAAGAATATGTGGAGTTACATCTTTATCATATCTCTTTTCATCACAATTCAATGCCGGATAATCCAGATTGTCATAGCTATGAGGCCATTCGATTGCACTTAAATCAAATCCTCTCACACTAATAATCTGAGTGCACTGTGAACCATTACCCAATTCATTAGTAACTGTAAATGTACGTTTGATTATAAATGCTATTGGGAAGTCACAATCTCTAGCTTTTTGAATTGTATCATCGTAATGTATGTCATAATTGAATACACAACTAGTGATGACCGGATTTCCAAGATATTGTGGATCCAGAGGTGAATTACAATAAACCACTGTATCTCTTGGACAATTTATTGCTGGTGTTGCTTTATATTCTATGAATACTTTGCTCCAGCATTTATTGCCGGTAACCGGATCAATAACTGTAACCTTGAAATGTCTGCCAATGTCGGCAGTAGTAAATAAGTTACTGTGAATTTGACCGGTAATCCAATCTTCAATAATGATTACATATTTGTCTTTACATCCGTAATTGATACCTGATAATAATTCATCTGCAGTGAGTGTGCCGCGACAATCCGGACCTAAAGAGAAATTAATTTCATCAACACATGCAAGATCTCTTCCTGTTGGGTTGTTTTCAGAAACTGTAATTCTCCAGGTACATGTAACCGTTGAGTATTCAGTGGTGGATTCACCACAATACGAGTCGTATCGCAATTGTCAAGTAGATTTAATGCAGGATTAATTTCAAGGAAAGCAAAACAATCACCACCTGGTAAATTAATTGTATAGTCTTTTGGACAATTTGCAAACACAGGGAATTGCGCATCACGAACAGTGATTTTGAATTCGCAAGTTCCAGTATTTCCGGACATATCTGTTAAAGTGTACACGACTCTGGTCATACCAACTCCGAAATTTTGAGTGGTCCGTGTACCTGGATTTACTCTTCCTCCTGTTGGAACTTTTGGCAATTTGAATCCTGCCATTGGCACAGGAATATATTGTACATCCACAGTACCCATGCAACAATTATCCATAACAACCGGATGTACCCATGTGAAATTGGCACCACAAGTATTCAAATCATTATTGATAATAGTATCACGTTGAGCATATGCTCTTTGAGATATTATGGTCAATTGCCATCCATTTACGGTTAATGATGATGTTGGAGGTGTATTGTTTTCAATTTCCAATACCCAGGTTCCGGCAGCGGATTTAGGACACAATACACTCAATGGTTGATCTGGCATATAATTTAATGCAGAACCAAGAGTACCACACGCTGCGTTTCTTATTTTAATTGCATCCAAATCTGATATTCTTGCCGAAGAGAATGCGGTAGATAAATTACAAGTACCATCATTCCACAAGCGAACACGTGTTCCATCAGGATGAATTAATGTTCCTTCGCTATTTGCAAAGTTTGAAATATTCAAACTGAGGTTGGTCACCCAAACATCGATGATTTTGGTAGCAGGTGATGCAGGTACATTAAGATTAAATCTATAACATCCCGGACCAGATTGAACACCTGTTGCTCCATTAATAACTAATGTATCATTTGTAGCACACATTGGTGTTTCCGTATCTCTCACTCTTACATTAAAGCAACAACTTGCTTTTTGCGCATTTATAGTCTGAACTGATGTTGTCAAACCATTAGCTGGGAATACAAAAGGAGCAAGTATTGGATTTACACTACCAATGGTTGCAGGTTCACAACCTTCTGCCAATAACCAGTCATAAGCCTGATTGTTGTCGACTATACATCTTCTGTAATATGAACCTCTGTCCAGATTCGTCGCACTTACTCCGCCCCAATCCGCGGCTGTAACCGCAGGTATACCCTGACCAGTAATCACATAACCGTTGGTAGTAACGACATCAATATTTCTCAGATCTAAATGATTCAGAACATAACCTCTCGGTGTATTAATTACAGCTTCAGGCAAGTTCATATTGAAGAAGAACTGAGCCGGATTGTCTGGAAATCCTGGAATTGCTGCTCCAACGTGTAATGTCAATACCCTTCCTGCTGGCAGGATCAATGGTACCATATTACCACCTGAAAGAATCATACTTGGTAAAGTATAAACTCCAACCTGGCGACCACCTTCAAAGATCTTCATGCTTAAGCAACTGATATCGATTGCTGAAGGACCGAAATTGGTTACTTCAATATAATCACCCAATTGATCAGCAGGTGAAATAAATGCTGGAATCGGACTGGTTGAGCCTACAATCGCTGCATCTATTTGCTGTGTTACTTCTGTAATCAATAAGATCGGTTGATCCTGTACAGTGTAACATACCTGATTTAATCCTTTAGGGAAATTACTACCGCTGGCATTAACAATACCTTTCTTTATAGTATCTCCTGTTTCATTTTTAATAACATAAGTAACCGCTGTATGAGGACAAATATCTCTTACAAGTGTAGGAGCTAATCCTCCTAAATTGTTTCGACCGCATACTCCGGCAGAGTTAGTCGTATCAACATTTGCTGGGCATGTGATTGCAGGAACATCCCAGTAATCATTGACAACTACTTTTATGGTGCAGGTATCTCTGTTTCCACAAAGATCTCTAGCCTCATATTTCAAAATAGTTGTTCCAACCGGGAATCTGTATTGTACTGGATTAGGTCCATAAATTTGACTAATCACAATACTATCAGCTTGGGTGCAATTATCTGTCGCTACTAATTTTGGAACCGTTACATATGCATCGCAATGATCAGCTTCTGCATTTTGTACAATAGGTGGAGGACAATTCAAGAATCTTGGTCTTACAAGATCCGTAATGGTGAACCTCGCAGATGATCTCGTAACATTTCCACAATCATCTGTTGCGGAGAATGTAACTACAACGAATCTTGAAGGTCCGCAGAGTCTTACCCAATTAGCAGCCTGATAATCGTTTGTATATGTAATTTGATCACTACAAGCATCCGTGGTATTGAAACCAGCTCTATAATTCAACCAACCTAATAATTCATCATCATTATTTCCGGATAAATTCTCACAAGAGATCGTAGTATCTCTAGCTGCGGAAACAAGAGTTGGTGGTACATTATCAATAATAATAAAGGAAGCTTCCCTGGTTGAAGAGTTTCCAGAACAATCATATGCCGTAAATCGATAAACGGTACTATCCGTATTACTGCAACGGTCATATTCTCGTACCTGATCATGTTCAATCCTAACTGTTCCGTTACAAGGATCAGCTGCAATGCTTCCTCCACCATTTGAAGCAATCCATGCATTTAATTGTGCGATATTTCCTTTACCGTCACATTGTGCAGTTGTACTTAAAGGATCAGAAGACCAGATCGGAGGAGTAGTATCCTTTATAATAAATCTTGCAATCGTAGCGGCAGATACATTGTTACAAGAATCAATTGCCGTAAACATATATGTGAAAATATCATTTACTCCGCAAGTGTTTTCAGTCCTCATCACGACAGCATCCCAACGCAATATACCTGGGGATGTACCATTTCTTCCACAACGATCAATTGCCCTTGCTCCACCATGATTAAGTATCCAGGTTGCTAATGCATTTCGGTTTCCAAGTCCATCGCACTCTACAACTGTGTCTTTAGCAGGAGAGGTAATGTCTGGTGGGAACCTGTCCACTACTGAAACTGTAGCTTGTGCAGAAGTTGCGTTTCCGCATGCATCTCTTGCTGTAAAGGTTACCAGTGATGAACCTGTAAACCTACTGCAACCAGGAGTTAAGCCTGTATAGTTATTCGAATAGAAAACAGTCTTTTGACATGAGTCAATTGCAACACCATTTCCAACTGCTCCTAACCATGATGCAATCGCAGCATATGGATCGGTTGTACCATCACATTCCAAAGTAAGATTTTGAGGTCTGATGTTCCATATTGGCGGAGTCAAATCTCTAACCTGTAGAGTGAATGTAACATTGTTGGAATTTCCGCAACGATCTTGAACAAAGAACGTAACTGGAACCGGTGCACCGCAATAATTATTTATGATTCCATTAAAGTTATTACTCCAAGTTAGGAATGCAGATGGATCACAAGCATCTGTTCCAGTGGTACCTGCATGACTGTTTAACCAGGCATAAACCACACCATATACATCGTTACCGCATTCAACTACCAGATTAGCACCACCTGTAATTGCAGGTCGGGTTGTATCCTGTACTGTATAACTTGAAAATCCAGTTCTTGTATTTCCACACGCATCAGTTGCAGTAAACATAAATACATATCTACCAGTACCTGGACTGCATGAAGATT
>JBGAWX010000044.1:0-17256 GCA_044227375.1 Saprospiraceae bacterium
TCTGCTTCATGTTTTGGATGATCCCAATGATCCACGAGATCGTCATCTTCAAAAATACCAAATCCAACCTGTCTCCAAAAACTAAACACTCCACTCACTACACTGAATATTCTTTCCATTGTCGTACTGTAATTCCGATGTGCTATGGGTACGGGAAGTACAAAACAAATGTTGTGCATATTTTTTTGCTCTTCAAAATACTTGGTCTTCGAAGGAATAAAATCCCTTTTGTATAACAAATGATCCAATGCTAAATATTGGTTCTTATCCAGAATCTGTTCCCGTGTTCTGTAACTTCGGGTATCCGGGAGTATGAAAGAATAATTCCGGAGGTTTAAATAGAGCGTATAATCGTATGGATAATTGAGCAATGAAATATTGCGCGAAGACCTGATCTGAAAATATTCAAAATAGATTTTAGCATATTTAAACATGCACTTGAATATATGTGAATCCTGATTGGCTTTTTTATGCGATCCATATCCATCAATGATTTCATGATCATCCCAGGTCATGATATTCGGAATGGTTGCCAGCGCTTCACAATAATGTTCTTTCGAAAAATAGTCGATGTACAAATTGAGATAAAATTCGTCAATCTTGTCTTCGAGTTCTTTTGATACCATTGCATTAATATCCAGTATTTCTTTAGCTTCTTCCATCTTTTCCCAGATCGGATCTGCATAGACCTGATCCCCGGTGAGAAAAAGAAAGTCCGGTTTGAATTGCAGCATGTTCTCCCAACCGAGGAAAGCATTGGGGTGAAGTACCTCCGGATAAGATTTATGTGTGCCACAACAAGAGACAAATGCCACATCCGGTATTTTATTTAAAGGTGGAATGCGAAATTGAAATTCGCTTTTACTCAGTTTTGTAGATATGATATTGCCTTTATAAAGAATCCGGTATCTAATTTCTTTTTGAATTTCAGGATCAGCCTGTACTTTAAAATCAAATCTGAAAAACCAATAATCTCTGAGGATTTTGGGTCTTGGATCTTTAATGATTATATTCTCCAATTCCAACTCTACTAAAGCAGTATCCTCTATGAATTTAGAATGGATGAGACAACAAACGGTATAGTTCGTATCAGATTCAACTCCCAATAAAGGTCCCAAAGAAATCATAGCCTTATTTTCAATACTGTGGGTTCCATTCATATCTGGAAATTTAGGGTTAATAAAACCAAAGTTACCAATTGTATTTATCATTTCCACAACCCCTTTACTTTGATGCGGAGTAAAGATTTCGAAAAATCTCAACAGGATAAGGCTTTGGATCATAAAGAATCCATGCACATTCAACCTGCAAGAAAATAATATGGTTCTTTAGGAGTATTTTTCTATCAAATGAAAAAATTAGGCCACAAAAAATATACATCATTCAGACATAAACTTTATCTTGCAAATCCATTATTAATAGATATAGTCATTACCGCTATAACGATTTAAGAAAATATGGTATAGGTATAGCATTGAGTAATAACTATTCATTTTAATAATTCCCGGACCTCTGTCTGTGTAAAACCATCTTCAACTATTCTTAATTGTATTTCAATGTTCCGTTTTTCGGGATCCTTGGTATTCTTGAATTGATTTTAAATAAAATTCATTCTCACTTCTAAAAATTACAACGATGTCAAAACCTAAAAAAATTATCGTCACCAGCCGGGCAAATCTCAAGACTAAATATGCAAGCAATTTTACTGCGGTTAGAAAATTACTGATCAATCTTGCTGAAGCAGACAAAAAGAAAGATCTGGATACCATGATTGTTTATATCGATGATCCTGTTTCTGCAGAAAAAGCTGGCATCACTGCAGTGAGTTCGATTACTCAAAAAACCTGCAAGAATACTGTAGATGCTTTATACAAAAAATGGCAACCCGCTTACCTCGTCTTGTTTGGTGCACAGGACATCATCCCTTTTCAGGAAATCAAAAATCCTGCAGATGATGACGATAAAATCGTTCCATTGGATTTACCATATGCCTGCGATGCGGCATTCGGAAATAACATTTCTTCCTTTACAGGACCCACACGGGTGGTTGGCAGAATTCCGGATATTCCCGGCATGAACAGTCTTGGCTATGTGACTAAAGTCATCAATACCATAATCAAATACAAACCTGTTAAGCAGGAATTGCTTATGGATTATTTTGCAGTCACCGCAGCAGTATGGAAGAAATCCACACAACTCAGTCTGAACAATATGTTTGGAAATAATACCAAACTCAAAGAATCCCCGCCATCCGTAACCGGATATCCTGTCACACAATTAAAACCATTGGTTCATTTCTATAATTGTCACGGTGCCCCTATTGATGCGAAGTATTATGGACAAAAGGGAAATAATTTTCCAATTGCAATGTATTCTAAAGATTTCAATGCTAAAATTTCATTTGGTACCGTAGTGGCTGCTGAATGTTGCTATGGCAATCAATTGTTCAATCCTGAAGAATCCGACAATAATGACTACAGTATTGCTAGCATTTATTTTCTTAACAGCGCTATTGCGTTTGTGGGCAGCAGCACCATTGCATATGGACCGGCAAACTCCAACGGACTTGCAGATCTCATCACGCAGTATTATATCAAAAACATTCTTGCAGGAGCTTCATCGGGAAGAGCCATGCTGGAAGCCAGACAGAATTTTCTAACTGTAAATGGTCCTCAACTCGATCCTTTTGAATTGAAAACGCTGGCTCAGTTCGATCTTTTCGGAGATCCATCAATTGTACCCGCGGAAGAGACCATTAAAGATAAAACTGTTGAAGCGGTTGAAAATCGAAGATTCAAATTGTTTAACAAAGGAATCAATCTTCGTGCTACGATCGAAGCATCCATAAAAGTGGCACTTCCCAGAATAAAAGCCAAATCATTTTTCAAGACAGATCTGAAAGATATTTTTAAAAAAGTAAAATTCAGCGGGAACGAAAAAGAACGCGTCTATAAAATAAAATTAAAAAGTAAAAAGAGTTCCGCCTTTGCTAAAGCCATGTATGGAAATCAGGATATCACATACAGAACTTATACCAGTGAGGCTAAGAAAAACAGTAAAAAATTTAATACATTTGAAGTGTTGGTATTAAAGGAAAGCGGAGGCCAACTCCTTGGATGGAAATTATATCATCGAAAATAAAACGTGGCGACAACAAAATTAGAATTGACGGGTAAAGTAATCCTCCAAAAATTTGGAAAGGATTCCAAAAGTGAACACGATGCGGTTTACCTCGATACCGGCAAGAAAAAATACAGACTCAAACGCAAAGGAGGGAATCCATTTCATGATGAATCCCTGCATAAATTATTGGGAAAAACAATTAAAGCAAAAGGAAACTTAACTCAATACTTCTTTGAAATTACCAGCGAGCCTCAGGAAGTGAATTAATGAAGGCTGTAGACATTAGGCTTTAGGAATAAAAGTATTACCAAATATTTATCTTCCTACAGCCTAAAACAGAAATTTATCCTGCAGAATAGATGGAGCCTAAAGCCTGCACAAATCCGGAATGCTGAAAACGGGATTATAGAGTAAGCACATAAAAATGAATTCATGTTTAATTCACCAATCTTAGATGTAACCATTGGTTTGGTATTCATCTTTTTGTTGTACAGTCTGCTGGCCACTTCCATCAATGAGGCGATTGCCACATTGTTTGGCTTGAGAGCAAGAATGCTTAGAAATGCCATAGTAGAACGAATGCTTGCCAATACACCCCACGACAATCGCTGGATGGCCGTATACCGGGGATTCAAAGAATTTGTTTTGGAGATTTTAAAAATTTTTATCGGAAAGCGGGAGAAGAAAGATGAAGAAAAAAAAATCGGCGATCATTTTTTTGATCATCCTCTCATAAAAAATTACGGCTCGAGCAGGCTTTACCCACTGCCTTCTTATATATCTGCAAAAAATTTCTCTACAGTACTGTTTGAGGTGTTGAAACAAGACTTTGATAAAAGGATCGATGAAATTGCGAACTACAAATACAATGTGACATCATCAGAAGAATCAATAAGCAATATAAGGCAAAATTTACTATACAGTGCTGACATTTCAAAAATCAAAGAATTGATCGATTATTACGGACAACATTATTCTAATTCCAGAACTCCGATAAGTTCTCCGGCAATCGACAAGGAGACCTGGCAGCTGTTGAATCTTCACATGAAAGCCAGTCTTCAAAATACTGAAAAGTTCATCGAAAGAATTGAAACCTGGTTTGATGACTCCATGAATCGGGTGAGTGGCTGGTACAAAAGACAAACGCAAATCATCCTTTTATTCATTGGCATTTTTCTTTCCATGATTTTTAATGTCGATACCATTGAAATCACTCACAAACTTTCTGTCGATAAAGACACAAGAGATAAACTGGTACAAATGGCAATTGAAGCCAGTGATAAATATAAAGATGATCCCAGAGTTAAAAAAATAGTGAGCAACGGAGTTGTTTTTCCGGACACTTCCAATGCAAGCAAGCAATATAATGATACAATCTTCAAAGAATACCGTAAACAATTGGACAGCATTAAGCAATTCCTCGAAGGAGATTTGAAAAGAGCAAACGATATCGTTGCCTTAGGCTGGGACGATTATGGCATGCGAAGAGATAGCGCTAAAATTTTGTACAAATACCTGAATGATAAAAATTGCAGGATCACTTTGGATACTTCAGACAAAAAAGCATGCCGGGAATTTCTGGAATCCGTTTACGAAAATCATTACATCAAATACAAACTCGGATATGTGCTCGAAAATAGTTTCTCCGGTAAAAAATTCCTTGGATTTTTAATCACTGCTTTTGCAATTGGTTTGGGTGCACCCTTCTGGTTTGATATGCTCAACAAACTGGTCAAGTTAAGAGCTTCAGGAAAAAAAGAAGACAGTGCGACCGGTAATGTTGCCAATACATCAAGTGCACAAGCACCACTCACCATTCATGTTAATACTCAGCCAGGCGATGAAGCCGTAGGATAAGTTATGATCCAATTAATCGTCAAAGCAAGCAAGCTCAATAAACGGAAATACATTCCGGTTTCATTTACCGATAAGGAAAGCATCATTGGTTTTGTAAAAGAAAAATTTACGTTTCAGGGTGAAGAAGTAAAAATTGTTCCGAATCCTGCACTGGGCAAATGGTATAAAGATCGCGACAATATTTTTTATTGGGGTGGAGGTCTTGATATCGGACAAGAAATCATAGACGATGCGCATGCTGAGGAACGCGCGGCACCAGATAATGTTTTACTGGAACATTCTCCGATCATCATTCCTTCCTTGAAACGAAAAATAGAACAAGTCATCAATGCATTTGAAACCGGAACAGCGGAAGGAAATTATGCAACGCTCGTTAAACTGAAAGACTTCAATGACCCTGAAACAAAAAAAACAATTGTTCAAATCACTTTTGGCAGATCACAAACCACGGAGTTTGGACATTTAAAAGCATTGATTCAGGATTACATCGACCATCACGGCATGTTTGCCAATGAGCTTAAACCTTATTTAAATAAAATCGGGCACAAACCAAGTCTTTCAACAGACGACGCATTTTGCAATGCTTTGAAAAATGCAGGTAAAATGGATCCCATTATGAAATCTTGCCAGGACCGTTTGTTTGAATCCAAATATTATCAGCCGGCGTTCAGCTGGTTTAATCAAAATGGATTTACACATCCTTTAAGCATGCTCGTGATCTATGACAGTAAAATACATTCCGGAGGCATTCTTGCATTTTTGAGAAAACGATTTGATGCCGTAGTACCTGCAAGTGGCGGAGAAGAAAAGAAATGGATAGAAGAATATGTGGATGCCAGGCATCAATGGCTGGCCAATCACAGCAATGAAATCCTTCGCAACACGATTTACAGAACCCAATGCTTCAAAGCCCAGATTGCAAATCACAATTGGGATCTTTCGCAAACCATAAATGCGCACGGAGTAAACATTTCCTAAAATACCAATGCGTTCATGCTTCTCATAGTAAAAGAAAAACGGCTCAACAAACGAACATCCATTCCAACCAGGTTTGGAGACAAGAGCAGCGTGATTGGACAGGTCATACAAGGCTTTCGGTTTGATGGCGAAGAAGTGGCTCCTGCTGATATTCCAAATCCATCTTTGGGGAATTGGTTTAGGGACAGAGATGGTTATTTTTATTGGGGTGGAGGAGTTGAGAAGGAATTCATACAAGAGCTTGTTGAAATTCAAGAAGAAATTCCATGGTGGATGAATAAGTTAGAGATACCTCATATCTGGAGCTCCTATAATGAGAAAGGCATAAATGCTAAAATCGCAGTAATTGATTCTGGATTCAATGAAAATAATAATGAAATCAAGGACGGCATTGTAGGAACATATGTACACCCAAGTATTGCTGGAATTTCCACAATTAACGACACGCTCGGACATGGTTCGTATTGTGCTTCAATTATTGGGGCCCGCAATAGAAACTTTGTAGTGGGCTGCGCACCGCAGTGTCAGCTGTATATTTCCAAGGTTACCATTTCCGGAGCATATTCTAATAAAAGAGTTGAAGATGCGATTGTAGATGCTGTAAACAATCATGTTGATATTATTTCGCTTAGCATTGGGGGTGATATCAGTGAAAGTCTTAGAACACTTATAAAGGAAACGACAACAGCCAACAACATTCTAATTGTTGCTGCAATAGGCAATAATCAGCATTCAGAACAACCTCAACAAGGAGGATTGTATCCGGCACTTTTCGAACAAACAATCGCAGTTGGAGCAACAACTAAATCCAGCAATATATCTATAGTTACTCTGTTAAATGAAAAAACTGAAATTTATGCTCCTGGTGAAGATATTCTCGCTTATACCTTACATGACACTCCTGACAAACTAAATACAGGAACATCTCAAGCTACTGCAATTGTTGCTGGAATTTGTGCTCTGATAATTTCAAGATATAAAAGTCTGGGAAAAAACTATAATGTTCAAGAAATTAAAAATTTAATTATCCGTAATTCAATACCAATAAATAATAATCCAAATACAAAATTGATTTCTCCAAAAAATATTTTTTTACATATACCAATTTGAAATTTTATGGCAAAACACATAATTCCATTTATCTTAATATTTATTCAATTAAATAATATACAGTGTCAAACCAATTCTTCAATTTATTATGATGCCTTGTTCCTAAAGCAGAGTTGTCTTGATGGTGATGGATTTTTCCAACATAAAAATGCATTGAACCAAATTTTTAAAAGGTATTATAGCGGAGCTAACTTCGATATCAATTCTTCCTTTTATAAACCAATCTTAAAAGCTAATCCTTTTTATGGCAAGTATTTTTCTGATGGTGAAATTCAATCGCCAATGGATAGGATTGAACCAAAAATAAGTCCAATTAATTTTTCAACACTAGGCAACCTCGATGTCACCACCATAGCCGATGGTTTTGCAAAATTCATAGTGAACCGTACTAAAAAAGAACTGCAAGCCAGTTTTTTTGACCGGTTTGTCAAGGAATTTGAAAATGAAGAATATCAGGATGTCAAAACATTATTTCCTGTCACTTTTAATCTCATCAAACAACTACCCAAAGAAGTATATCATTATGATAAATACCTTCAATCCTTCAGAGATGCATTTGGCAAAGACATGGAATCCATACTTCCGCATCTGGAAGATGTAATTAAAAATGGGAAATATGAAGAGTTCTTCAACAACCACCTTGAATTAAAATCTGTTTGCCTGACTGCTTTGTATTATGGAAAAGGATTACAAAGGGGAACCCACATTGGAAAATTAATTGAAGATTACAAACCGGATAACCAGGATTATCAATGGAGCTCAGACCATGCCAATGTGATCAAAACAAATGCCATCCGGTTTATGCAGGAAGTCTCCGGCTCTTTCAGAACAGCAACTCCCGGAAGTAAAGAATATTGGGTACCTGCAGACAGCATTATGTTATTGGCCAGTGATGAAGTTGCGTTCAATATTTATCTGGGTTTGCTTTATCAAAAAGTTCAGGATTTGAAACTTTCCAAAACGGAAACAAACACTTATGGAACGGTCATGGCTTCTATGGTCAACAATGTGAATCCATTGAAAAGTCTTGTAGAAAATATTTCAGATCAGATCAATAATGTACAATTCCAAATACAAAACTTACAGGAAAAAGAAAAGAAAGACAGGTCATTGGATGATTATATCACCTACTTCAACAGTGCGACCCGAGTTATTGAAAGTTTTAAAGAAAATGAATTTATTAAAAATATTAGTTTACAGGCGACCCCGGAGACTAAACTTGAACTGGAATTATTTTGGGAGAAATACAATGACATGATTGATGCCTCGAATTCCGTGTTGTCCATCTATTCAGGCCTCAAAGAAAAAAATTACAGCATTGTCATTAGCAATGTCCGAAAATTATACCAAATGCGTTTTGAGCCTGGCAAGGCAATAAATGAAGATGTTAAAAGCAAAGTCGAAACCATACTTCAATTTCTTTTGGATAAGGGTTTATTTATTGCAAGTGTTGCACAAGCGAAGACATCAGAAGAAGTGTATGAAGCCATCAATATGGTGGCTTTACCATCAGGGAGTTCGCGGGTAAAGAGACTTTCCCGTTTCAACATTTCGGTGAATGCATACTGTGGATTATTCACGGGGTATGAA
Organism: Saprospiraceae bacterium; assembly: GCA_044227375.1. Taxonomy (GTDB): domain Bacteria; phylum Bacteroidota; class Bacteroidia; order Chitinophagales; family Saprospiraceae; genus Vicinibacter. Next base: position 8,659 of record JBGAWX010000044.1, read on the forward strand.
AGAATTCATGATTTCGATACAGGCAAAGCAAGTTTTAACAATTTTGGCTTAACTGCTCCAATCGGTTTCAGTATAAGTGCCGGCGGCAGTGCATGGCCCTGGGTCGCACCCTGGCCGGAAGTAAAGGGTTGGTCTTCTAGTATTTTTATTTCGATGGTCGATCTTGGAGCTGTTGCAGCATTTCGATTTAGCGATGATACTGCTGATCAAGTGCCGACTATTCAACTTCGCGATATATTTTCTCCGGGTGTGTTTTGGTCTTTAGGATTTCCCAATTGTCCCTTATCACTCAATTTTGGTTTGCAACTTGGTCCCAATCTCAGAAAAGTAAACGTTGCTTCAAATGAATTTTCAAATAATACTTACACCCGATACAGCATCTCCCTGGTTGTGGATTTGCCTTTATTGAATTTGTATACGAGGTCGTGGTGACTAAAATTAATTTTCTAAACGATTATCAAAAATATTAATTATCCTCTTTCCTATGATTAAAACAAATCACTTAGAAAAAAGATACCAGGTTTTTATCAGCTCAACTTTAAAAGACTTAAAAAAAGAACGGCAAGATTTACGATCCGCTTTAATTAAAAACAATTTCATTGTTGAAGGAATGGAAAATTTTCCGGCAACAAATATGCGCGAATGGAAAATCATCAAAGAGCGGATTGACAAGTCTGATATATTCGTATTGATAATTGGAGATAAATACGGCTCTATTGCCGAAAATGCAAAGGAGCTGGAGTCTGATTTATTAATAGAAGATAAAGTCATAAGCTACACTCATCTGGAATTTAGATACGCAAAACAACGCGACATTCCTATTTTGGCATTTGTCAAATCAAAACGAGAAGATAATGATCTAGTCAATAATTTTGTAAAAGAGGTTCAGAAATCAAAACTAACAACCGACAATTGGAAGAATGAGACCGAATTGGTAGCAGCTGTTACCGCGGGATTAAACCATACCATTTCTGAAGATGATTTTAAAGACAACAATGGCTGGGTAAAAGTGAAATCTTTAAATACACCTATTGACTCAGGCGATAAAAGTATATATTTAGAATCAAAAATTCATTATGTTAAATTTGTTTCCTACTCAAATAAGAAAGTACATAAAGAACCTTTATATAAAAAATTTATAAAGAGACTTAATAAAGAAGTAGATGTTTGGGACGAGTATATCACATGTACCATTAGTCAATTTTCACATTTTGTTGATCAATTCCAGTTTTACTCAAGAACAGATGGGGATGCGGTAGATCTTATGAATCTGCTGCCATTTGAAAATAAGTTCACATTTTCTGATATCAATGAGGGTATTAAAGACACAATTTTCAATCCATTAATTAAAGGACATTCAAATGTCTATGTATCCAACTGTTGCTTCATTAATGGATTTCAGGATGGCAACACAGATATGGCTGTAAAAGCCTCACACAATACAAAGCATATCAGATTGGTGGTTGATTTTACATCCATTCCGGAATTCGAGAATATTTTTCTTTTTGACAAATGTATTGTAGTGAATTATGACCAAAGCGAAACAGTCGTAACATCAGAAGATATATTGATCCAGCCTGGTGTATATTTAATAGATAAAACGGATGTCCAAAAGAATTCAGTTTTAAAATTCAATTTTAAACTAAAATAATGAATAAATATATTTTTGGATATGGTTCACTTATAAATTTGGATAGCATTGCTAAAACCATAGAACGAAAAGTATTGAAATCAGAAATTATTCCGACCATAGTTTTTGGCTATTCCAGAATTTGGAATTACAAAGCAAGGGTTTTCTCAGAAAAACTAAATAAAAATGTGGATGCCGTTTATTTAAATTTGAAAGAATCGAAAAAAAAATATTTAAATGGTATCATTTTCAAAATTTCTGATGCTGAATTGGATAAATTAAAACTCAGAGAAAAGCATTATTCCCTTGTTGATATTTCCGATAAAACAAATTTAAAAGATAAATACAATATCTATACATTCATTTGTTACCATGAAGATCACTTAGCGAAAAAGACCAGCGAGGCCTATGTATTTAAAAAATATCTTGAGATCGTTAATAAAGGTTGCGATGAGATGGGTCCCGAATTTAAACAAATCTATGTAGACACAACGGAAAACATACCGTTTAAAATAATGGATGGCGAATACAAATTTATTATAAATGAAGAAGGATAGATACATTGAAGTACTTATGAAACATTTAATAAACAAATCATTATGAACATAAATTGCTTTGTGATTATCGGTTACGGCAAAAAAACAAGCTATGTCAACGGTAAAGTCAGAATCCTGGATCTGGATGAAACATACACGCTGCTGATCAAACCTGTATTTGATGATTTAAACATTCCCTGTTACCGCGCTATTGATAAAAATCTGAGTGGAAGTATTGACAAGGTCATGCTGCAGGAAATTAAAAATGCAGATATCGTCGTCGCGGACATCTCAACTTTGAATGCCAATGTCATGTGGGAACTCGGAGTACGACATGCCTTAAAGCCCCGCTATACGATTATGATTTGTGAAAAAGAACAAATGAGCAACATCCCTTTTGATGTGAATCATTTTGTCGTTCATCAATATGCTCATTCAGAAGAGGGCATTCCTTTTAAAGAAGTGGACCGATTTAAAACACTACTCACAAATATTGTAAAAGGACTTCTGAACCAGAATCCACAAACTACCGACAGTCCGGTATTTACTTTTTTAGAAGATGAATTGAATTCGAAATCTTTCAGTTCTGAAAGAAAGGAAAAGAAAAATTCATCAATAGATTCGGATAGTTTCGCGATGATCATGGATCAGGCTGAAAAAGCAAAAAGTGCAAAAGAATTTGAGAAAGCCATAAAGTTATTACAAAAAGCGAAAGAATATGCAACGATGAACATGACCCTTCGGGACAACTTGTCTTTTATCATTTCCCGGCAGGCCTTGTGTACTTACAAATCAAAGAAACCAAATGAACACCAAGCATTGATCAATGCAAAAAATATTCTCAATGAACTGAATCCTTTGAATAGTCAGGATATTGAAGTCCTAGGCATAAGTGGTGCGATAAATAAAAGGTTGTTTGAACTTACAAACGAAATGAAATATCTGGAGGATGCAATCCAATTTTATGAAAAAGGATTTCAACTCAAACAGGATTATTACAATGGCATCAATGCAGCTTTCATGAATTATAAAAAAGCCGGCTTATTAAAAGCAAATGGAAATGACTGGGATGATGTTAAATTAAAAGCAGATTATATCAGAAATTCAACGCTGGAAATTGCAACTCAACTGGAGTCAGAGAGCAAGTTTTCTGAAAAGAATGATGCCATCTGGATTTTGCTTACTCTGGCGGAAGCCTACCATTATAAAAACAATGAAACCAAAATGCATGAATATGAATTAAAAGCGAAAGCACTTGCCGAAAAAACCAAAGATACCTTCGCCATGAGTTCGTACAATGAACAAAAAGATAAAATTCAAAAAATATTAGAAACCTTAAAATCATAAACCATGACAAAAAGTTTGGCACAACACTTCGACCCATCAATTGGTCCAAAGCGAATCCTTTCATTGGATGGCGGCGGAATCCGAGGCGCACTCACACTGGGTTATCTCAAAAAGATTGAAACCCTGCTCAGGGAAAAAGAAAACAATCCAAATCTACTCTTGTGTGATTACTTTGACTTAATTGGTGGTACATCGACAGGATCAATCATTGCATCTGCACTTGCCATTGGAAAGACAGTTGATGAAATTAAAGATCTGTACATGACTCTGGGTGGAAAAATTTTTGGCGAGAAACGGGATTGGTGGAAACCCTGGGAAACCTGGAAATTTTTAAAGGCTGGTTACGATCACCGAGCTTTGGTAGAAAATCTTAGATCCATTTTTGGAGACATCAGATTAGGAGGGCCGGAAATCAGAACCGGATTGTGCATTGTTGCAAAAAGAGCAGACACAAATTCTGTGTGGCCATTGATCAATCATCCAAATGGAAAATTTTATAATTCCGACTTAGGTAAAAATAAAGACATTCATCTATGGCAGGCAGTTCGAGCAAGCAGTGCAGCACCGACGTATTTCGCACCCCAGATGATCGATGTTGGAGATGGACAACGCGCTGCATTTGTAGATGGCGGTGTAAGCATGGCGAACAATCCGGCACTTACTTTGCTCATGGTGGCCACATTAAAGGGCTTTCCATTTCACTGGGCTATGGGAGAAGATAACCTGACTATCGTTTCTGTTGGTACAGGATACAGTGTATTTCAAAAGAAAACAGATGAAATAGAAGATGCATGGATAAAAACCTGGGCAACTCAGGTTCCGGAAATGTTGATGCAGGATGCCAGCTGGCAAAATCAAATCGTGTTGCAATGGTTATCCAATTCCCCAACTGCACATTACATCGATATGGAAATTGAAACATTAAGAGATGATAACGTGGGTGATAAACCACACATCCAATATCTGCGATACAATTTTCCCATTACAGTAAAAGAACTCAATGCATTGAATCTTGGTAAAACCTTTAATGATGAAGATGTGGAGAGCCTGGTAGAGATGAGTAATGCGGGGAATAGAGAAATTTTATATAAGATTGGTGTAGCCGCAGCCGAAAAGATCAACAGGGAGCATTTTATTTAAATTAAAATACATTATGCCCCAAATCTTCATATCCTATTCCTCCGAAGACAAGTCCCTTGTCAGTCAGCTGGCTGGATTGCTGAAGCAAAAAGGATGGAGTGTGTGGTGGGACAGGAAAATTCCGGTAGGACAAGATTACAACACCGTAATTGAAAATGAATTGAATCAAGCCAAATGCGTGCTTGTCATTTGGACCTTGCGATCCATTGCATCACAATATGTCAAAGCAGAAGCCGGCGAAGCACTGCGTCAAAGAAAACTGGTACCTATCGTCATGGAGCCTTTGGAAGTGCCCCTTGCATTTAGAAATATTGAATCGGCCATGCTGATGGATTGGGATGGAGAAGAAGATCATCCGGAATTGCAAATCCTTTTTAATTCCATTAAAAATATTTTAGAACCTAATGAAGGATCTTTGCCATCAGATGATGAACGACCGGAGAGCTATGAGAAAAGAAAAAAACGGAAAGCGTTTATTAAGTTAGTTGGAACCATTTTAGGCATTTTCCTTATCTTGTTTATCATATTAAAAATTATACCTCCCCCCGCTGAAAAAAATATAAGCATTCGCGTATTTGACTGGAAAAAAAATCCAATTACTCATGGCAATGTCAAGCTGTACTTGCAACAATATGTACGCAATCAGTCTATCGATGATATGGGACAAGCGCTCTTTGCAGACATTCCGGCAGAGATCTTAAAAAACAAACTAAAACTTGAAATTTCAAGCCCTGGATTCACCACAACCATTTACGATACCATAATAAATGCAAGCGTGCCCCTGGAACTCACCCTACCATTTACCACAGTGGTATTCATTTCCGGAATTGTAAAAACTGCAGCAGAAATGCCCATCAGAGGAGTGGAAGTTTCAGTGGAAGGCACCAAATATTATGATATTTCCAGGTCTGATGGTGCTTACAAAATCCGTTTGGAGGAATATACTATAGGTGATGAAGTCACTCTATTGACATCTCACCCACAATATGAAGACAAATCATTCGCCCTGAAATTAAGTGCTCCGCAATTGGAGAATCAACATATTTTTCTGAACCCTAATCATCATTAAATAATACGCCATGAAAAATCTGATTCTTTACTTCTGTCTCTTAAGTTTTCTTGACAGCAAAATATCAGCTCAATCCCTAATATTGAAAGGAAATGTAAGATGCGTTGTACAAAGTCCTAACACTACCAAAGGAGCGGAAAATGTGGTTGTCTTTCCAAATTTCAATCCTCAAAAAGCAACGCGCACCGCTTCAAGACCATCAGGATATTTTGAGATCAACACAGGAGTACCCTTTTCTACATTGGAAGATAAAGTCGTGACCATGTACGCCATCTCCAAATGTAAGGATTGTGAAAAAATGACAAGAGATGTATTCATTACAGAAGACAAGGACAGACAAAATAAAACAGATAACAACGCCTATTGCACGATCAAAGATTGGTTGCTGAATACCAATTGCAAACAAGCTGAGATGAAACCGCATTCTACAGACAGCATTTTAAAACTTGCAGTAAAACAATCTCCACAAGATCTTGAAAAAGTATCAGGGGCTACAGCTTTGGTTGGGTCTCCAACTTTACTGAATTTTTTAACATCACTTACATCTGTAGTTGGAAGTCCTGCAGCAGGTCAATACAGAGTATTGAACATAGATACAGGTAAAATTTTATATGGTAAATTTCTTTTTGCTTCTCCAATCTCCAATTCAGCGAATACTGGATTTAATTTCGCCCCGTCAAGAGATATTTCGGAGGCTCTATTCTGGAATCCCTCTTCTATTGCATTAAGCAGAAGAAACTCCAACATCAGTTTACTAACTAATTTTAAAAACAATGTAAAACTGTCAGCATATACCCGCATCGCAAAAAAGATTTCTATAGGTGTTGGTGGAATTTATACTCAACAAGATGAGTTTCGAAACACAATATTTTTCCAAGGGGATTCCTCAATAATTACTCCTTTAGATTCAATGAGTATGAACTTAAAAGAATTTGCAGGCTTTTTCGGAGCAGCGTATACGATTAATTCCAATCTAAGTTTAGGTTTTACTTTAAAATCAAAATGGCAAAAATTCAATATTCCAAATGAATTATTTATTGAAAAACAAAACAATCAAACCAGAACTATATTCACTGATGAAAATGTGTCTAAACAAAATTTTGATATTGATATTTCTGCAACTTATATAATAAACAATGCTTTAAAAATCGGAATGAATTTAATGAACCTGGCTGGATCGCAATTTTTTGGAGATGCATTTATTCCAAATGAAGATAATAAACCACTTAATAATCAACGCTCACTTGGCCTAGGAGTGTTATATAAACTACAGCGCATGAATTTTGGAGTTGATGTATTGATCGCAGATGGAGGACTTTATGATGCCGCATTCGGAATCAACTACGTCCCTTTCAACAATGCATTACTTTCCGCAGGCATCGCAGTAAAACAATTGAGCTATTCTTTTGCATTCCGGATAAAACATTTCCGCATTGCTTATATCAATGACCATGATTTCCTCGTCAATGAAAAAAACAAAGGCAAGTCGGCAATTTTTAATGGATCCATTTATGGAGGCTTGATATTCGATTTAAATTGAATAAGATTCATTATGTCAAAGTCATCAAAACATGTAAACCGATTCCTAAAATCTGAAAATTACTAACATGGCCATTCAACGACAAATTTTTATTTCTTATGCAAGAGAAGACAAAGATCAAAAAGAAAAAATCTTTGACCTTCTTGTCAACAACCTAGATCTTACTCAATACATTCCATGGAAGGACGACATGATCCCTGCCGGTCGATATGAATTTACTATCAAAGAGGAAATCAGACATTCACAGTACTACCTTTTATTGGTCAGTAAATCATTTGTAAATTCTCAATTTATCCGAAAGAATGAATTGCCCCTGATTCTTGAAGAATGCAGCAAAAACAAAGTTTTGATTCCAATCATACTTTCAGATTACACCAGGGACGAGTTGACTCAAGCATTGCCTGAAATTTCCAATTACCAGTTCTTTCCAAAAAAACATGAAAACCTCAGTTTGTTTGAAACCAATGAACTCGCATTAAGCCACCTGGCTAATGATCTGGTGAAATCATTTTCAAAAGAGTCTCATAAATGGGTCAAAGCAACTAAAGTTAGTTTGTCTACAGTTGCAGTCATTGCTGCCTTAGTGTTCGGATACAAATATTTTATTGAACCTGCGGACACTTGCCCGAAGTTTGATCAGGACGCCGATGTCAAGACCTTGATTTTTCCGGTGGACAAAGGGAATACAACAATCAACAACATCATGGATACCCGCTTTGCTCTGGCCTGTAAAAAATACAATCTCAAATCGGACAACCAGTTTGACAAAGCGGATAAGGTCAATTTATCAACCGGCGAACAACGTCAAATAGCAAAAGCATGTCAAAGCGATTTGTTGCTGAGCGGATCAATCATCAGCGATGGCAATCAGCAATATTTTAATGGATTTTTTGAATTCACAGACGACAACATCAATTTGTATCAACCTTCTTTTCAAACTATTGAAAATACCCTGCAAGCCATAACAATAAAAGACCTCGTTGGAAGTAACAAACTCAATGAATCTTATGATCAGCTTGCATTAAACATCATCGGATTCCTGTCCTATAAAAAAGGAGATTATAAAAACACCATCTCGGCTATAAAGGACAGCCGGATTGATACCATCAAGAATAAAGCATTCAAACTTTCATCCTATAAAATCCTCGCAGATGCATACTTTAAAGAAAATCAATTGGACTCTTCGATCAGTTGCCTGAATAAAATGAGCAAATGGTTTCCGGACAGTACCAATTTTGTGCTGAAGAAAGCAATATTAGCCACACAAGCCAGACAAAACGATGTGGCCATCGAAAGCTATACCAAAGTATTGAAGGATTCAAAGGTAAACCGGGAT